>JAJVIF010000001.1:1304451-1630564 GCA_022072165.1 bacterium | reverse complement strand
TGGGTGCCCTGTGGTGTGTTCAGGAGCGGCGGCGACTTACAGGTACTGGAACGTCCCGCGTCGCACCACGACATCCTGGCGGGGTGCCGTGCCCGGGGTCACCCAGGTGCCGTAGAACTCGTTGCCGGTCCGCTTGAGGAGGACATCGGGCTGCATGGCATCGGCCCCGGCGGACATGAGCTGGTCGGTCCAGGTGGCGGTATCAGCGGACCAGCGGACCCGGGCTTCGCTGAAGCTCGGCGTCGCCTGGGTGGCGTAGCCAACGACGATGATCCGCATCCCGAGGATCCAGCGGACCGAGACGGCGATTTCCGCCGGGCGGGTGGTGAAGCTCGGGCCAGCCACGATGGGGCCGCTCCAGGTCGCGCCGTTGTCGCTACTGTTGAAGACCACGATCTCGTAGTTCGCACCGGCCTGGCGGGTGACCGCGATGGTCGCGCCCCCGGCTTCATCGAGGTCGAAGCTGGGGTCCCCGAAGGTCTGATCGACATCGGTGGCGAGATCGGTCAGGGTCCAGGTGATGTTGTTGCCGTTGGCGTTCTTCGCATAGCGCAGCTGATGTCCTGTCTGGGAGCGGTAGGCGAGATGCAGGCTGCCATCGGCCCCGGTGAAGGTCGAGCGGGAGCGGGAGACGACCGACGGCCGGGCATCGACCGCGGTGTAGACAATGCTCGGGTCATCCCACCACCAGAAGAGGGGCTGGTCCGGATAGTTCGGGCCCCCCTTCGAGCAGCGGAGGGTGGAGAAGCGGTCTTCGAAGAAGTAGATCGAGTTGTCAACCCGGCTGCAGGCGACATCGGTGCCGTAGGAATGCCGGGCGTTGACAGCATAGACGTTTGGCGGATTGGGGCAGGTGTAGCCAAAGACGATTTCGTGGGCCGGCTCGTTCGCCAGAGTCGGGTGATCCGGCCGCCAGGTGAAGGTATGGGTGTTGATGGTGTGTCCCAGAGCCCAGGCGGGGCAGGTCTTGGTGACCCAGCCATACTGCAGGCCACCGCTGGAACCGAGGGAGCCATCGGCGAGATCCCACATCCCGGTCCCGCTGTTGCGGGTGCTCATGATGCCGACGGAGTAGTAGCCGCCACCGCCCTGATCCCGCTCAGCGTGGAAGTTCACGGCCATGTCGCCGGTGGAGCGCTCCACCAGGGCAGGACCAAACTCCCGCTCATTCGTGGCAAGCCAGCCGGCGCGATCGACATCGACGATGGATTCCAGCACCAGCTGGAGGGTCTGGTTGCTGATGTTCACGGTGATGGCGGCGATGGCGGACTTGCGGCCGACGCCATCGGTGACCCGACAGCCGAGGGTGGTGGTGCCGACGGTGGTGTACTGGTGCGGCTCATTGACGGTGCCACTGCCGGCGGTGTCATCGACGAAGTTCGCGGGGTTGCCATCCCACTCGAAGTCCCATTCCCAGGCGACGATGGTCCCTTCGGGGGTGAGGGGCGGGTCGGGATCGGTGGAGGAACTCGCATCCCACTGGACGGTGGTGTTGATGCTGATGTTTAGCACGCCTGCAGTGTGCGGCGGGGTGCTGGTCACGATGGCCGTGGGATTGTCACCGGGGAGGTTGCTGTCGACCTCCAGGGGAATGACCTGGAAGGTCCGGACGTTGTTCAGCGACCCGGCGGGCTGGAAGTTGTCGCCGACCACGCCGACGCCAGGCTGCCCCACGAGGCCCCCGGGATTCTGCTGATGCAGTTCATCCCGGACTTCCACCAGCGCATAGGTGGTGCCGCCCGCATAGGTCCCCAGCGTGTTGCTGATGCTGAAAGACGCGGTGATGGGATCCGTGTCCCGACCGGTGCCGGTCCCCAGCGGGGGATTGATGGGATTCGCGGTCAGCGTGGGCGCATAGACATTGATGGCGGTGACATCACTGCCGAGCTGCGACAAGTGCTGCCAGTCGAAGATTTCCAGGTCCATGGTGGCGAAGGTGCCCGTGGCCGCGGTCAGCCCGTTTAGGGTGACTTCGGCATCCACCCGGAAGGGGGCGCGGGTGTTGCCACGAGGCGGCTGGTAGTTTGGATTCTGCCGGGTGGTCCGGGTCGCGGAGACCTGGTAGCCGACCGTAAAGAAGAGATCAAAGTTGAGCGTGTCATTGGTGGGGACAAACAGCACCAGCTCGCCGGTGTTGGTGCCGCCACTGGGGAAGACATTCCAGCCGTGGGGCTGCTGGAAGTCGAAGGGGACGGGGATGCGGCGATCCTCACCGAGGATGACATAGGGGTAGGCGCCGCTGATGGACTGGGGCAGTGCGGTCCGGATCTGATCTGTCCACTCTTCGGTGTAGCCAGTCGCGTTCAGGAGCACGCCCGTCGGGACGGTCACGCCGGGGCTGATGAAGGTCATGGCGTTCCGGTCGGTAGCCAGAATCGCCTTCAGGTCCCAGCCGAAGAGGTCCGGACGGGTAGCGAGCTTAAAGGGGTGATCAAACGCGACCTGGAGGGTCACTTCCGCACCGCCAGGGACTGGCGTCCGGGTTACCCCGGTGACCTTGAAGCACTGGCAGAGGGCATCGAGCTGGTTCAGCCCGACCAGCCAGGCATCGCCGATGGCCTGATTGAGGCGGACGGGGTCAGCGGTCACATTGCCGGTGTTGCCATCGACACTTACCGAGACCTGGCCGAGGACCAGGTTCCCATCCCGGGGGGCGACTTCCAGCGGCAGTTCCGCTGCGGGCCGGACGGGGTCGCTGGAGGGCAACAGCGGTGTCGCGCCGCGTCCGGAACAGCCCGCCAACAGGAAGGCGGCTCCTATGAGTTGGAGTAAGGCCAATGACGGCGCGTTGCACAAACGCATGAGCGGCAGACCTCGATGAGGGGCATGGACAGAGAGAGAGTCGGATTATAGGGCATTAGGGGTTAATGCGCCTTAGGGCGCGTGGGATTGAGGCGGAGGCTGCTGCGCAGGAGGGGCCAGAGATCACGGACCCGGACAGCATCCGGTTCGTGCATTCCCAGCAGCAGGCTGGGGGCGAGGAGTCGTGCGAGGGAGGTGAGCAAGAACACCAGGTGAAAGCCCATGAAGGTCCAACCCGCACCCCAGGGGAGGGCCAGGGTGGCGGTCCAGGTCATAAGGCTCCCGCCCAGGAGGGCGCCGATCAGGGCTGCGAGTCCCTGCGTGGCGTGGAAGAGGCTGAGGAACGCGCTCCGATCCTCGCCACTGGCCTCCTTGAGGGCGTAGACCAGCTGGAGTGGCACCAGTCCGGCGATAAAGACACCGGTGAGGATCGCTTCCGGAATCAGGATGAGCCAGGCATTCTCCGGGGTCAGAAAGAGCCAGAGGACCGGATTAATGATGCGGGCGTAGGTGATGACCCGGATGAGGGGGATGGTCCCGACCCGGTCAGCGAGCCGTCCCCACCAGTTGTAACAGGCCAGGGACGCCAGGGTCGCGAGGGTGCCGTAGAGGGCAATTTCGACAAAGGACCATCGCAGGACCTGCAACATGTAAACCACCCAGAAGGGGCCTGAGATCGACTGCCCGACCCCCAGCACCAGGATGTACCGAAGATAGCGACGGAAATCCGGAGAGCGCAGGGGGCGTTGCAGGAGATGCCAGTCGGTTTGAGGAGCAGTGAATTGCTGCGAGGGATGAGTCCGGATTTGCGCCAGGAGCCAGAGGGTTCCGCCGCCAGCGAATCCAGCCAGGGTAAAGATGGCGAGATAGCCCAAAGTCGGGCCGTAGTGATCCAGGAGCCAGTCGAGGAGGGCGGCGGCTCCGAGGCCGAGAATGATGGAGACGAGGGAGTCATAGGTGGAACGTCGGGCGATGAACGCGCCCCGGGGCTGCTGCTCGGTCAGTTCCGCCAGCCAGGTCATCCAGGCGGCCAGCGCCACTGCCCCTGCGCCATAGGAGCAGCCGAGCAGCACCAGGCACCAGGTCGGGATGGTGGTCCAGTGGAACCCAATCACCAGAAGAATTGGTAGCAAGAAGCAGAGTCGTTCCAGGACGACTGCCCGGAGGGTCACCAGGCGGAGATGCTCCGAGCGGGCGAGTCCCAGTGTCGCCAGGGGCTGGACCAGGAGGGTCATCAGGGGGAGGTTGTCGATGAGGGCAAGGGCGAAGTTCCCGACTCCGTGGGAAATCAGGAAGCCCCGAAGGAAGGAGCCCTGGGTGAGGGTGAGCCACGCCCGGGTGGGCGCGCCTTCCCAGGCAGCGAGGGTGAGGTCGCGAGTCGGGACCGGCGGAGGCTGTGTCGCCATGAACTACGGTCGACTGTAACAGGGAGTGAATGCAGAAAGAGACCGCTGGTGGCGTTGAGGGGTTGGGGAGGGGCTGTTACGCTTGGACACAGATGCTGACGCCGCACACCATCGCTGCCATCAAGAAGCTGGAGATCAAGATCCGGCACCGGGTCGATACCCTGCTGCTGGGGGAGTACCAGTCGGCATTTCAGGGACGGGGTTCCGAGTTCGCGCAAGTGCGACCGTATGTGGAAGGAGATGATGTCCGGCTCATCGACTGGCAGGTGACTGCAAGGTCCGGATCGCCGCACATCAAGGAGTTTGAAGAAGAGCGGGAACTCGCGCTCTTCATGTTGTGCGACATCTCGGCTTCCGGTCACTTCGGGACCCGGGAGAAATTCAAGCGGGAGCTGATCGCCGAGTTCGCCGGCACCATTGCCTATCTCGCGATGAAGCATCAGGACCGGGTCGGGCTGACGCTTTTCACGGACCGGGTCGAGAAAAAGCTTCCCGCTCGGAAAGGGCGCAACCACTTCCTGCGGTTCATGGAGTCGCTGCTGGAGTTTCATCCAGAGGGGTGGGGGACCGCGTTAGTCCCGGCACTCATGGACCTCGGTGCTCGCAAGCTCCCCAAGAGTCTGGTGTTTATCGTCAGTGATTTCCAGACCGACGAGGACCTCTACAAGCCCCTGAAGATTCTGGCGGCGCGACATGATGTGGTGCTGGTCCGGGTGCGGGATCGTGGGGAAGCCCTGGAAGGGATGGAAGGCTGGGTCACGCTGATGGACCCGGAGACCCGGGAGCAGTTTCTGGTGAATGCGAGCGACCCGGCGGTGCGTCGATGGCTCGAGGAAGCGGCCACCGAAGAGCTGATGCGGGTGGAGAGCCTGGCACGACGGCTGGGACTGGACATCGTGGAATTGACCACCGGCGAAGACATCTCCAAAGCCGTGATTCGGTTTATCAAGAAACGCAAGCGACGCCGTTAACGCGGAAGCGCAACGGGTCGCTCACTGCGCTGGAGATGCTGGGTCCGGTATAGCCTCGAGTCGCACAACGATGGTTCCGCACACTAAAACAGGGCACCCGATGGGTGCCCTGTGGTGTGTTCAGGAGCGGCGGCGACTTACAGGTACTGGAACGTCCCGCGTCGCACCACGACATCCTGGCGGGGTGCCGTGCCCGGGGTCACCCAGGTGCCGTAGAACTCGTTGCCGGTCCGCTTGAGGAGGACATCGGGCTGCATGGCATCGGCCCCGGCGGACATGAGCTGGTCGGTCCAGGTGGCGGTATCAGCGGACCAGCGGACCCGGGCTTCGCTGAAGCTCGGCGTCGCCTGGGTGGCGTAGCCAACGACGATGATCCGCATCCCGAGGATCCAGCGGACCGAGACGGCGATTTCCGCCGGGCGGGTGGTGAAGCTCGGGCCAGCCACGATGGGGCCGCTCCAGGTCGCGCCGTTGTCGCTACTGTTGAAGACCACGATCTCGTAGTTCGCACCGGCCTGGCGGGTGACCGCGATGGTCGCGCCCCCGGCTTCATCGAGGTCGAAGCTGGGGTCCCCGAAGGTCTGATCGACATCGGTGGCGAGATCGGTCAGGGTCCAGGTGATGTTGTTGCCGTTGGCGTTCTTCGCATAGCGCAGCTGATGTCCTGTCTGGGAGCGGTAGGCGAGATGCAGGCTGCCATCGGCCCCGGTGAAGGTCGAGCGGGAGCGGGAGACGACCGACGGCCGGGCATCGACCGCGGTGTAGACAATGCTCGGGTCATCCCACCACCAGAAGAGGGGCTGGTCCGGATAGTTCGGGCCCCCCTTCGAGCAGCGGAGGGTGGAGAAGCGGTCTTCGAAGAAGTAGATCGAGTTGTCAACCCGGCTGCAGGCGACATCGGTGCCGTAGGAATGCCGGGCGTTGACAGCATAGACGTTTGGCGGATTGGGGCAGGTGTAGCCAAAGACGATTTCGTGGGCCGGCTCGTTCGCCAGAGTCGGGTGATCCGGCCGCCAGGTGAAGGTATGGGTGTTGATGGTGTGTCCCAGAGCCCAGGCGGGGCAGGTCTTGGTGACCCAGCCATACTGCAGGCCACCGCTGGAACCGAGGGAGCCATCGGCGAGATCCCACATCCCGGTCCCGCTGTTGCGGGTGCTCATGATGCCGACGGAGTAGTAGCCGCCACCGCCCTGATCCCGCTCAGCGTGGAAGTTCACGGCCATGTCGCCGGTGGAGCGCTCCACCAGGGCAGGACCAAACTCCCGCTCATTCGTGGCAAGCCAGCCGGCGCGATCGACATCGACGATGGATTCCAGCACCAGCTGGAGGGTCTGGTTGCTGATGTTCACGGTGATGGCGGCGATGGCGGACTTGCGGCCGACGCCATCGGTGACCCGACAGCCGAGGGTGGTGGTGCCGACGGTGGTGTACTGGTGCGGCTCATTGACGGTGCCACTGCCGGCGGTGTCATCGACGAAGTTCGCGGGGTTGCCATCCCACTCGAAGTCCCATTCCCAGGCGACGATGGTCCCTTCGGGGGTGAGGGGCGGGTCGGGATCGGTGGAGGAACTCGCATCCCACTGGACGGTGGTGTTGATGCTGATGTTTAGCACGCCTGCAGTGTGCGGCGGGGTGCTGGTCACGATGGCCGTGGGATTGTCACCGGGGAGGTTGCTGTCGACCTCCAGGGGAATGACCTGGAAGGTCCGGACGTTGTTCAGCGACCCGGCGGGCTGGAAGTTGTCGCCGACCACGCCGACGCCAGGCTGCCCCACGAGGCCCCCGGGATTCTGCTGATGCAGTTCATCCCGGACTTCCACCAGCGCATAGGTGGTGCCGCCCGCATAGGTCCCCAGCGTGTTGCTGATGCTGAAAGACGCGGTGATGGGATCCGTGTCCCGACCGGTGCCGGTCCCCAGCGGGGGATTGATGGGATTCGCGGTCAGCGTGGGCGCATAGACATTGATGGCGGTGACATCACTGCCGAGCTGCGACAAGTGCTGCCAGTCGAAGATTTCCAGGTCCATGGTGGCGAAGGTGCCCGTGGCCGCGGTCAGCCCGTTTAGGGTGACTTCGGCATCCACCCGGAAGGGGGCGCGGGTGTTGCCACGAGGCGGCTGGTAGTTTGGATTCTGCCGGGTGGTCCGGGTCGCGGAGACCTGGTAGCCGACCGTAAAGAAGAGATCAAAGTTGAGCGTGTCATTGGTGGGGACAAACAGCACCAGCTCGCCGGTGTTGGTGCCGCCACTGGGGAAGACATTCCAGCCGTGGGGCTGCTGGAAGTCGAAGGGGACGGGGATGCGGCGATCCTCACCGAGGATGACATAGGGGTAGGCGCCGCTGATGGACTGGGGCAGTGCGGTCCGGATCTGATCTGTCCACTCTTCGGTGTAGCCAGTCGCGTTCAGGAGCACGCCCGTCGGGACGGTCACGCCGGGGCTGATGAAGGTCATGGCGTTCCGGTCGGTAGCCAGAATCGCCTTCAGGTCCCAGCCGAAGAGGTCCGGACGGGTAGCGAGCTTAAAGGGGTGATCAAACGCGACCTGGAGGGTCACTTCCGCACCGCCAGGGACTGGCGTCCGGGTTACCCCGGTGACCTTGAAGCACTGGCAGAGGGCATCGAGCTGGTTCAGCCCGACCAGCCAGGCATCGCCGATGGCCTGATTGAGGCGGACGGGGTCAGCGGTCACATTGCCGGTGTTGCCATCGACACTTACCGAGACCTGGCCGAGGACCAGGTTCCCATCCCGGGGGGCGACTTCCAGCGGCAGTTCCGCTGCGGGCCGGACGGGGTCGCTGGAGGGCAACAGCGGTGTCGCGCCGCGTCCGGAACAGCCCGCCAACAGGAAGGCGGCTCCTATGAGTTGGAGTAAGGCCAATGACGGCGCGTTGCACAAACGCATGAGCGGCAGACCTCGATGTGGGGCATGGACACAGAGAAACACCGAGTATAGGGCATCGGGGGGTAGTGTGCCCTGGAGCGCGTTGGTGACAGACGGAGGCTGCGTTGCCACGAGCCATGGTCGACCGTCAGCATGGAGTCGTTGCTGAAGTTTCATCCACAAGAAGCGCAAGCGACGCCGCTAGCGTCATTGCGCTGATGTTCGGGATGTATCCTCTCGCGCGATGGCGGTCCAGTCCTTTTCACAGCAGGAAGACCTGACTCCGGGGATTCCCCCGGGGGTGCTGCGTCGTTGGGACTGGATCCTGGCGCTCCTCTTCCTGGTGCTCTTCTGGGGACTGGGGCTGGGGATGGGCCTGCGAGGACTGGCGGTCGCAGGGGGCCTGATTCTCTGTGCAGTAGCGTTCCTCTTTCCCCGGACCGGGCTGTTGCTTGCCTTGGGGGGGGAACTGGTGCTCTCGACTCTGACGTTGTTCACGTCGGTGAATCGCATCCCCACGATGAAGAGTGGGGAAGGGACGATCGGGTATGAGATCCCCTTCGAGTTTCATGCCATGCTCGGCTGCATCGTGCTGCTCGCGATGTCGTGGACCGGCACGGGCTTCTCGCTGATTCTGAGCGGCGACCGCTGGTATCTGGGGCGGCTGGAGCGAGCGCTGGTCAGCTTCATGGCGCTGGCGGCGATCTGGTGTCTGTTCAGTATCGGGCATGGAGTGAATCCGTTGCCGATGCTGTATGACCTCCATGTCATCCTCTTTTGGGGCAGTGCGGTGCTGTATGGCCGACTGGTGAGCGACCGTCGGGGCTGGCTCCAGCTGATCGGCCTGAGCGCTGCCGGTGCGGTCGTGCATGGCCTGGCGTTGCTGATTGATCTGACTGGGCCTGGCATCTTCACCAGTCCGGAGTATCTGACCGATGTGATCCGGATGGCAGTAGGAGGGAGTCCGGACCTCGCCGGGACCTTTGTGCCAGTCCTGCTGGCGCTCGATCTGCTGGTGCTGGAGCGGACCTCCCGCCTGCGAGCACTAACGGGCGTTGCGATGCTCATGCTGACGTTCCGGACACTGGCGACCCTCTCCAGAAGTGCCATCGCACAGCTGATCCTGAGTCTGATCCTGCTACACGCTGCGATGTCGCCGGGGACAGAGCGACGTCGGCTGGCATCCCGCCTCTGGTGGCTCCTGGGGATCATGGCGCTGGTGCTGGGGCTGGGGATGGCGGCGGTGCCGCGCCTGCGGACCGCCGCGCTCTATGTCGTCACCGAGCGGGTACTGGATGTCACCGCCGGTCGGGAGCGTGCAGCAGCGAGCGAGGAGTATGTGACGGGTCGGTTCGCGAACGCCGATGGGTCCTCAGACCTCTATCGGGAGTTGGAGACCGAAACGGCGCTGGAGCAAATGGCCGGGGACTGGCTGGTCGGGCGGGGTCCGGGCGCAGTGATCAACAAGCGCTTTCGGGGGCATGAGCCGGCGAGTCAGGAGGCGTATCTCCACAACGGGTATCTGTGGTATGTCCTGAAATTCGGACTGGTGGGGCTAGCGCTGTTGTTGTGGACTTACGCGACCTTTTTCCGGGTGGGTCTCCGTGGACTACGACAGGAGTCCCTCGCTCCCTGGGAACGCGCCCTGACCATGGGGTATCTCGCGAGTGTCGCGCCGCTGCTGATCACGGCCTGGACGAACAACATCATCGGCGCACCGACCGGGCTCTACTTCCTCGTTCCCGGGTTCGCCTGGATGTGCGCCCTGGAACGCAGGACGCCTGTCCGGGCTGAGGAAAATGTGGCACCCTCCGGGGCATGAGTGCATCCCCTGCGAATCCGGCGGCTGACGCGGCCGCGACCCCCCTGGCGTTCGGTACTGATGGCATCCGAGGTCGGGTGCCGGAACAATTCAATCTGGCGCTGGTGACGCACCTGGGACGGGGGGTCTGTACCTGGCTGCGGGAAACCAGCGTCAGCGGGGTGCTTGCGCTGCCGGGGCTCCCGGATGCCCTGACACGTCCGGCGACCAACCGGCTGCTGGTGGGGTATGACCGTCGCCCCGACTCCCCGGAGTTCGCGACGCATCTGGCGAAAGTCTGCGCCGCGTATGGCTTTGTGGTGGACCTGACAGATCGTCCGACGCCCACGCCGGTGATCGCCCGGGCTGCGCGGGACGAGGGCTACGACCTCGCGCTCATCGTGACAGCCTCGCATAACCCCTACACCGACAATGGTCTGAAGCTGAAGCCGCACTATGGCGGCTCTGCCACCCAGGAGATTACCCGGCAAGTTGAAGAAGCTCTCGCGCATCCGGAGCGGGCGCAGGCCTGCGCAGTCGCGAAGGAGCATCCGCCACAGGCGGTGGACCTCCGGGGGGGGTACATCGCGGCCCTCCGCAACGCCCTGCCGCTGGAGTCCGGGTTGCTGCCGGGGAAAACGATCATTTTTGACCCCATGCACGGGGCATCGGTGGGCTGGCTCCCGGAAGTCGTGGAGGGGACTGGCCTGCGGGTCCGGTCGCTGCACGAAGCGCAGGCGACCCGGGCGACAGAGCTTCATCCGGAGCCGCTGGCGCAGTGGCTTCCTGATCTGATTGCGCAAGTACGGGCGACCCCGGACAGTGTGGGGATCGCCTGCGATGGGGATGCGGATCGGCTGGGTCTGGTGGATGAGGCGGGTCGCTTTTTGTCGAGCCAGCTCTTTTATCCCCTCATCCTTTTGAATCGCCTGAAGCTGGGCGAGCTTCCGGTCCCGGCCATCGCGAAGACTTTTTCAGGGACGATGCTGCTGGACCGTATCGCCAAAAAGTACGGCCTGGACTGCCGGGAGGTCCCGGTGGGCTACAAGCATATTTCGCTGATGCTGGCGGATGGGTCCATTGCGATGGGGGGCGAGGAGTCGGGGGGGCTGGGATTCGTGGAGTTCCTGCCGGAGCGGGACGGGATGTATTCCGGGCTGATGACGCTGCGGCTGATGCACCTGCGGGGGATGTCGCTGGCCGCGCTGCACGATGAACTGCAGGCGGAGTTTGGTCCGGTGGCCTTCGAACGCCGGGATCTTCCCCTGGCGCGGGTGGCCGACCGGGCGGAGCTGGAGGCGATCATGCAGCAGGCGAGCCGGGATGGATCGTTCGCGGGTTATGGGGTCGAGCGGGTGGAAACCCTCGATGGCATCAAGCTCTGGTTTGCGGATGGCTGGCTGCTGTTGCGACCGAGCGGCACGGAAGCGCTACTTCGCCTATATTGTGAGGCGGCCTCCACGCAAGCGGTCACGACTCTCCTGGATGCGGCTACGGCTGCTGTGAGTGATCCCAGTCGGGGATTACTGCGTTAGCCGGGACAACGTGACCACCGTCCTGGGTCGATTCGTGCCCGTTCCGAACACGGTCTGCGTGGCGCCGGTGAGGGGATGCCAGCAAACAAGAGCATGCGCGTACGGGCGATGTACGCGGATTACTGGGGTGGTCGCACCCTGGAAGAAGTCGCCGACGATTTTGGAATGCCCCTGGAGGAGATGCTCCAGGAGTTCCATCATCGGTTCCTGCCACTCAATGAAGCGGATTTGGTCCGTTTCCCGCCGCCGCCGCCTCGGGAGCCTGGGAGCCGCACCGGCAATCCCCGGGGTCGCAAGTCCACCTACAACGACGAGTTGGTCCAGGCGATGTATGCCCGCTATGAGGCTGGCGCGACCCTCGGTGAGATCGGGACGGAATACAAGGTGAGTCCGGTGACGGTGGGGAACTTCTTCCGTCGGGCAGGCTTTCAGATTCGTCCTCGTGGCACCCGGGCCTGGCCTGTTGACCTGGCCAGGGCCATGTACGAGCGCTATAAGGCGGGTGAACCGATGGCGCTCCTCGCTGACGAGTACAAGATAACGATCAGTCAGATGCGGAGCTGCTTCAAGCAGCATGGGCTGGGCATCAAAGCTGCGGCCACGAAGCCCCAGCTGGCAGATGACGAATCCAGGGTCCGGGCGTACTGGGAGCGCTTTGACGCTGGGGATGAACTGGAGGATGTCGCGAAGCTGGCGCAACTGACAGTTGGTCAGTTGCGGGCGCTGTTCCAGTTACATCATCTGCCACTGCGACGCCTCTCTACAGTCAAGGCGAAGCCCAAGACCCGGAGCACCGCCGCGACCCCGGTGCGTGCAACTGTCGCGGCAAAAGAGACCACTGGCTCGCGGCGGGTGCCCCGTCTGGGTGGCGCGGTCGGCGCTCCATATGAAGCAGCTCCCGAGCCCCCCGCTCCGGCTGAGCCTGAAGGGCCGATGCTGGAAGCGCCGGAAGATCCCCATGAACGGGAGCGGATTGCCATGCAGATGTACTCGCTCTATGAGGGTGGCAAGTCGTTTAGCGACATCGCGGTGGTCTTCCGGACCAGCGCGGGGCTTGTGCAGCAGCTGTTCGGGGAGTTTCACCTGGCGCTGAAAGTGGAGGGGGAAGAGCGACGCCCCCGGGGTCGGGGCGCGCGCTTTAAGGGACCGGATCGCGATTCAGGCTGGGGATAAGCCCCGCTGCAAGGGCGCGTCGACCGATGACCTCCGCCGCGTAACCATCGCTGGGTGGGTTGTAGCCAAAGAGCTCCAGGAAGGCCAGGAGCGGGTAAGCGCGTCGCCAGAGCCGACGCCCTTCCTGCGTTGAGTGGGCTTCATCAATGTGGATCATAGGATGCCCCGCCGGGAGTCGCAGTTGTCCGGTTCCCTCGCCGAGTACCAGCGGTACCCCTGGATGTTGGGCGAGAAAGCCGGCGAGTTCCGCCACCGGCAGGACCCGTCGCAGCATCACCGTGGCATCAGCGCGAAAGAGACAGAGACCGACTTTGCCGGTCCCGGGGTCGATGGCGATGCAGGCGGGCCACTCGCGGGTCATGGGTGCGCTAGCATACCCGTGGTTGTCAAGGCTGGCGACCTGAGAGGACGAGGCAGGGATGGACAGGACGCTCTACATCGAACTGGGACGGGAGGCGATGAGTCTCGCGCTCCTGATGGCGGCTCCGACTTTCGTGGTCGCGCTGGTGGTGGGTTTGCTGGTGAGCATTTTCCAGGCGGTGACCAGCATCAACGACCAGACCCTGACGTTCGTGCCGAAGATCATTGCCATCGCGGTCGTGCTGATTTTGTTCGGTCCCTGGGTCTCGGATCAGCTGGTGGACTGGACCAGCGTGCTCTTCGGGAACCTGGGGCGTTATGTCCGGTAGGCCGTCAGGGTCATGGATGTCGCGCTTCTGGGACTGACCTTTTTCCTCCTCCTCACACGCTACACCGCATTTTTGGTAAGCGTTCCACTCTTCGGTGCGCCGGCGGTGCCCGCGCAATGGAAGCTGGTACTGGGGGCCTTTCTGGCGGCTACGACCTTGCTGGCGGCGCCGGTGACCCTGCCGCAAACCGTGGCGGCTTCCGGACTCTCTGTGACCGGGCTGGACTACCGCTTTCTTGCGATGCTGATCAGCGAGACCGCGATTGGGCTGCTGCTGTCGCTGGTGGTGACGTTTATCTTCGGGGCATTTCAGCTCGCTGGTTTTCTGCAGGGCTTCCAGATGGGGTACACGGTCGCGAACGTCGTGGACCCGTTGTCACAGGAACAGGTCAGCGTGCTGGGGCAGCTGTTGTTCTTCATGGGGATGCTCATCTTTTTGGCCATGGATGGGCATCACCTGGCGCTCCGGGGGCTGGTGGAGTCGGTCCGGGTGGTTCCGCCGGGAAGTCTCGCGCTGACCGGCCCGGCGGTCGATCTGCTGGTGAGGATGTTGCAGGGGACGTTTGTAGCGGGTCTGCAGATTGCGCTGCCAGTGGTAGGGACGATCTTCCTCGTGGACCTCGGGCTGGGGGTCATGGCCCGGGCGGTCCCGCAGATGAATGTGTTCATGGTGGGCCTGCCGCTCAAGGCGAGCGTTGGGCTGATCATCCTGATTCTCAGCTTTGTGATGACCGGCGCGATCATGGAGCTCTACATGCAGCAGCAGTTGGATGACTGGTACTGGGGATTGTTGCCGCTCCTGACGAGATAGTTTCGGCCTCTGGTGGCGGAAGTCCGGACGAACTGTCTGTGACTGCCTGAGATGCGAACCTTCCCCTTCTTCCAGCGCTGGCAACATCGGCGCGAGCAACCAAAGTCTGATACCCCGCCTCCCCTTCGCTACGCCCTGCAGGAAAGCCTGCTGCGACCGGAGCAGGGCTGGCAGTCACTGACTGCCAGTGTTGCCGGTCCGGAGGCAGCGCAAATGCAGCGACAGGTGGAGCGTTTGTGGCTCACGCATCCCCTCGTCGGGCAGATTGTGAATTTGCTCTGCGACTTTGCGGTGGGATCCGGACTGACGATCACCGCTGCCGAACCAGCCGCACAGCAGACGATTGATGGCTGTATCGCGAGTCAGCCGGAATGGGAGGGACTCCAGCGGGGAGTCGCGGCGCATCTGGCGGTCTATGGTGAAGCGATGGTCTGCCTGGAGTCCCGGGATACTGCTGCCTGGCCGTTGTTGCGTCTGATTCCCCCCACGAGCATCACGCAGATCGAGCGGGATCGCGCCGGTGAGTTGGTGCGACTGGTGGAAGAGCGGTACGTCGGAGGGAAGGTAGAACGTCGGGAGCACCCGGCGGACACCGTGGTCTGGATCCGGACGCAGGCCGGCCTGCCGCAGGACCGTGGGATCCCGGACCTGGCGCGGATCGTTCCCTGGGTGGAGCGCTACGACCAGTGGCTACTGGATCGGCTCCGCATCAACCGGACCCGGGGGGCATTCGCCTTCCTGCGAAAAGTCCCTGGCTGGGGCATCACGCCGGAGCCCTCGCTGGGGCAGGGACCGGCGGAGTCGCTGATTCCGCGACCCGGATCGGTGCTTGTGGTGAATGAACAGGAAGAGTGGCAGGTCCTGGCACCGGAAGTGGGGGCCGATGACGCCTCGGCGGATGGCCGGGCGCTGAAGCTGATGATCCTCGCCGGGGCGGGCCTTGCGGAGCACTATGTGGGTGATTTGTCGGCGTCGAATCTCGCGACCGCCCAGGCGGCGGAACTCCCGATGCTGAAGCGCTTTGAAGCACATCAGCGACGAGTCATCAGTCTGTTTCGTGGCGTGTTTGAACGGATTCTCGCGCAGGCAGGGGTGGTGGGGACTCTGGAACTGACGCTCCCTGCACCAGGTCTGCGGGATGCCCAGACGCTTACGACCACGCTGGCGCAACAACTGGAACTGGGACTGATTTCACAGCGGACTGCCAGAAGCCTGATCCCCTGGATTCCCGATGTCGGCGCAGAAGAGGCGCGTATCGCTGCCGAGACTGCGGTTGCGAAGCAGGAGGATGAATGAATCGAATCGCACTGGAAGCGGACAGTGGGCCTGACTTGCGGTCGGGAGTTGGGCTGATCGTGGAAGGGACGTTGCTGGCGGCGGGGCCGAGTCGGAATGGCACCTGGTATCCCGTCAGCACCCTGCAGGAAGCAGTCCCCCGACTCCGGGGAGTTCCCTGCTATCTCGATCATCAGGTGGGGTCCCGGTCGGTCCGGGATGTTGCCGGCGTCGTTGAAGCGGCCTGGTTCGACCAGGACCGCATTCGTGGGCGGATCAGGTTGACGGCATCGCAGCCGGCTCTCGCCACACTGTTGAAAGAGGGGCTGGCGGGGGGACTATCGATCGCCGGAACTGGAGTGACGCGGCTGGCGAGTCTCGATGGGGCGATGTGGCGGGTGGTGGAGTCGCTGACGGATATCCAGTCGGTGGATTTTGTGACGGTGCCCGCTGCCGGAGGACAGGTCGAGCAGCTCTTCGAGAGTGTCGCTACCAGCGCTGAAGAAATCGACCTGGTGGCGCTGGCGGGCCGGCGTCGGGAGACCAGAGCCTGGCTGCTGCAACAGCATTCGTAAGTAATCAGATGCGGGACCACGAGTTCCGAAAGGAGTGACGATGGCACTGAACTATGCCGGGAGTGGGCGGGTGGTGACGCTGACCGCGCCAGCCAATGTCAGCAGCGGACAGGCGCTGCGAGTCGCGGGGCTGAACGGCGTCGCGCTGATCAGCGCGTCGAGTGGGACCCCCTTCACGTTCCAGGTGGAGGGGATCTTCACGCTGACGCTGGCTGGGGTCGTGGCCGGCGCGCTGGTCTACATCAACACCACGACTTTCGCCCTGAGTACGAGCAGCGGAGCGGGGAAGGTCATCTTTGGGCGCGCCGTGACCGCGAGCGACAGCGCGCAACGCTTCCAGTGTCGGCTGCAGCAGACCACCGATACGTAACGCGCTCCCGGAGCGCTTCCAACTCGACCGTAGTCATTTCTCACTTGAGTCAGCAGGTCAGCAGACCTGGCAGGAGGGTATGGAATGGGACTGTTGCAGCAATGGGCGATGCGGGCGCACGAGCAGGGACGTCGGGGACGGCTGATTGAGCGTGTCCTGGCCGATCCCGACTTCGAGCGACACGCCCTGGAGATCTTTCAGGAGCAGGCCGTGCGACAGCGGGAGTCGATTCGGGAGGCGACGACCTCGGACTTCCCCGATCTGGTCGGAGCCCAGTCGCAGGTGGAGCGAGCGCTCATTGCGCAAGCCGCGCTGCAGACGCCGACCTGGCGGAAGTACGCCCGGATCGCGTCGCTCGGCGACCTGAAGCCGGTGAGTCGCCTGCGCCGGAGCGATACGGATCGGTTCGGCGTGGTCCTCGAAGGAGCGGAAGCTGGTCAGGGCAACTTCTCGAGCTATCGCGTGGACTACTCGCCGGCGAAGTACGAACTGGTCCTGGAGTTCACCTGGGAAATGTTTGTGAACGATGACCTCGGAGCCTTCCAGCACATCGGCCACGACCTCGCCCAGGGAGCCATGAACACGGTGGGCGACTTTGTGGTGGGACTCCTTACCAGTGCGGACCCGATCTACGACGGTGCACCTCTCTTCGATGGGAGCCGGACCAATCAGTCGACGGATCTCCTGGATGTTGAGGGACTGCAGGCGGGCATCACGGCGATGCGCTCGCAGCTCAGCGAAAAGGGGCATCCGCTGCACATCGTGCCGGGGTACCTCGTGGTCCCGCCGGAGCTGGAGTTTCAGGCGAAGACCCTGGTGCACTCGAGCCTGGTACCGGGGGGCAGCACCAACGATGTGAATGTCCTGCATGGGCTGGTGGAGGTCATTGTGGAGCCCCTGCTGACCCGTCCGGAGGACTGGTATCTCATCGCTCAGCCTGCTTCCTCGCCGACCCTCGAACTCGGCTTCCTCAATGGGCGGGAGACGCCGGAAGTCCTGGTGAAAGAGGACTTCGAGCGGGACCTCCTGGCCTACAAGGGGCGTCTGGTCCTGGGGGGCGCGATTCTCGACTGGCGGAGTTTCTATGCGGGTCTGCCGAGCCTCGGCTGAGGCATTCGGGCGTGAGCAGAGTGTGATGACCTGAGTGTGCGGGAGCCGGGGAATCGGCGCGTGGCGACACGTCGCTGATTCTCCGGCCAATGGAGGTGCCCTGTGAGCAGTGAGTCGTTGCGTGATGCCGTGCGGCAGTTGATCTGGGACCAGCCGGTCTGGGTGCTCGGCGAGATGCCGGGCCTCGGTGATGGCCGTCGCACGGTCTTCGAACTCGCCGGCCATCCGGTGATGGAGGGATCGCTTCTGGTCCTGCTGGATGGCGCGGATGTGACAGATACGGTGGAAGTGGACCTGATCCACGGACTGGTGACCTTTCCGGTCGCGCCGGAGGAAGGGGCGGTGCTCCTGGCGGACTACGCCTGGGCGCAGCTCTCTGATGCCGCTATCGATACGCAGCTGGCGGCGGCGGGGGAGTCCGTGCCATTGGCGGCGGCCCGCTGCCTGGAAGTCCTGCAGCTCGACCCATCCGTCGTGCTGGCGTTGCGGATGCCGGGGATCGGGACAGACCTGATGGCGCGGCAGGTGGCGATCGCCTCGGCTATCAAAACGCTGCGTGGATACGGCAGTTATGCGCATTTTCAGCATCGGGTGGATCGACTGAAATGGCAGGAAACGTAAAAGCGGGAGCGTCGGTGAGTTGGTTGCGTCGCTGGTGGCGACAGCTGGCGGACATCGGCGAACTGGAGTCGGTCCCCTGGTGGGTCAGCGTGCTCACCGGCGGCGATGCCACCCGGGGGGAACCACCGGCGGTCGAGTGGCGACTGCAGGGCCAGGTGCCGATGCTGCGCCGGGGTCTTGAGTCGCGTCTCTGGTACACCACGCTGGCTCCGGAGGCCGGAGCGATGGATCTGATCACCCTGGCGGCGGTCCCAGCGGGAGCGGTGGTCTCCCTTGATGGGCGACTTTGGCAGGTGGAGTCAGTCCATGAGCAGCATCCGCACGGTGCCTGTCGCCTCCTGCGCTGTCGACCGCTGGAGGTGTCGTCATGACGCTGGTTGCTACAACATCGACCCGCTGGTGGCTGGTGTCGTTGATCCAGCATCTGGCGACCGCGCTCCCGGATCTCACCGTGGTGCCAGGCCCGCCCCCCGCAACGCCATCTTCGCTGCCGCTGCTGGTCCTGGAAGAACGGAGTCGACAGTGGGAACCCTGCCTGGGGCAGCGAGTCTCATCGGTCCTGAACGAGCAGGGGGGCTGGTTGCAGCTGACCTGTGATGTCACGTTGCTGACCGCAGCTGGCGTGTGGCAGGAGCCGGTCCGGGAGTGGTGGGATGCCCTGCAGCAGGCCTGTGCGGTCGGCATGTTGCCGTTGCTGCTCCCCCAGGACCCTGACGATGTGCACTCCGACCTGATACAGCGCGGGACCCTTCTGCTGCATCTGGAGCGTCAGGGGCAGGCTGGGGATCGACGTGCACAGCCGATGACTCCATCATCGGGTCCCTGGGCGCACTGTGTTGGCCGGCTCGTCCTGCAGGGGCCGAGCTGGTGGCTGGAAGGGGACGTGTAATGACACCACCGTTACTGGCAATACCGCAGATGTCGCTGGAAATCGGGGCAGGAACGATCTGGCAGATCACCCGTTGTCAGCTGCAGTTTGCCGACCAGGGACTCGCGCTCCCACGCAACGCGGACTCGCCGGATCGCTTCCATCTGACCACCAGCCGGACTCTGGAACTCCGCTGTGTCGCGTACGCCAGCGATCCGCCGCAAGGGATGGCCTGGCTGGGCCAGCCGACCACCTGTCGGCTTCACTCAGATGCGGTGATGCTGGAATCAGCGCGGGCTGTTTTGCGGGAGTGGTCGCTGGTGGCGGAGGCGGGTCAGGTGCGTGAGGAAATGGTCTGGCGACTCGAAGACTGGCAGGTGACAGGGAGTTAGCACATGGCAATACAGGTGAGCATCGATGGCCGGACTTTGGGACTCACGCCGGAAATCGTGGCAGTGAGGGATGTCGGTGGGCTGCTCGTCAGCACCCTCACTGGCGGGGGACTCCTCTGGCGCGGTGGTCGCAGGCAGCGCCTGAAGCTGACCGGCCAGGGGATTACCGCGGACGAGCTGACCGACCTGGAGTCGCTCTGGGGCGCTGGTGCGAACACCACGCTAACCCTCGGTGCCGACTCCTGGGAGATCGTGCTGACCAGGATTGAGCGGTCGCCGACGTTGGGGAGCGATCGCTGGACTGTGGCCGTGGAGTGTCAGGTCGTGGGGTAGCAGGTGGCGGAAAAGGTCGCCGATTACAGATGCAGAAGCGAGGTCTCTGATGGCAGCAGAGTTACAGGTATTCGAAGACAGCACCGGATTGCAGAGTCGGCAGGTCTATCTGACCAATGTCGCCGGGAGCGCGATTGTGACAGCGTCGTTGCTGGAAGCTTCCGCCCGGACCGGCGGCTTCGCACTGGCCGACAGCTATGTGATCGATCTGGAGCATGACGGCCTGGTATGGCGGGGCACGATGACACCGGCCACCGGGATGCCGGTCGAGTTCGTGCTGCCAGGAGGCGGCGCGGTGAGTACCGGGAGCATCATTCCCGGCATCCAGCTGGAGTTCGGCGTACTGATCCCCGGGACGCACTACATCAGCCAGATTGATGTCGGCTGGCACGCCGGGACGCTGGTCGCGGGGGCAACCGGCACGCCCCATCGAATGTATGCCCGCAATGTGGGTGAAACCGGGGGCGTGGATGCCCGGCTCCTGATTCGTCCGGATGCCGTGGTCCGCAACAGTGGCGAATCCCCGTTCATCCAGGCCGTGGCGGAGGCGAGTCTCGACCTGACGACACCGGTGGGTGTCTGGGGCATCGCCTGGGTGCCGGACTCGACCTATGAGTTCGAGGTGGAGTTCAACGGCGAAGAAGTCGGCACGATTGCGGGAACCTTGGATGGCCCGGTGATTCTGCTGGAATTGCCGGATGGTCCAACTGTGGTCATCGAACTGCTGCAGGTCGCCGAGGGACCTGGGGAAGTGGAAATCTCCGCCGGCTTCCAGGACTTCCAGTTAGCTCCCGATGAGTCGGGCGCACCCGGCACCTTTGTGGGACCGGAACTGGTCCTGGGAGCCATGGACCCGGAGGAATCGATCCCGTTCTGGATCCGGGCGCAGGCGGCACCGGGTCGGACCGCCGCCGGGAATCCCTATTCCGCGCAGCTCCAGGCGCGCATCGTGTCGGCATAGTTATGACGGCCACCCATCCACTGAGCTATCGCTGCTACGCCGGGGTGAGCCGACGCTATCCCCTGGGGCATCGGGTGGGGACTCCACGAGTCACCACACGACCCCTGGGCGTCTCCTGGCAACTCGCGCCGACCACCACCCTGCTCCTGGGACTCCGCATCGCCGGGGCGGTGAGTCAGCGTCTGCCGCTGAGCCTGCGACTCGCCGGAGCACCACCGATCTCGCATCCACTGGCCGTGCAGTGGGGGACCGCGCTGCTGCGTTCACACCCCTTGGCTGTCCGGTGGCGCCAGTCCGGACGGATTCCCATCATCGGGCTCATCGTGAGTCCCGCCCTGCTAGATGCGATGCCCGCTGCACTGGAAGTCAGCCGGGGGGTGTCGGTGGTACTAACCGGTGAGAACCCGGTGTTGCTGGATCCCTTGCCTGAGTGATGTCACACGAGGATTGATCTGATGTCATCGCCGCGCTATCTGCCGCCGATCTGCTGGCTCCTGGACCCCCCAACGCCGCTGGTACTCGGCGTCGATGTCGCCTGGGACCCCGACACCAATGCCGTGCGACGGCTCCCGGATGGGCAGGTGCCATCAGGTGGGACTGTTGTCGTGCAGCAGGCTGTGGAAGTGATGTCGCCGCTGGTGGAACGACTGGCCGCTGGCGAAGTGGTGACACTGCCGCAGCCACGATTGCGGGTCCGGGCGTTGACATCCTGGGATGCCACGCCGGTGGTTACGGACCTCAGCGATCTGATGTGGGGTGTCGAGGGGCACCAGTCGCTGGGACCGGCTCCCGATACAGCCCGACTCACTGGGAGCATCGAGCTGCTGGAGCAGTGGCACGCGCTGCAGGCAGACGATCCTGTCCTGCGGGTCTCGATGGAACTGGTTCCTGGAACAGAGCTGACACTCTTCGAAGGCTTTGTGATTTCCTGCGAAGAGTCGGCGGACAGTGCGGGTCGCCTGACCGTGACCCTGACCCTCGCCGAACCGATGCACCGTCTGGAGCCCCCGTACGCGGCGGTGGTGATGCAGCGTTGGGGACGGACGCTGCGGGTGGAGCGTCTGACCCTCGGTTCCCGTCAGGTAGGGGGCTTCACCGTACAGAGTGTTCGGGAGTCGCGGGTCGTGGAGGCACTCCCTACGGCCCATACGATTTGCCGGGAGCTCTTTGCAGGGCTGCAGGACCCCTGGTTCACTGACATTAGTCTGGGATTCCTCGACTTCCCGATCGTGGAGTTTGATGGCGCAGGCCGCTCGCCGTTAGCGCTGATGCAGGAGATCGCGCGACTGGCGGGAGCCCAGGTCTGTGCCGCAGGACGGCTCCTGGTGCTGCACGAGGTTGGACCCGCCAGTCGCAGTCCGCAACTGACGATGCGCTATCCCCGGGCCGTGCTGGAGTCGTCTGATGCCGGGACCCGGCCCGAACAAGCGCCAACAGCGATCCAGCTCTTCGGCCACACTGACAGCGGACTGGTGGCGACCCGTCCGCAATGGCCCTACAACGCCGATCCCAGCGCGGGTGGGCGGGTACGTCTCGGGGAGACGAGAGGCTTCTGGGAGCCGGAGCCGCCGGTCCGGACCGACACGCTGCCGCCGCCACTCCGGATCACCTTCACGTTCAACGCGACATTGTTCGACCCGGCGACGCTCCTCGTGGAGGGGGCACGTCGGGTCGGTCCCCCGCGCATGGAGGTGATCGGTCCGTATCGCTGGGCGACCATCGAGCTGGAACTCCCCTGGGTCGTGACCGACCTCGCGGGGGACCCTCCGTTTGTCCTCGATGAAAACGGCGACCCCCGGTTCGTGCTGGCGGGGCAGGTGATCGATGCCCTCGCTTCCGACGCAGGGGAGCCGCAGCCCGTTCCCTTTGCCGAAGTCACACGGATCCGTCTGGAGGGCGACCTGCCGCTGCCAGACACCGTGACCCTCCTGGCGGATGCCCGCGGGTACTACCGCTTCGTGGATGTGCCGCTGGGGCGGTATCGCATCGAAGCCCGGGCACCTGGCTATCGGATGAACTGGGTAGACAGCGATCCGGAGAACAATCTGATTCGCGACCTGGAGGCCGAGTACGCCGACTGGCTCGCTGCGACTGCTGATGGTCGCTACCTGAAAGAGCTCACGCCGTACCACATCATCGTCTGGGGACAGGGGTATGCCGTCGATGCCGGCATCCATGACCTCACGCTGGGGCAGGTCCGGGTGGAAGTGCGGGTGGCCGGAGTCCCCGAAGCTGAGTTGCGTTACGCCCCGGCGATCCGGGATGAGCGTCTGACCACTGAGCGATTGGCGATCCGGGTCGGCAGCATTTTTCTGTGGGCGTCACACGCGGTGGCCGAGGAAAGGGGATGCGTTGCTCCGCTGACACCGCTGTTGCGACCAGGCGATGTGATAGCGCAGTCCGATGCTGGGAGCGCGACTCCCCAGCGTTGGCGCTGCGGTCAGCATCACTGGGAGATCAGCACGGCCACCGGCGTGACCCGGTCGCGCATCGGCCCGGTGACTCCCTCGCTGGCGCTGAATCTGGTTCCGCCGATGACGGATGACCCCCTGGAGACACGGGTCGGGACCGTCGTCGCGATTGGTCGCAACATCGCCGGGCAGTTCATCGCGGATGTCGAAATCGAGGGTCGTCTGCACCGGAACCTGGGATGCAGTCCCATCATGGGCGAAGTGGAAGTCGGGGAGACCGTCCAGGTCGCGAAGTGGTTTCCCGGAGCGAGCGCACGACTGATTGTCGCCCGGAGTCCGATGGTGTTTGGTCGCTGGCGGAGAGTCCTGGTGGAGGTGCGCTAGTCCATGACCGATCCGCTGGTGCTCTATCCCGACTTCACCACTCCCCTCTGGCCCGATGCGCCCCTCCGACTTCATCGCATTCCGCAGGAAGTCGACCTTTGCGCCCTGCGGGTCACCTGGGAGCATCACACCTATGGCGGCAGCGGATTCGATGCGCCGCGACTCCGCCCCTCGGTGGTCCGTCTCCGCACTCCAGGCGGGGGTTCCCTGCCGGAGCTGATTGCACTGGCGGGGTACACCTTCACGGGGTATGAACGGGTGCAACAGAGCTACTCTGCGGAGTTCGGGCAGATTGTGAAGCGGGATCGTTACTATCGATTTGCCCTGCTGCTTTGTGATCCCGACCTGCCCGACCAGCGGACTCCCTGGCTTCGCTTGCGCCCCGGAGGGGCTGGCTTCATCCTGGGACATGGGCTGGAGCGTCGCCATATGACCTGGTACCAGCGGGATGCCGACCCGTGGTATGTCAATCACGGACTTGCGGTCATCAGTTGCAATCTCGCGACGCTGGGTCCGTCGTTCGCGAACACCATCTGGCCTCGTCTTGATCTGCCTGAGTACGCCTTTCTGCTGCAGGACGATCCGCCGTTGCCGGAAGCGTCAGCCATGCCATCGCTATTCACCGACCCCGTGCCGTTGCCCTCTGGGGACTGGACGCTGGAGGTCAGTCATGGGGCAGCGTCCTATCAGGGAGGGAAGCGGGGCAAGCCGCCGTTCGAGCGACGTTTCAACGGCATCGCGTTCATGGAGGCGACCGCCTGGGCCGATGCGGTGCAGCCCCTGAGCGCGATCACCGGACCCCTGCCGGTGCGTCGGCTACAGCGCACGTTGGTCGATGAGTTCGCCTGGAGTGGGCAGGTCCCGGCGCAGGATTACCAGTTTGTCATTCCCGTACCGTTTGGAGGGTAGAGATGCTGACGTCCGCAATTTCTGTCTGGACTACAGAAGATCCTGATCAACGGCTGGCGCTGCTGGATCTGGGGACGCTCTACCACCGGGGGACCAGCGCACCGATCCCACTGCAGTTGTTCAACAGTCGGGGGGCGGATGGTGCACCGGCCATGCGACAGGTCGAGCTCGCCGCCATCGGCCACGATGCCCACAGCGTTGCGCTGCTGCAGGCTGGTGCGTTGTATATCTGGTACGAGGAGTGGCACGACCTCACCGCACCGGTCGGACTCCCGGACATGGCTCCCGGCGCGGCCATCACGCTCTGGCTGCAATGCAATCTCCCGACCGTCCTGGAATCGGCTCCGGAAGCGGGACGCTTCTATGGGGAACTTTTGGTCACCTGGGAGGAGTAAAGTCTGACGACGGGGTCTCTATAATCGGCTCCTCGTGTGAGAGGTCCGGACTCTCACCAGAAGGGCAGCGTGTCATGAAGATCGTCGTCATCGGGGTCGGATATGTCGGGCTGGCAACTGCTGCCACCTGTGCCGAACTCGGGCATCAGGTGACGGGCCTCGATATCGATACCGTCAAGATCACTCGTCTGCGGGATGGCCTCCTCCCGATCTGGGAGCCGGGCCTCGAGCCCCTGGTGCTGGAGAACATCCGGCGGGGACGGCTCACCTTCACGGAGGAGTACGCGGTCTGTATCGATGCCGATGTCATCTTTGTGACGGTCGATACGCCGACGGGCGAAAATTGGGAGATCCGCCTCGAGAGTCTGCAGTCGGTGGCCCTGAGCCTGGCCCGGCATGCCGGACCCGAGGCCGTGATCATCCTCAAGAGCACGGTCCCCCCCGGCACCAACGATTACTTCCGTCGACTCTTCAGAGACGCCCATCCGACGCATCACGACCCGATCATCGTGTCCAACCCCGAGTTCCTCCGGGAAGGGCAGGCGGTCTACGACACCTTTCATCCCGATCGTATCGTGCTGGGGACCATCGACAGCGCCGGTCTGACCGCGATGCGGGAGTTGTACGAGCCGGTGATTCATGGCCGCTACGACGGATCGTCGCTGATTCCCCCCGCCCGGGGAGATCGCCGGGTGCCGGTCCCGGTGGTCGCGACGACCCCGCCGACAGCAGAACTGATCAAGTACGCCGCTAACGCTTTTCTCGCGACCAAGATCAGCTTCATCAATGAGATCGCGAATCTCTCAGAGCTCCTGGGGGCGGATGTCACGGAAGTGGCGGAAGGCATCGGCCTCGACACCCGTATTGGACGACAGTTCCTCAACGCCGGGCTTGGCTTCGGCGGCTCCTGCTTCCCCAAGGACACCAAAGCCCTCAGCTTCAAAGCAGGCTCCCAAGGGTATCAGTTCACGCTGCTAAATGCGGTCATCGAGGTGAACAAGCTCCAGCGCTACCGGTTCACACAGCGGATCCGGCGGGCGTATGGCGCGGAGTTTCCGGCCATCACGCTGGCGGTGTTCGGGTTGTCGTTTAAGCCGCAGACGGACGATATCCGTGAGAGCCCAGCGCTGGACATCATGAAGGAACTGCATCGCGAGGGGGTCCAGCTCCGGGCCACCGACCCGGTCGCGGTCTCCCGGGCCGCGCAGGCGTTTGGTGGCTGCACCTTTTTCGACACGCCGGAGGAGTGCGCCGCCGGGGCAGATGGAGTCCTCCTCTGCACGGAATGGCCGCAATATGCCGCCCTGAACTGGAGCGCCATCAAAGGCGTGATGCGGCAACCGGTCCTCTTCGATGGCCGGAATCTCCTCGACCCCGCCGCCATGCGGACCGCCGGCTGGGAGTACCACGGCATCGGGCGTCCGTAGGAGCAGCGAGCCTGCTGCCCCGAGACGCTGGACCGGGCAGAATTCGGTACGATTAAGCCGCTGCCTATCCTGTGCCTGGTCGTCTTCGACGGCATGGAGGCCTGTCATGCGCCTGCTCACGCTCCTCTGCTGCGCCGGACTTCTGTCGCTCGCTGCCTGTAGCAGCGGCACCTCGGCACCATTACCCGCCGACCCAGGCAGCCCGATCCCCGACCCCGGACCGGAACTGCCGCTGATTCCGGAGGAACCGAATCCCGGACCCATCGTTGATGTCCGGACCCTGACCGCCCCTCCTGCCAATCCGCAGATCCAGGTCATCGCTGGCTATCAGCTCTCCATCTTTGCCGATGGACTGGCGGGTCCCCGACACCTGACACGTCGTGGCGATGAAGTCTGGGTGGCCGAACGGGGCGGGCAACGCATTACGGTGCTGCGCGACCTCGATGGCGATGGGTACGCCGAAGACAAAACGACTGCCGTCTCTGGGCGCTCCGGCAATCACGGCATCGACTATTTTCGGGGCTGGTTCTACATCGGCGAGCCGAGCCAGGTCTCGCGCTTCCGTGATGATGACGGCGACCGGGTCGCGGACGCTGCGCCGCAGGTCATCATCAGTGGCTTCCCCACAGGCGGCCACAACACCCGTACTCCCCGCGTGAATCCGTACAACCGGAAGCTCTATGTCTCCATCGGCTCCCAGTCCAACAACAACATCGAGACCAATCAGTACCGCGCCACCATCTGGGAGTACAACATGGATGGCACGGGCGGACGGATGTTCGCCTCAGGGCTCCGGAACAGTGTGGGAGTCGCCTTCCGGCCCGGCACCCAAAACATCTGGGCGGTGAACAACGGGCAGGACAGCCTCGGGGACTTCCTCCCCAATGAGTCGATGTGGGAGATCGTGGACCAGGGTTTCTATGGCTGGCCCTATGCCTACTCCAACAACGGTGTCGTCATTCCCGACCCGATGCACGGTCCCTCGAATCCTGACAAAGTCGCCGCGACTCGCCCTGCTGAATGGGAATTCGGCGCGCACAAAGCGCCGATGGGGCTCTGCTTCTGGCAGACCAAGCACTGGGGGCTGGATAAGCTGGGCGATGCCTATGTCGCGCTCCGCGGCTCCTGGGTGCCGAATGTGCCCGTCGGTTACGAGGTCCGTCGGGTCCACTTTGACCCCGTCACCCAGAAGCCAGTGAGCGATGAAGCGGTGGTCTGGAACTTCCGACAGGGAAACAATCCCGCCATCGGACGTCCGGTCGACTGTCTGCAGTTCGGCAACGCACTGCTAATCAGCGATGACACCGGCGGCCGCATCTATCGACTGGATAAGCTCCCCTAGGATGCGACCTTTCACCGGACCGCTGCTGTCGCTGCTGCTGGGTGTCACCCTCCTGGCAGGTGGATCAGCCCCTGTCGCGGCGGAGCCGGCGACCGGGGTCACGGTCCCCCCTGGTTTCACGGTCGATGTCTTTGCCTCCGGACTGGGGAAAGTCCGGCTCATGGCCGTGCATCCCACTACCGGCGTCCTCTATGCCTCTATCATCGACCGGGATGCGGTGGTGGCGTTGCCTGACAAAGACAAGGACGGCGTCCCGGACCGGGTTGTGCAGGTGGTCAGCAACATCAAGCAGGCGCACGGGCTGGCGTTCCATGAGGGCTGGCTCTATGTCGCCGGCACCGATCGGGTGGTCCGGTTCCGGGATGACAACCACGACCTGAAGCCTGATGCCGCACCGGAGAAAATCGCAGACCTCCCCGGTGGCGGCGGGCACTTCTCCCGCACCATCACCTTTACCCCCGATGGCTCGACCCTCCTGGTGTCGATCGGCTCCACCTGCAATGTCTGTCTGGAAGACAATCCCGAACGGGCCAGCATCATTGCCATGACTCCCGAGGGGAAGCAGCGACGACTCTATGCCACAGGCTTGCGGAACGCGGTCGGGATCGCGTTCGACAGCCGGGGGCGTCTTTGGGCGACCAACAATGGTCGCGACTGGCTGGGCAATGAGCTGCCACCGGAGTGCCTATATCAGGTGGTCGATGGGGGCTTCTATGGCTGGCCCTATGCCTACGGCAACCGGGTGCCGGACCCCGAGTTCGGCAACATCGACCCTGAGAAAGTCGCCGCCACCATCCCGCCGGCCTGGGAGTTTTCCGCGCACACGGCGCCGCTGGGACTCGGTTTCTACACCGGGACTGCCTGGCCCGCTGAGTACCAGGGCGACCTCTTCATCGCCTTCCACGGCAGCTGGAACTCGTCGTACAAAAAGGGCTACGAGGTGATGCGCCTCGACTTTGAGAAGGGCGTCCCCAAAAAGGCGGAAGTCTTCTTAAGTGGGTTCCTGCAGAGCAAAGATCGTGTCTGGGGCCGTCCGGTGGACTGCATTACCGGTGCCGATGGGCAGCTCTATGTGAGCGATGATTTCGGCGGTCGCATCTTCCGGGTGCGTCGTCGCTAGGTCCCTGTACACTCGCCCCTGATGGTCCCCCGGCTCTACGAGCGCTTTTACGGTCAGCGGGTCTTCTCCCTCGAGGAGGTGAAGCCCCTCTTTCCGGACGTCCAGCAGGCCCGGAACGCCCTCCACTACGCCACCACGCGCCGGTACCTCAAGCGCATCAAGGGCGGGCTCTACACCATCGTCCCGTGGGAAGCGCGGCAGGATGACACCACCTTTGCGGCGTATGCCCCGGACATGTTTCTCATCGGCAGCCGGATCGTGAGTCCCTACTGCTTCTCTCATCGGTCCGCGCTGACCATCTATGGGCTCATCGAGGGGCGCTTCCCCCGGGTCATCATCACCAGCCCCAAACGCTTTACGCCTTTCAGCTTCCAGCAGATGGACTTTGTGCCGGTCCATACCACCGATTTCTTTGGGGTGCGGACGGTCTACTACAAGGACGATCTGCCGGTGGAAGTCACCGACTTCGAGAAGACCTTCCTCGACTGCATCCAGCGCTTTGATCTGGCCGGCGGACTCATTCCCTTTTTCCGGTCGCTCTACCGCTTCGGCTTTCTGAATCCCCCCAAGCTGCAGGAGTATCTGGAGCGCTATGACTCAAAGGCGTTTCGCATCCGGGTGGGGTTTACGCTCTGGTCGATGCGGGAGCGCTGGGACATTCCCCTGGCACTGCTGAATCCGCTGCTGGATCTCGCCCAGGAGGGGGGACCCTGGCAGCTCGACCGGTCGTTGCCACTGGAGCTGTGCGAACTGGATCCTGTGTGGCACCTCTGGGTGCCGCACAACTTCCGGGAACTGAGCCGTCCAGTGGAGTAACGGCTCGTCGCCTGCCATCCGTCAATCACACCCGACCACGATGCCGCGGCCTGCGCATCGTCGCGACTGGAGTACCCTGCCTTCATGGTCTTCTCTCCCCTGGCGCTGCGTCCCGAAATCCCCCTGGGGTCAGGGCTCCTGCGGATCTACACCGGACGTCTTGGCAAGGCGCTCAAGCAACTGGAATCCGGTGACACCACGCTGCTGGATCAGCGAGTTGCCGTGACCCGTCGACGCCTCAAACAGGCTCGTGCGCTGTTACGCCTCTGTCGACCGGTCCTCGACCCTCTCACCTGGGAGCAGGAGAACACCACCCTGCGGGATGCCGGACGCCGGCTGGCGCAGGCCCGGGATGCGGCGGCGCTGGTCGCGACCTGGGATCGCGCCGGGGTCCTGCTGATTCTCGACCCCACCACCACTGCCCCGATTCGGCAGCGACTGGTGGATCGTCGGGCGCAGGAACTGAGTGCCGGGGGGCTCGATGAAGTCGCGTGTCAGTCCGTCGCAGCATCGCTGCGGACGCATCTTGGGCGGTCGCAGGACTGGCCGCTTGATCAGTTAACGCCAGCACATCTGGTGACCGCCATCAGCCGGGGATACCGGCAGGGACATCAGCTGGGGCTCCGCGCCCGGGCCGGGAAGGCGTCGGTGCCTGAGTTCCATGAATGGCGCAAACGAGTGAAGACGACCTGGTATCACCTGCTGGTCATCGAACGCCTCGCCCCAGAGTCGGTGACACCCCTCGTGCAGGCGGCGGACCTGCTGGGTAAACAGCTGGGCTGGGTACAGGACCTGACGATCCTGGAGGACTTCCTGCGGCAGGCCCCGGCAGCGGAAGGGCTTAATGCGGATCACTGTCGACAAACACGGCGGGGGATTCGCGAGATTCGTCGCGAAGCCCAGGCGCAGAGTTGCTATCTGTCGCCGCTGCTCTTTCGCCTCAGGTCCCCGCAGTTTGAGCAGGAGCTGGCCTGCTGGCTCCGGGCGCGATAGTCCGGACTCCAAGCGCAGCCTTCGCCGTTCCCCAAACAAGCGCAACGCCCCCCGGCGGACCGGGGGGCGTGATGTGGTGTTCTGCGAAGCGGCGACTACTCGAGGATGATGCCACCGCTGGGGGAGAGGTCCGCCGGGGGAGCCGGCGAGGCCAGCACAGCGGCGTCGGCGAGGAATTCCTCCACCGGAATGCTCGGGACCACCGGGGCTTCGGCGGCCTTCGCGCTCTGGCTTTCAGTCATCGGAGCATCCTGCCCCTCCTTGCCTTCCATGACCGCGTTGGACATGGTCTGGCAGAAGAGCTTGATGGCGCGGATGGCGTCATCGTTCCCCGGGATCGGATAGTCCGCATCATCGGGGTCGCAGTTGGTGTCGATGATGCCAACCACCGGGATGTGGAGCTTCTTGGCCTCTTTGACCGCGTTCTGCTCCTTCTTCAGGTCGATGATGAAGAGGGCATCGGGGAGGCGCTTGAGGTCCTTGAGCCCGAAGAAGAAGCGATTCATCCGCTCCAGCTTCTGGGAGAGCTTCTGATTCTCCTTCTTGGTGCGGAGAGCGAAGCCCCCTTCCTGGAAGGCTTTGTCGAGGTCGTTGCGCTCGCGGATCCGGGCCTGCATGGTGCCGAAGTTGGTCATCGTGCCGCCCAGCCAGCGATGGTTGACAAAGGGCGAGCCGCAGCGGGTCGCCTCGAAGGCGATGCTGTCCTGGGCCTGCTTCTTGGTCCCGACAAACATGACGGTGCCGCCGTTCTTCGTGACATCAACCACGAAGTTGTAGGCTTCCTTCAGCATCTTGAGGGTCTGCTGCAGGTCCATCACGTAAATGCCGTTGCGCTGGGTGTAAATGTAGGGGCGCATCTTCGGATTCCAGCGCTTGGTCTGGTGGCCGAAGTGGATCCCCGCTTCGAGCAGCTGCTTCATAGTGACGTCGTACATGGCGTCAGTCGGGCTCCAGTCTGGGTGCGCTTATGTCCGGGCGAATTTCAGATCCGTTTCGCGCGACGGATCCACCGCACGGGAGGCCTGCCAGAGGTCCCGGGGCTTCAGCAGCGGACAGCAAAGTACCCCCACCAATTGGGGAGGGGCTGTAATCATAGCAGATTGGGGTGAGTGGTCAGTCAATGCTTGCAGGGTGGCCCGTTGACCATAGACCTGCGTGGAAAACATGTACACTAAGCAGGACGAAAAGCGGCCATTCAGCGCCTGCTCCGGAACGGAGGCTGAAAAGGCGGATCATCAAGGAGAGAGGGCTTCATGATCGACTCACTGCGTCGGTTATACCGCACGGTCGACACTATGCTGCACTATCGAGGCACCGGTCGGGAGTGCCCATGCTGCGGCGGCAATTTTCGTTCTTTCAAGAATTTCGGGGTCACCTCAGCGCGGGTCGGTGCCCGCTGTCCACAGTGTGGTGCTCTGGAGCGACAGCGGCTCTTGGTATTGTTTCTGCGGGACCAAGTCGAGCTAGGTACCACGCCGCTGCGAATCCTGCATGTCGCGCCTGAGACCGTACTTGCGACGTACTTCGCCCAATTCCCCGCGATCGAACGGGTCACGCTGGACAGCGAAATGCATGGAGTGCAGGTGCAGGCGGATCTGCAGGCCCTCCCATTTCCCGATGCGCACTTCGATGCGGTAATCTGCAATCATGTATTGGAGCACATTCCGGATGACCTGCTGGCGATGCGAGAAATCTACCGGGTAATGAAACCGAATGCTTGGGCGATTCTGCAGGTGCCGCAGGACTTCAACCGAGCAACCACCTACGAGGACCCAACAATAATTGGGCGAGAACAGCGTTTGCGGGCGTTTGGCCAGGAAGACCATGTGCGCATTTACGGACGGGACTATCCCGAGCGGCTTCGCAAGGCGGGCTTTCAGGTAGAGCAAATACCTTATCCAGAGCAGTTGGGAACAGCGAGCATCGAACGGTACGGGCTACGCGCCAGCGAGCCGGTGTATTGGTGTCACAAACCAGCTCAGTAAAGCGGTTTCCCTTGCCCAGCTTTTATGCCGCAAGGCTATGTGATATAATGTCGTTCCAGTTCAGCAAGTCTCAAGTCAGCAAGGAGCGGCGCATGAAGTGCTTCTTACTTTTGGTGATCTGTTGCATGGTGCTGGTAGCGGACGTCCCTCATCGGGCGGAAGCTTCCATCATGTGTCCGTATGAAAGTCACGGACCAGCACTCTACATGCAAACGTTCCTGGGCACGTCACCCTGCGGTGGCGGTACCGGAACCTACTACGTCGGAGGCAGCTGGCCTGACTGGATCGATCATACGATTCCAGGCACGTCATCGGTCTACAAAATGCGGGTCCGGTTGCACTACTGTCTGTATACCTCTTCTGGCAGCCCTCCCTGCACGGTTAGCCCTGACCACAATCAGTTCAATTTGGACGGTCAGCATTGCGCCTCTAATGGATCGGCATGCGGAGACCTGACACAGCCTACTGGGTGTGCTGGCTCGGTCAAATGGAACGTTGCTAAGTTCTGCAACCCAGACGATGGCGAAGGCGGAGATGGGGGGTGGGATCGCACTGACACTGACCTTATCGAGATCGAGGTCCAGCATGTCTCAGGGACTTACAACGGTGCGCATGTCACTGCCCTGAAGAACGCGATCTGGTCAGAGATGGCGAATGGCCACCTCGCCACCTGTCATGTAGGGACTGGATCCCCCTGGGTCCGGCTCATGCATACGACCGGCTCCACAACGGGCTGTGCTGCACCCCATTGTAATGGTGACTATGGCAGTCACTATCACAACTAGCCCTTTCTGTGCAGGATTTCTTCATTCATCCGCAAACGGAGCTAATCATGAAACACTGGATCGCCGTACTGATGGCCGCTGCCTTAATCAGTGGCTGTAAAGCGGGTCAGTCACCCAGGGAGACTGCCGACGCTGGCGTAGTCGGGCCGAGACCAACAGATGTTCAACGGGCATCGGGCCCTGCGGTGGGATCGAACGAGGAATGGCTCGGCTTCATGTCGACCTTAAGCGGCGGTGATATCTCGGGACTGGTAGCCGACCACATCATCTTGATGTGGCCTGCGATCGGGGAATCCCCTGCGCCGTCATCCTTTCAGCAGTTGAATCGGTATGTGCCGTTCAACAGCCTCCGCGATGCCTTCGAACTCACATACTCGCGCAACCAGGAACTGGGCTATACCCTACTTGTAGGTGAGCGCCCGTTAAGCAGCGACAATCCGTTCTCCGCCAAACTCCGCGCGATGCAAGTCCAGGGCACGATCCCGAAGTACGAGGGATTCGACCCGCCGCCCGGAGTGCACGGTGATGTGGAGCGCTGGATCGCTATTGTCTCGCCACACGAGCCTCATTGGAGCGACCTGAAGTACCAACAGTCGCAAACCGAAGCCTGGTCCTCGAAGCTGACCTCCTCACAAAATTCGGACGCTCCACTTCCGGAGCCGACGACCGCGAACGCCAAACTAGTACTCATGGTGAACATCATCAATGCTTGTGTCACCGAGATCGTCCGATCTTCACCGGATCATCGAGCCCCTACATCGCTCCAACATCTTGCGCTCATTTACGGTGGACTCAACCCTGCCTGTTGGATAAACCCGTATACAGGAGCGCCCATGAAGAACGTGCCGATCAGCCAGCCCACTCCCGGCGACTATTCAGACCTTTCAACAGGGGAAGGAACCTGGATCGGCTTCCACTACGTTAACGTGCAAGGGCAAACAGCCACAAGATACTGCGGCCACCTTGGGGAGTACGAGCCAGGCTCAATGCTCCCTGCTATCGCGCCAACTGGCGATTCCGAATTGGGAGCTCAGCCCTCCTCCTCCACAACGCATTAGCGCGTTTGGCTACCAACTGAAGCGCTGCCCCGGGGCTCCCCGGGGCTTTTTGCTGTCCGCGTGCTCGCCAAAAGGATTAGTCACGTTTCGGTTTATGCCTACAGCCCCAGCGCTTGCGGAAGCCGGGCGAGGGCCGGCCAGACGAGAGCGAAGTTCGCCAGGTACGCATAGAGCAGCACCCCGCAAATCATCAGAAACAGGGACGGCGCGACCTGCAGGATCGCCGCCGCCCGCTGGTCCACCCGGGGGGCATCGTACCGACGATCGATGCTGTTCGAGGGACGTGCCGCGACAGCCCCGGGGACCTGTCGCGGCGGACGCCCCAGGTGTGGCACGACCGCTCTCCACGCCCGCTGGGCTGTCCCGCTCGGTTCCCGGCGATGCCGGGTCCTGAGCGGAATCAGGCTCGCTTCGGTGACCCACTGCTGATTGTCGAAGGCAAACGCGTTGAGCTCGCCGTTCTCCACATAAAGCTGGAGTCGGGCGACCGGCTGCTTGAGGCGTCGCGATGCCTCCGCCAGGTTCATGTAGGTCACGCCATCGAAGACGACGTACTTGTTACCGGGGGTGTACCGATGGGGGAGGGCGGGGTTCCGCATCCCCGCGGGTGTCGCGACTGCTGCCGCCGTCTGTCGGACAGCTGCTGCGGCAGGACGTCGCTGCAGCGCTGTCTGCCGCTGGGCATCCAGCCGACGTCGCCGGCGCGGATCCGACACTTCCTCATACGCCGCATTAATGACCTGCAGCCGCTCGGTCGCCTGCTGCTTCTGGGCGGCAGAGGGATAGCGATCCGGGTGGTGCTGACGCGCCAGGGTGAGCCAGGCGCGCCGGAGCTGCTGAGGTGTCGCATCGGGGGGTACCCGAAGGATGGTGTAGGGGTCGTGTCCGCGCTGGGGCATGATCGGTCGCGCTCCTGTGGTGCCGCCCGGTCAGGCGGCCTTCAGAGTAGAGTCGCGACGTCAGTTAGCTGGGGAGTTAGTGCGATGCAATACGAATCAGGCCGGCGGACCACAAGTCTTCAGACTTGTGCCGTGCAGATTCATCACGCAACCAGGTCTCAAGACCTAGGCTCCGGGTCGCAGCGGACCCCAAGTCTTCAGACTTGGAACGTGGAGATTGATCACGCGACCAGGTCTCAAGACCTGGGCTCCGGTTTCAGTCGTCACCCCCCCTACAACGGAACCCGCCCCCGGGGACCGGGGGCGGGCAGGCTCCGATTTCACTCAGAACCGGCAGAACTCGACCTTAGCGGCGACGGGTGCGGCTGGGGGCGGCCACCGGAGCTTCCGGGGCGACTACTTCCGCGACGGCGGCGCGACGGCGGCGTCGGACCGGCGTCGCTTCGCTCTCCTCGCTCCGGGCGGACCGGGAGGGAGGCGGAGCATCGTCGTCATAGTCCTCATCCCGGGTAGACACCCGGCGACTCGGGACCGCAGGCGCTGCAGGCTCGGCGGACCGGCTGCTGGCGCGACGTGTGGCAGTGCGGGGGGCTTCCACCGGCTCTTCTGCCGTGGCCCGGGTGCTGGCGCGACGGCCCGTGGAGCGCGTCGGTGCCAGTTCCTCGGCGGCGACAGCCGGGGCATCGTCGTAGTCCCGGGACGACATGCGGCGTCCGGACCGACTCGCCGGCGCGGCCGGCTCTTCTTCCACCCGCGAACGGCTGCGCGCAGGCGCAACGGCGGCTTCACGACCGGACCGGGGCTCACGCTCGAAGCGCTCTTCCCGGTCATCACGCCCCCAGGGGCGCTCCTCGCGACTGCCGCGACCAGTGTCGCGATCCTCACGACCCCGGCCACCACTGGTCCGGCGGTCGCGATCGGCGACCTGCAATGACCGTGCTGCCGAGCGACTGGTCAGGGCACCCGTGTGCATCCCCCGGCCGCTCTCCAGCAGGTCGATCTGATGAGCCACTACCTTCTCCTGCTCCATCAAATCCCCTTCAAGCTCAGCGTAGCTGTTGGCCTTGATCAGGCCGACGCGAAAGCCCAGCTTCAGGAGGATGATGAGACGGGTGCGATAGAGGTGGTACGACTTCAGTAACCCGACAAACTCGTCCTGCGACTTGCTGTGCGCCATCGACAGATCGTTGATCCAGTCAATGGCGGCATCCCGCAGGCGACGTCCTAACTCCTGCCGCTCGTCCGGCGGAAAATCCGCCGTCTCGTGAAAGATCATCTCGAGGAACCCGATAGCGTTCTGCCAGACTCTCAGGTCCTCGTAGGGGTGCCGTTGAAGGATGGCGCCTCCTCGTGATCGTTGGCACGGCAAAACCGCGCCAGAACTCTGATGCAGCAGGGAGTGTAGGGGGCTCCAGAGGGAGCGTCAAGCGATGCGAGCCTCACAATGCTGAGAGATCGGTCGTCAACAGTTCCCATTGCGCCGGGTCATCAAAGGCGTACATCCTGGTCTGTGATGAAATGAGTACTTCATTGAGCAACGTGATGTGAACGGAGCGACCCGCGCCACCAGTCGCACTGTGGCGGAGTTCATAGCCACCACCCGGCTTGCGAATCATGTCGAGCTTGCCCGATTGGGCAGTTGCCGCGATTCGTTGTCCATTGACCTCATAGACCAGCGCTACCCAGCCATAGCCGCGACGTCGGAGTACCCGGAGGTGACTGACATCCTGCGAAAGTAACGCGATTGTTTGCGGAGGAACTGCCAGCCGGAGCAATTCTCGTAAGTCGCCCTGCTGGTAGCCTTCCAGGTCGGGGAGGCTGGCTAACGCACTGGCGATCCCGAGAGGGATGAGCCCGGCTTCCGGCAGCCCCGCTCCAGCATCGATTACCGGAAGCGTGGCTGTGTAGCTGGTCCCCTTGACTGGGTTTTCTGACCAAAAGCCTGGAGGACGGCTGCTGAAGTCCCAGCCTTCGTAACGCTCTGGGGTCCGAATCACGAGCAGACGTGCGATGCCATCTTTGAACGCAACTTCGATGCGATGGGGATCGCTGTGCCGGGTCGTAAACGGGACGACTTCGCCGTGGCTGTCGAGCAACACGACCGGGAGTGATGCCTGCAGCTCTGGATGCTCCATCTGAAGCCACCGGGAAAAGATCTCCGCGTTGAGGCGAGCACCCCAGGAAATCGCGAAGGCCAGCGCCCGGGCCTGATCGCTGAGATAGAGCGACTCCGCCGATACCGGCTCGCGAATGTCAGCAGGCTGACGAACCGGGGGGGCGATATGAGGTGGTTTTTGTTGTGTTGTCTGGCCTGGGGTTGCCCCTGGACCGCCACTCAGGCATCCGACCACCGGGAGGGACCAGCAGAGACCTAGGACAATGGCGATGCGACCGTGGTGCTGCGAAAGCCGATGAAGCATGGGGATTCTCCTTTGCTACTTGAGGGAACAATCGACCAGAGGCGAGAGCCATTCAACATGGCAATGGCAGGGGTCGTCACAGACACAGATGCCGCACATTTTGGGCAGATCGGCCCAGTTAGGCATCAGCGGAAAGCACTGCCCTGGGATGTAACACTCTTCGCAGATCGCCTGGCTCTTGGGCCCATAAGCGCGCCGCCAGTTCTCCCCTAACCGGGGAAACAGCATCTGCTCTGTATCGCCGCAGCGAATGGTTGCTTTGGGGTCGGTAGAGACCTGCGTACATTCCCACTCCTCCCCGCAGGCATAGGTGTAGGAAAACACGTCAAACTCAAATGCGACCCTCCTCCTGAAACTGGTCTCCCCCATGGGCTCATTATTTATGCACCAGCACTGGTAGTAGTCCATCTCGAACCGCCAGACGCTGTCGACGACTCCTGCGGCGAGGCAGCAGTGCTTGTCACAATCTTCCTCAGCCGCGACATCAGGCGCGATGCTGGGCAGTGCCAGGATCAGCAAAGCTAGCCCCAAGCTCGCGACAGCCGGGATCAGCCGTCTAAGATGTACAGCCAGAAAGACCGGCTGGTTATCACTCTTCATCGGTCGCTCCTTCGTGCTTGTGGCTTGCAGTTATCCGCCTGACAGGAAGTTGAGCATCGGAGGATGAAGTCAGGTGAAACGCCGCGAAGGGCTTGTAGTTCTTGCCCTGATACTTGTTGTTGTTGCCTGTAGGATCCAGCTTGGAGGAAAGCCACTCAGGCCAGGCAAGGCGGTTGATCTGGTACTGGATGGTATGCGTCACACCTGCCGGGTAACGGAGCGTAAACAGATAGCTGGCTTCACCATCAAACTCCACGACCAAATCGGCGTGCTGAGCATCGATGGGTTCAAGATTCAGCAGCACATGGCCTGAATAGCGCTCCAGCTCGCTGAGCGATCCTGGTACTTGCCAGCTGTTCACCGTCGCTACTCTGATGAGATTCATGATGTCTGACGCCGCAAGATAGAGACGGAGTTCATCCGGTATCAGCCATGACTCGACATCGTTGAGCTCGCCCCAGCGACGATGATCACGCATCCGTTCGAGGCGGGGAAGGGCCTCTTGCATCGATGATCGGGGCTGGTATTTAACTTGCGCACGGACAGGTGAGTCTGTCAGCGGGATTGTTATAAAGCCGTACGTCTCGATCAGGGCTCGCTGGCGAAAAGGTACCGTCAGACGCCTCGAGTCCTGGTCCAGCTCCAGGGCGAATGCCTGAGCATCCAGCATCTCCTCTTGCGTTAGTTGAGCGCGCTGAGTCCAGGCTTGCCACTTGGCAGCGTCTACCGGATGGATAAGTGGGATTGGTTCACTACTCCCTGGGGCGCGGGCTGGCCAGGCGAAGACAAACGGTGCCAGGCCGGTCAGTAACATATCCGGCGGAGGCTCTCCCCGGTATCGCTCGTATCGCCCCAGCGCTTCCCGTATGTCAAATGGAGACTTCCACATCTTGGGCCAGCAGGTCGCCAGGTCGCCAGCGATCCAGCCCTCGATCTCGATTCGTTGTGCGGGAGTGGGAGAAAAGATTTCAAGGGGTCTGCCTTCCGCAACCAGGGCCTTTGCCTCTTCAATACTGGTTCCCTGTTTTTGACTTGCCGACTCTCCATCAGTCGCTGGCCTCCTGATAGTTGTGGCTGGGGACACCTGTCCCGGTGCTGCTGGGCGCGCAGCTTTACTGGCGCATCCTGGAGCAAGCAGTAACCCGGTTATCAGTACGAATCTGATGCCGCCCTTCATTGGTTCAGCAACCCTCCGTGGCGTCGCAGGAGACAGTGCCTGTGCAAATGATCTGTCCTTCCAGCGTTTGCCTGATTTCTTCCCGACATAAATACTCAAAGATTTCGAGTTGATACGGGATGCCGCAGGTGAAGTTAAACTCGTCGAGAAACACCGCCCAAGCTGCTGCGGAGCACATCGCACCCCGGAAAGTTTTGCACAGTTCGACATGTGATGCGCCGCACTCAATTAAGCCGAGCTCATCGCAGTCTCCAGGCTCGGGTTCTGCAGCGGCTGCTCCGAGTGTAAAAATCTTGGCGTCATAAGTTATCAGACAATCGATTGGAAATGGCACAGGGACAGGACCACTGGCACAGATCACCATCAGGCCTCCACAAGTCTCCTGCTCCGCAAGCTGAAGCTCCAAAAAATCGAGTTCACAGCCCCGGCAAAAACACCAACCGGGTACATCTGTTGAAGGTGGGTCGCCTTCCTCTGATCTGACGGTGTTCACGCAGAGTAGGCTTGCTAGCAGAATGCTTAATGCCAGCAGAGCCTGCAACGGTCGGAGAATCATAGCAAATACGCTAACACACACACACACACACGTCAAGTGCCAGCAGCAAAATGATGAAACCTCATTGATGATAGATGCGGCATGACCTCGCAGCACCAGCACAGAGCCATGAGTGCATCACACTTCAGGCGGATTGGAATGGTTTTCTCCGCAGGCAGGTGCGCTCACAGGTCGCCCAGGCCGACCGAGACCTCCTCCCAGAGCGCCTGGTTCGCGAAGTCGTACATGCCGCCCGGACGCAGCTTCTGGGAATCCAGCATCTCGATCATGACCGACCTCGCCATCAATTCCGGTGGCTCGTTGGTGACATGCCCAAATGTGTAGTGCTCCCCGGTATGTCCCATGGACCAGCGTTGCTGGATTGCCAGGGCCGCGTAAGACTCTCCCTGATAGGTGAAGGCGAGGGCAGCCATTCCCCGGGCACGACACATGAGCAGGCGAATAGGTCCCAGTTCCTGCGCCAGGAGGGCCTGGGTCTGTGGCGGGACCATGAGTTCCAGTTCGGAGCGGAGTTTCCCCGGCTCATACTGGGCCATGTGATGCAGCTCGGCCAGAGCAGCCACGATCCCCAGTGGGAGCCGCCCGGCGGGGGGCAGCGGCGCACAGGGATCCAGTGTAGGGATGATTCTGCCGTCAGGCAGCGGCGGAAGCGGGGTGCTCCGGCGCTCCGGATCGATAGCCTGAAGGCCTCGGGCAGTCTTTGCCTCCGGCGTGGTCAGCGTCAGGATCTGCAACGTGCCATCCTTGAAAGAGGGCCAGATCCGCCGCGGCACCGACCGATCCTGTGTCATCGGCACCGGATGCCCCGGCGGATCCACCCAGATGACGGGCAACGGAGCGGACAGTTCTGGTGCGGGTTGCTGAAACCAGTCCGTGAAGACGGTAGCGTCCTGTTTCGCGCCCCAGGAGACCGCAGTCGCCAGCGCTTTTGCGACTCGGTTGAGTTGTCGCAGTTCCGGACTACTGGTCGACCGCAGCTCAACATCACGATCACCGAGCTTTACGGTCGCCGGGAACCCAGCCGTCTGCCGGGCAGCTGCTGGGTCCAGGGCAGCAGGGGAGTTCTCAGGCGAATTCCGGGGGCAGCCGAGCAATGACAGAAAGCCGAGAAAGGCCATGTAAATAACGGTCCTGAGTAATGGATGGATACGACTTGCGAAGTGTAGAAGCATCGGAACACCTCCAGGTGTCATCGAGCGGGGCAGTAGATGAGCGGTGTGAGCCATTCAACATGGCAATGGCAGGGGTCGTCACAGACACAGATGCCGCACATGTGAGGTAAGTCAGCCCAGGCAGGCCCACTTGGGAAGCAGACCCCTGGGATATAGCATTGCTCACAGATGGTCTGATTCTTTGGCCCCTCGGCACGAATCCAGTCAGGTCCGATGCGAGGGTGCAGCATCTGTTCAATCTCCCCGCAATAGATGACCGCCTCAGGATATGTGGAGACCTGCGTACATTCCCACTCCTCCCCGCAGGCATAGGTCCAGCTCCGCACATCAAAGTGATACGTCACCTCCTCCAGAAATGCCACATAGGTGTGGGGAATCCCACCTTCGCAATGACAGTAGTAGTATGGAAGGGTGATGGTCCATACACCTTCATTCACCGCAACGGCCAGACAGCAAGCCTTGTCGCAGGGTTCTGCTTGCACCACTGGAGGAGCAGCGGCGATGGAGAGTAAGACAAGCGAAGTCATGGCTCCACGGAACCAGGGCATGACCCGTGATGAAAACTGTGAAGCAGGTGTTTGCATGGCAAAGTTTATGATCCTCCTGGCGGGCTGAGCTGATACGGCATAGCGGCTGCCGACGGAGTCGCGAGGCGGAAGCTGGCAAACGGTACAAAACTGGCTTCCGGGCGAAGCTCTTCAAATCGGGTGGGGCCAATGATGCTGGCGCTGAAGTGCGGATGAGCCACCCGGTGAATCGTATAGATTCTTTGCACGACCAGGTTGGGCATATAGCGAAGTGTCATCCGGTAGCTGGACTCGCCGTCAAACTCGACAAGGATGTCTGCCTCCTCCGGTGGGACGGCGGCCAAATTGATCACCTGATGCCCCGAGAACTGCAGCATCTCGTCCAGGTTCTCCGGGGGCCGCCAGAGATTTAGACAGGCCCACCGGATCAGCTCCTGCAGCGCGTCGGCTGCGAATCCCACACGAATCTCTTCCGGGGGTGCCCAGTTGAAAGCCTTGCTCAATCTCGTCCGGAGAGCGTCCGGCGGCAATGAAGCGAGCGTGGTGATGGACTCGCGCCGGTATCGCGGCGTAGACCCAGGGTATCGGCTGCATGCCTCCGGGACACCCATGAACAGACAGCGGGTGCCACCAGTCTCGATGGCCGGCCGGTAAACGGACGCGCCATCTTCCGTGAGGTCGAGGGCCAGCATCTGCAGTTCCAGCATCTGCTCTAATGGGAAGACCAGCTTGTCATGCTGAGCGACTCGGACCTTAAATGTTTCTGCGTCAACCAGCGGGATCAACTCTGTACTCCGTGGTCCCTTCACTGGCCAGCTAAAGCAGTACGGGGCCACGTCCTGTACCGCCGTCGGCCATGCTCCATCGTGAGACCAGCAATAGAACTCGAGCGCTTCTCTCAGGCCCCGATGGCTGTCCCAGATTTGCTTCATGCAGGGACCAGTCTCCCCCGTTTGCCAACTCCGGATTCTGTCAGCATCAGCGGCGGTCGGTACTGTTATCTCCAGGCGCCGGGCGAAGAGATCCGCCACAGGGTCATCGTCCCGTCCTGATCTGTTCCGCCACTCCTTTTCGCCGTCCCAGTCACCAAACCGTCGGTCCACGGTTGCTGTGAGTTCCGTAGATCGCTCTGCAGAGGCAGGCGCTGGCTGTCGCTGGCCTGAACCACAACCAGTCGGAAACAGGATGGCCAGCAGGAGTGACGCCTGCAGTAGTGGGAGAATACGACGCATCAGGGGCAGCCCTCCGACTGGTCGCATGCGATGGCATCTGAACAGACTGGCGGACCCTCCCAACGCTGGCGCACTGTAATCTCGCAGGCTTCGCGGATCTGTATCAGATTTCCTGGGAGGTCGCATCCCGGGAATAGCCCGATCAGTTCATCCAGCACTTCCACAGAGATGTCTGCACTGCAGTCGACTCCCAGGAATTCTCTGCACCGGCGTGGGTGGAGCTTGCCGCACTCCACCATACCCTGGTCCTGGCAATCACCGTCCTGCTCGTGCGCGGAGCCAGTAAAGGAGTAAATATTCTCTCTAAATCTGACGGTACACAAAACAGTGATCGGTACTGGAATCGGCACGCCCCAGCAGAAGATATGCAGGTTCGGGCATGTATCCACTTCATACGACAGCACGGGATCCTCATGAAGAAGGCAGCCATGGCAGAGACACCATCCAGCCATTGGGCTGGCATTTGTTGCACTCATGTTGGGCATGGCTCCCATGGCCACCCACATAGCGCAAGTTAGCGCCAAGGTGCAGAAAGATTTCGTCCATGGAGTAGCCATGCCCTCAAAGTAACACACACACACACACACACACACACGTCAAGTGCCATTGCGAATCAGACGGATAACTCTTTGCTGATTAAGGTGGCGAGATTCTCACCAGCGGTCGCGGAGCCACTGGTGCATCACCTCGACACTCGACGGCGCTTTCACATACCGGTAGTTCTCGTTCCCCCGGTCGCTCACGACCAGCCCCACCGGCAGATCATCCACCGTCAGCTTGTACCGGTCCAGCACCTTCGGATTCACCGTCACATCCGCCCGGACAAAGATCCACCCCCGCTGCTTCTCCCGGAGGATGACATCGGAAGTCAGAATCTTTTCCCAACGTTCACACTCCTGGCATTGCCCATCGGTGATCAGGACAAAAATCCGTTGCCGTATCCCCGATGACTGCGCCTCCTGCACGGCGCTGTTTACATCCCCCAGAAAATGCGCCGCCAGGGGGACAGTCCCAAACCCGCCCCGCTGATCCGTCCCGGCGGCAAGTCGCTCTTCCCGCTGGGCGGCGATCCCGGCGGCCTGACTCTTTTCGAGAGTCGCCGCAGGCTGCTCGCTCAACGACGGCCCATACTGGTGTTTCGCCACCGGCGTGAAGCAGCCAAGCTGCAGCAGTGCGACTCCCACCAGCAGCAGAGCCACCGACATACGCCGGCTCATCAGGCCAGACGTGGCGGGTCGGAGGCGTTGCGGGAAGTGGGACATAGGGCAGCGGGCTCCAGTCGGGGTCATGTAGTCGTGGGTAAGCGCCGAGTGACGGGCAACCGTCAGCGCACGCTTTCTCTGCTGACTGGGATGCCCCATCAACGCCAAAGGTTGCATCGCGGGACCTTTCAGTCCGGCAAAATCTCGCTAAGGCGCATTAAAAGCGGGTGCTATACTCGCTCCCCAACAGTCCTGCCGGGGCTGAACAAAGGAGAACTGCTCATGCGTCTGGGCGCTGACTCGCCCGATAGTCCCGCCGATCGGCCGGCCGGACCTGCGACCCCCCCGATCTCGGACAACCCCCAGGAAGGGGATGTCGAGGTGCCGGCGCAATGTCCGGTGATTCCCCTGCGGGACCTGGTGATTTTCCCCTATCTGGTGGTGCCGATTTCGGTCGGACGTCAGGCCTCAGTGGCCGCGCTGGAAGAAGCGCTGGAGAAGGACCGCAAAGTGGTCCTGGTCACCCAAAAGAATCCCGGGGTCGAGAATCCGATGCCTGAGGATCTCTATGAGATCGGGACTCTCTCGGTGGTCCTGCGGATGGCCCGCCTCGAGAGCGAAGTGCGGATTCTCGTGCAGGGCCTTGCCCGGGTCCGCTTTGCCTCGTGGGTCCATACCGACCCCTGGCTCAAAGCGCACCTGGAAGAGCTCACCGAGCCGGAAGTCACCGGCGTGACGGTCGAAGCGCTGATGAAGACGGTCCTCGAGCAGTTCAAAAAGCTCGGGTCCATGTCCAAGCACATCTCCCCCGACATGATGCAGGCCGCCGAGCGGATCGAGCAGCCCGGGATGCTCGCGGACATGGTGACCACCAATCTCGATATCCCGACCCAGGACAAACAGGATGTCCTGGAGATCATCGATCCCGAAGAACGCCTGAAGAAGATCGTCAATCTCCTGGTGAAGGAGGTCGAGGTCCTGTCGGTCTCCAGCCGGATCCAGGACAAGGCGCAACAGGAACTCTCCAAGGCTCATCGCGAATTCATCCTGCGCGAACAGCTCAAGGCGATCCAGGGCGAGCTCGGCGAGGGCGACGAGCGCGAGCAGGAGATCGAGGAGTACCGCGAGAAGATCAAAGCAGCGCAGATGCCGGAAGATGGCGAAAAGAAGGCGCTCCACGAGCTCGATCGCCTCAAGCGGCTCCATCCCGACTCCGCTGAGTCCGGGGTGGTCCGGACCTACCTCGACACCCTCATCGCCCTCCCCTGGGAGCGAGTCACGGAAGACAATCTCGACATCAGTCATGTCAAGGCCGTCCTCGATGCGGATCACTACAGCCTCGATACCGTGAAGGAGCGGCTCCTGGAGTACCTCTCGGTCAAGAAGCTCAAGGCCGACATGAAAGGCCCGATCCTTTGCCTGGTCGGACCGCCCGGTGTGGGCAAAACCTCTCTCGGACGTTCCGTTGCGGAAGCCCTCGGACGCAAGTTTGTCCGGATGTCCCTCGGGGGAGTCCGCGATGAAGCGGAGATTCGCGGGCATCGTCGGACCTACGTCGGGGCCATGCCCGGACGGGTCATTCAGGGGATCCGGACCGCCAGTACCAAGAACCCGGTCTTCATCCTCGATGAAATCGACAAGGTCGGGATGGACTTCCGGGGCGACCCCACCTCCGCCCTGCTGGAGGTCCTGGACCCGGAGCAGAACTCCACCTTCTCCGACCACTATCTCGAACTCCCCTTCGATCTGAGCAATGTCCTCTTCATTGCCACGGCCAACATGCTCGACCCCATCCCGGCCCCTCTGCGGGACCGCATGGAAGTCATCGAGCTGTCGTCCTACACCGAAAATGAAAAGACCCAAATCGCGAAGCAGCATCTGCTGCCGAAGCAGCTGGAAAATCACGGCCTGAAAAAGACCGACCTGAAAGTCGCGGACAAGGCGTATCAGCGCATGATCGAGGAGTGGACCCGGGAAGCCGGGGTCCGCAATCTCGAGCGGACCATTGCCAGCCTTTGTCGTAAGGCCGCCTATCGCAAGGCGAGTGGCGAAAAGGGACCCTTCTCCATCACGGAGAAAAATCTCGAGGACTTCCTCGGCATCCCCAAGTTCCCCGAAAAGGCTTTCGAGAAAAAGCGCCAGGTGGGGGTCGCCACAGGCCTCGCCTGGACCTCTGTCGGCGGCACCATCCTCCAGGTGGAAGCCACCATGATGGAGGGACGGGGCAAGCTGATTCTTACCGGGCAGCTGGGGAACGTGATGCAGGAGTCGGCACAGGCAGCCCTGAGCTGGATTCGCGCCAACGCCGAGCGCCTCGGCATTGATCCCAAAGTCTTCCAGGGGCACGACATCCATGTCCATGTCCCCGCCGGAGCGACCCCGAAAGATGGCCCATCTGCTGGCGTCACGATGGTCACCGCCCTCACCAGTCTTCTCACCGGGCACCCGGTGGACAAAGATGTTGCCATGACCGGCGAGGTCAATCTCCGGGGCGATGTCCTCCCCATCGGCGGCCTGAAGGAAAAGCTCCTGGCGGCGGTCCGGGGACGCCTCAAAACCGCCATCATCCCCAAGGACAACGAGCTCCATCTGCGGGAAGTCGACCCCGAAGTGCTGCAGCACCTCACGATCTACCCGGTGACCCGGGTGGAAGAGGTCCTGCAGGTCGCGTTGTCGATGAAGGACTTCGCGGAACTCGGGACCGGCAAGAAGCCTGGACGGGTCCGGGCGACAGGTCCTATCGCACCGGCCCAACCTGCGGCGAAAGTGGTGCCACCACCGAAGCCTGCCCCCGCGAAACCCGCCGCGAAGTCCGCAGCAAAAGCGACCGGCAAGCCCGTCGCGAAAACCGCAACAAAAGCGGCCAGCAAGGCCCCCGCGAAGCCCACCGAACGTCCTGCCAGCAAAGCGTCGGGGAATGGGGTAGGGAAGCGGACCCCCGCCCCGGCCCGCAAGAAGAGCTAGACCCCGCCATTAAGTCTGATCAGGCATGGGCGAGCGGATACATGCAAAAGTGTGTTAAATGAGTGCTGATGACGGCACGACATGTCACTGCGGTGCTGGCGCTGACACTCCTGGTGGGTGGGGCGCAGCCTATCCATTCAGAGGCGAAGCCGTTCCACTCCTGGCGGTATCCCGCCGATAAGAGCTTCCCCGCCCCCGATACCCTGACCTATCAGATCGTAGTGAAGAACGATACCGGGGGCGCTTTCAAGGGAGGCGATGGCGCGATCCGGGAAGGGGAGGGGACCCTCTCCACAAAACGACTCACCGGCGGCCCCTACGACAAGCTGGAAATCACTTACAACGGTACCGAGCCGGGAGGGCAATCTCTCGGCTGGGTCGCGACCCTGGAGGCGAAGACCCTCCAGCCCTGGGGGTTCCGTCAGCGCTACGCCGATGAGCGGGGCACCGAAACCCTGGAACTCCAGTTCGCCGACAAACAGATCACTGCGCTCCAGACCCAGGTGAATGGCGAGCAGGTGTCGCGCAAGCTCACCAACGCCGGGAGTTACACGCTCCTGCCGCTCCTCTTTTTGGCGGGTCGCGGGCTGGAGTTTGAGGAGGGGAACCTCTTCACCACGATGATGCTCGACCCGGTGAATCTCTCCTTCCGGACCCCCATCATCACCATCACCGGGCGCGAAGTGATCCCGGTCCCGGCGGGCATCTACGAGTGCTGGAAAGTGGAGCACCGGATCAGCGGCGTCTCGGAATTCGTCTGGTATGCCGTCAAGGATCCGCGCATCATCGCGCAGTACGAGGCGGGTAATCGGATCTGGCGCTTAAAGAAGCACAGCATCCAGGACCCCAACGCGAAACCGAAACCGAAGCCCGCCCCCAAGCCTGCACCAAAGCTGCCGGAGAAGCCCGAAGTCGGCCCCCCAGCCCCGTCACCCCGCACCTAAGCTGGCGCTAGTCGATTTTGGTAACCGTGAAAGTGCCCTGGTCGGTGGTGCCGTTGAATGTCAGGGTAAAGGTCCCTGAGATCGTCCCTGCCGATGCCGCAATCGTCCCCAGAAACTGCCCGCTGTTTCCCTGGAGATCCGCAATTTCGATCCGGACTTCCTCGCCCGTCAGTTCCGCGTAGGGCTCGGCCAGCCGCCGACGATTCACCTCGACGCGGACCCGGGCATAGACACCATCGGGCCAGAACGTGAAGTCAAGGTAATCCTCCACGCCGGTGGTCGTGGTGCTGATCCCTTCCCAGCGACCGGTCACCAGGGCCACCCACGCTGGATCGGGAACTGTCGATGGCGGCACCAGCGGCGCTTCCGTGGTCGCCGCTTCGCAACCAGCGAGCAACATCACGACCCCCAACAGGAGCGGCGACAACGGACGGCATGGGACACACAGGGCCATACAGCCGATGATGCCATGAGTCTGCGCTACCATCGGCGTCACGGCCCCGCCGTGTCACCGGACCACGCATCCCCCCCCTTGGGAGTCGCCGCATCACCGCTGCTATGCGCCAACTCGGTCTCCTGATGCTCCTGGGCTGGGCCTGGGTCGTCCTCAGTACGCTGGTGGTGCTGACCCCAGTCGCGACCACCAACGAGTACCGTCAGACCATCGCCCGCTGGACCTGGCAGCCGCAGATTCCGGTCTCCGGCGATGAGGCAGTCCGCTATGCCACAGCGCTGGAAGTGGCGTCCGGACGGGGTTTCCGGGTGCCGGACGTCCTGGCGCAGGCCCCGGGTACGGTCCATGTCCCGGCCCGTCAGGGGGAGGGGACTACCACCCTGCGTCCCCGCTTCACCCCCCTCTATGGCCTCCTGCTGGGGGGCCTGACGAGCATGGCATCCCGCATCGCCGGCGTCGCACCAGATGCCCTGGACCCCCTGACGCTCTACCGGGTCCTGGCGCTGGTGCCGAATCTGATCGCGGTCAGCCTCCTCGCATGGTTCTTTGGCCAGAGCATCCAGCTGCGGGGACTCTCCGGGTCGCGCTGGTGGGTGCTGGTGCTCCCGGTCCTCTTTCTGTCGCCCCTGGCGCTCCGGATGACCTATCTCACCGAGCACGCCCTTGGTGCGGCGCTCCTCTGGACCGGGCTCGCGCAACTCAACACCGCGCTCTTCCGCATCGCGAAAGATCAGCCTGCCCGGATGCAGGGCTGGCGCGCGGGAGCGTTGCTGATGCTCGCCTGTGGCATCGTCCCGGTGGCGGGAGCCGCAGTCATTGGCTTTGGAGGCGTGTTGCTGGCGACCCGTCCCCGCCCGTTGCAGCAACTGGGACAGCATCTGGCGCTGGGGGCGCTTCCGGTGGCTTTGGTGCTGGTCGGGACCCACATGTGGGGCTTCAACAAGCTGCTGCCACTCATCGTGCTGCATCAGGCGAACATCGGCGCCAGCGTGCAGTACTTCCTGCAGAACCTGATCGGGTACAACGGACTTCTCTGGATGTTCCCGCCAGCACTGATCGGGACCCTGATACTGGTGAGTCGCATCATCCGGACCCAGGAACTGGAAGAGGCGCAGCAGGTCGACCTTTTTCGCGCCGGGCAGGGGATCTTCCATTGGGGGGCGTACTGGACCCTCCTCGCCGCCGTCGGACTGGCGATCATCGATGGCGCGTTTGGCTATGGCGTACCAGCATCGGAGGGGGGCAAGCAAATTGGCATTCTGGTCCCGACCTTCGGTGGGCGCACACAGGTCACCTTCTATCTCCATCAGTTTGGCGGCGACGCGCTCGTGAGTCTGCTGCCACTCCTGGGGTACTACTGCGCGTTTATCTTCAGAGAGCCAATCCTGCAGGGCTGGCAGCCCTGGTATCACAACGCGGTTCGCCTCGGGGTGCTGGTCTGGGTCGCCGGGACCGCGCAGCCCGCCGGCGCGCTGGTCTGCCCCCTTATCGAAGCGGTCTACCGCTGGTCGGTCGGGCTCGCGTCGTATTACCCCGCCGGACGCCTGTCGTAAGCTGGAGCGACCTACTGACCCATGCCTACCGATCTGCCTGCCCCATCGATGCCTGCCCCTCCGGCCCTCGACCCCGCCATGCGGGTCCTGATCGTGATGCCGACCTACAACGAGCGGGAGAATCTGCCGGGGCTCTTGCCCTTGATTTTCCAGCATGTGCCGAACGCCCATGTGCTGGTGGTGGACGACAGCTCGCCGGATGGGACGGGGGAATGGGTAGAGTCCTTCCGTGCCACGGAGCCCCGGGTCCATGTCCTGCATCGGCAGGTGAAAGATGGTCTCGGACGCGCCTATGTGGCGGGGTTCCACTGGGCACTGGCACGCGACTACACTCACATCATGCAGATGGATGCCGATTTTTCGCACGATCCGGCCTCGATTCCTGACTTGCTGGCTGCCAGCAGCACCTATGACCTGGTCATCGGCTCCCGCTTCAAGGATGGCCGATTGTCGATCGTCAACTGGCCCCTGTTTCGCCTGATGCTCTCGTTGGGAGCGATGACCTATGTCCGGGCGATTTCGGGGATGAAGATGTGGGACATGACGACCGGCTTCAAGGTGGTGCGTCGCGAGGTCCTGGAAGCCATCGGGCTGGATGAAATCCGCTCCAACGGCTATGCGTTTCAGATTGAACTGAACTACCGGGCGGTGATGCTTGGTTTCTCGATCGGGGAAGTCCGGATCATTTTTGCGGACCGGACGGCGGGGCAAAGCAAGCTCTCCCGGCGGATCGCCATCGAGTCGTTTTTCATCGTGCCGCGCCTGCGGTGGTACGCCCTGACCCATGCCGGGGAGCTGCGCCGGCGACGTCGCGCCCTGGGTCGCTAGCGCGGCGCAGCGCTGCCTCAGAATGCAACAGTACGGGGTGGCATGAGGTGCGGGCGGCAAAAAAATACATGTCGATCCGATATGTCGCCCCGCGCTGGCGGACCTGCCTCCTTCCGAAATCGCCCTCGGCACCGCTCTGGAGGACATAATCTGCTCATTTCTGTTGTAAATCTTACCCGAAACGGTTTTGGCCCCCCCACTGTATCCCTCCAAAGCGTCGTTATCCCTGGAATGCCCCCTTTCTCTCCGAAGGCCTGAGGAAGGGGGTTTCTCTTTTGGGAGGCGTTCTGGGAGAACCAGGCTCCAACAGGCGCTTTGGTACGATGCTTGGATACTCTCCCCACGGCATATCGCACCTGCAGGAGCCCTGGCGCGCTGCAGAGTCCGGAGGGCACATGGATCGCTGGCTCAGTCACTGGCATCGGACCGCGGCACGACCCCGTCGTGGGTATGCCCTGGTGCTGGTGGCCGTGATCATGGGCGCTGTCGCCCTGGTGTCTGCGGGATTGCTGGCCCTGGCGGTCGATGAGTATCAGACATCCGATGCGGGGAGTCGGGCAATGCAGGCCCGGACCGCCACCGAAGGGGTTCTGGACCTCGCCGCCTGGCAGCTCAAAGAAAATATTAAGCGTCTCCCCGGCAATCTGAAGCTCCCGGCGGCGGGGGACACCTCGACCCCGGATGCCACCATCGAATCCGGTCTCGATCTTGCGAAGGTCGATCTGCAGAAGACCCTCAAAGACACTGAGCAGCCGTGGGTCGGACGGGTCGGTTTCCCCACCACCAAGGGCTCCGGAACCGTGTATGTCGGTGCGGAGTTCATCCGCAACTCCGGTGGCATCGATGAAGCCGCCATGGTCACCACTGTCGCTGGTCCGGCGGACCAGCGCTTGCTGGAGTTCCTCTCGGATGATGCCTTCGCACAGCGTCGCCTGGACTACAACTATTTCCCGGGTGAAGAGTCCAGCACGCTGAATCTCTACGCCCACGGCGAAATCACCAAGGGACAGAGTGACATCCGGACGGCCACGCTCCGGAAGTCGTATCAGCAGGAGAATCGGTACTACGGTTCCCGGGAGCGGACGCGCGATGATTTCTCGCAACTGACGATCCGTCCGCATACCGTGGAGTCTCCCCACGATCTCGCAGGGCTGATGGGCACGGATGCCTATCCTCCGGGCATGGACCGCTACTGGTCGGTCAGCTATCCCCGGGACCCCGCGAATCCGGGACGCAAAATCAAGCGTATCGGACTCCTCTTTGATCCGGGCTTCCTGGGTCTGGAAGATCCCGGCGACCGGCTGGAGTTCAGCCGCTGGGCTAATGGGGTGTATCAGCCTCCCTTCGCTACCATTGCCGGCCCGACTCCGGGGCCTGTGTCCTACTACTTCGAAGATCCTGCCGATGGCACGACGCTCCGTATTCGCATGGTGACAGATAACGTCTTTGGTTCAGGGACTCCGGACCAGCAGTATGGCTTCCAGCTCTCCGGTGTCCGGTACTTCTTCGACGAGGAAGAAAAGCCAGCCTACTTCGAGACGCCGCATCCCTACGATGGCCTCGAAGGCGGGGTCGCCAGCAGCTTCACACAGACCATCTGGTCGCCATACAACATGACCGAGGAGGAAGCGGGCCTGCAGGTCCAGCCTGGTGGCGGGACCACCCCGCCGGTGGTAGACCCCTCGATCATCACGGACCCCAACGGCCAGGACCCCAACAACATCATTCAGGCGATGCGCCTGGAGTTCTCCGGCGATTCATTTCTGGGCCCCGGGGATACGCTGGATGTCATCAACGCGAACACCGGTCAGGTCCTCGCGACTCTGACCGGGGCGCTGCCGTTCTACCAGACCCCCTTCGCGACCCGGGTCCGTGCCAACACGCCTCTGGGGATCCAGTTGCGCCTGGGCCTCGACGGGGTCGGTGATCCCTCGGCGTATGGCTATCTGGTCTCGGCAGTCGAGTACGTCGATAACAACGGGCAGCTGGTGCGGATCGATCTCCCCACTCAGCGGACCGCCCATCAGGGGAGCCTCGGGAGCCTGGAGGCGATTCATCCCACACTCCCCTGGTCGACCACGGTCTTCAAACCGACGCCTCCTGGCGGTGCACCCCTGGTGAGCTGGAAGGTCCACTTCAATCGCGCGACCAGCCTCGCTGCGGCCAGCAGTACTGATGGCGACTCCATCCGCATCGACTATCTCTCTTCCTTCGGTCCGATTCTGCCGCCCGAGACCTATGTTTCCCCCAACGGGGCCCTCGGCTTGCTGATCGGGACGCCCGGGATTTACGACATTGCGGATCTCGCGAACAAGAACTTCACCCTTGGACCGTCGGTGAACGGCCTCAAAATTACCCCCTATCTGGATCGCCAGGGCGACTATCTGGACGACCGCCTGAACTACGGCTTCTGGGTCGATTCCATCAGCTATGTGGCGAACAACGCCAATGACGTTGACCGCTCCATGATCGCCCCCGGCACAATGAGTTCCTTCGGTGCGACGGCGGCCTACACCAACTGGGGTGAGGGGATCAATCGGCAGGGCGAGTGGTGGCTGACGGTCCCGGGTGTCACGGAACTCGGCATCCACTTCCTGCGTGATCAGTTCCGACTGGCCCCCGGGGATGCCATCGACATCTACGACGCGTCGGGCCAGCTCATCAAGACCCTCACCTCATTCTCGGACACCGGGGTTGACCCGCCGGTCTTCCTGGACCCGAATGATCAGCAGGGCGGCGTGGTGGGCGAGCTGCTTGCGGACCCGAATTTGCCCCCGGAGATCAACAGCCAGTATGGCTGGGTGCTGGTGTCCGGCGACACCGCCCGGGTGGTCCTCCGGGGCGATGGCCAGCCCAACAACGGTTACAACGGTTTCGTCATCGACAAAGTGGCCTACTTCGCGAACACCTTCCTCGGGAACACCGACCGCGACCTCGCCCCGGCGGATGCCGATAACTACAACCAGCGCTCCACCGGCAAAGTCCGGAGCTTCGGGGAGGTGCAGTAATGCTCCGCATCTGGCGCGCACATCGGGGCCTGAGCCTGGTTGAAATCGCTTTCGCAGCCGCCGTACTGGCGATCATCGCCCTCGGGTACCTCGGCTCCCTTTCCTCCAGTGTGGGGGTGAGTGTCACCTCCCGCGACCAGACGGCGGCGGATCTTTTCGCGGCCCAGGAGCTCGAACTCCTCCGGGCAGTGTCGTTTGACGAACTGCCGTACTTCCAGACCTCGACCCCGAAAGACATCGAAGAGGTCCCGGATTACCTCACGAATCTCGTAACCAGTGTGCTGCCCCCCAACGGGAATGGGCAGGTCGCCTCGACGGGTCACCATCCGAACTTCCCGCCGGAACTTGCGGCTGATGGCATCCGGCTCGACAGCGCACAGGGGAAGTGGGTCGCGCTGGAGAATGGCCCCTTCGCCATTGCCGGTGGTGGCTGGCCCGGCGAAATCGATAACCCCAACGACACGGTTATCGGTGGTGGTGGCACCTCCGGCGGAGCGCTGGACCCGGGGAATGTCATCGACCCCACCCAGCCCGGCACCGATGTCGATGAAGACAGCCAGATGTGGTGGCTCAACTTCCGCCAGGTCACCCGGATGCACCGCATCCTCTACGACAACCGCTTCAACACCTTTGGCGATCCCGCGCTGGAAACCGACCCCGATCCCGTAGTTCAGAAAGATGCCGTCAGCCAGTATCCCGGCATCTATCAGCGCCGGTTCAAGATGTTCGCCTCCAATGTCGACCTCGGGCTCGGCATCCCGTTCAACCCCGCCGTGCATGAAGGACGGGTCATCTACGGCATTGGCGATCAGACCATCGATTCCGCCGGGATCATCGAAATTCGCAATGACCCCGCCAATCCTCTGGAGACGGTCATCCTGGGCATCGGCGAAATCTACACGGTCTCCAGCAGTGACCCCAGTTTCCATTACCCCTACGTGGGCGAACTGGAAGTCTTTGGGTACAACACCGCCACCGCCTACATCCCTACTTTCGACCGGGACAATGGGAGCCGGGAAGTCGGGAACTACATCATGTTCTTCCCGAAGTACGCCGGGTCCGACTATGACCTGGCGCGCCGGGTGTACTGGACGCCGGACATGACGGTCTGGCCGCCGCAGGATCGCCCCAACGTGCTGCGGGTCGAAATCGAAGTAATGCGTCACGATGGCCGACGAAACACCAAGAAGTTCATGGAGCAGGACTGGTGGCAGACCGATAACTCCGAGCTCACGAAGCTCGCGAGTGTCATCTACCGCGATGCCGAAGTCGCGGGCGGCACCCTGCCGCAGCTCCCTACCACCTCGCTGGTCCCCTTCGACCACACCAACTACCGCTCCAACGAGGACTTCCTGAAAGTCATCACGGTCCCGGGTGCGGAAGCCATTCGTCTCCACTTCAGCACCTTCGACCTTCAGCGCCAGCCCGATACCGACTTCCTGCAGATCTACGATGTCAGCGGGAATCAGTATGGCCTGCCGCAGTACTTTGGGAACACCACCGACCCGGAGAGTCTGGCGGGTCGCTACAGTCCCTGGCTGCCAGGAGATACCGTGGTCCTCCGCTTCAAGAGCGATGCCAGCGGCTCATCGTTGCCTCCTGCCTACTTTGGTGGCGTCAAAGTCGACTTCGTGGAGATCAACGGCATTCCTGAAGAGCCGACGGAGGATGCGGCCAATCTCGATGAGGATGTCGCGGCTATGTTCGAGACACAGGTCTATCCCCGGCTCCCGCTTGACCGACTCCCGGAGGACCGGCAGTCCAACGACAACTTCTTCCGGAATCCCGATGCCAGCACCAGTGGCGACGGATCCTATGAAGAGAGTTCCGGCGAGCAGTTCATCCTCGACACAGTGCTGGGGGGGAACTAACAGATGCTCGCCTGGCGCTCGTCCCGACGAGGGACCACTTTGCTGGAAACGCTCCTGACCGTGACCATCGCGGCCGGGGCGATCGTGCTCGCCACCACGTTCGCACTGAACGGACTTTCCACGACCAACGAACTGCATTCACAGCAGGACTTCAACTCCGCGTTCCGGCGGATCCAGGGGTCGTTCCTGCGGGATGTCGCGCAGACGACCCGGTTCCACTTCGGGTACACCGATAACACCAAAGTGAGTACCCGCAGCATCACCCCGCTGGAAGACCCCCAGGACCTGATCCTCGGGTACACCAACGAGCGGGGGCAGGACATCTGGGTCCATTACACCGCCAAGGCTTCCGCCTCCACAGGCAGTTTCTACCTGCTCAAGACTTCGAATGAGCAGGATGGTGAGACTTATCTCACCACGATCCTTGCCCCGGAAGTGGAGGGTGTGACCTTCCGCTTCTATGATGCCCAGGGCAACCGGGCGGGGCTGGCCTCGGAGATCCGGCGGATCGAGATGGACCTCAGCCTCGCATCCGCAAACGTGAAACGTCAAAACCTCTTCACCGGCGTGTTACGCGCCGGGAATGAAGGGACTGTCCGGCTCCCACCGGGGCTGGAGTTCGATGCCATCGAGGACGCGAACTTCCTCCGCTAGCGGAGGTTGTGTCGTGAGAAAGGAGTCGCGCACTATGTCCGGACTGCCCGCCGCCCAGCGTCGCGGCTTCAGCCTCATCGAGTCCGTGGCTGTCGCCGCGATCATCGTCATCATCGCCGGCCTGGGCATGACAGTCCTGCCGGCCATGAAGCAGGCGCAGATCCAGAGTCGGGCGGTAACCCGCCTGAAGCAGATCGCGACCTGGCAGGAGAATTACCGAAGCAGCGGCGACCTCGGGGTGAACCCCAACGGGACCTTCGCGAGCTATGTCGACCTCCAGAATGCGGGCTTCATCGCCCGGGACCTGGTGCCCGACGACACCACCGGGCATGGCGGTAGTCCCTTTCTCCGGTACTATCGCCTGCAGATTGGCCGGGACATCGCGAACATGACCGTCCCGCCGGATGGCTTCAACTACGCTGTCGTGGCGGAACCGGTCGGTGCGCCGGGCCGCCTCCCCATCCTTTATATGGAAGAGGATGGGCAGGTCTTTACGATCAACCCGGATGGGACGCAACGGCGGATCCGGTAGCGCTACACTCCGCGTGAAACTGGTCGGTCTCGCGACAGTGGAGCAAAAAGCAACAAATCGCGCCTGTTGAGGTCCGGCAAACCGGCGTCAACGGGACCGTAAAGTGCCGAAAATACCCCCAAGAGGGGAACTTCGACCGAGGAGGACCGGAATGGTACGCAGCATGTACGCTCTGCGAGCGATGCTCCGCTCGCGCACCGGCTATACGCTGATCGAACTCCTGATCGTCACCGGGCTCCTCCTGACCCTGGCGACCATCGGGACGGTCACCTATCTGGAAACGCTCCGGCAGGCGAAGGAAAACCGTGCCTACGTCAAGCTCGGTGAACTCGCCGCGCTCCAGCAGATCTACTTTCAGAACTTCGATCGCTACGCCACCTTCACTGAACTGCAGGACCAGGGGTACATCGCGGCCCAGTTCGTGGAAGACGATGTCGTGCTGCACAACCAGACCCTGAATGGGCTGCCTGCCAGCGCGTTCATCCCGGATTACCAGCTCGAAATCGTGGCGCAAACCGATAACTTCCGGATCACTGCGACGGCTGCCATGCCGCAGCAGGCGGTCCCCGCTCGCTGGCGGCTGGCCGGAAGGCAGCCGGACCTGCGGGCGATGTACGTCAGCCAGGACAACGTCGTGCGGCTCGCCGCCAACAACCGGCCGGTGAAGTAGGGACGCGATGCGCTTTCCCCGCCCCCGATCCGGGTTCACCATGACGGAAGTGCTGATGGTGGCAGCCATCATCGGGATCGTCGCCACCCTCTCCCTGCCGGGGATTCAGGCGGTGAAGCGACGAAACTACGAGAGCCAGTGCGTGGCGAAGCTCGCCAACCTGGCGATGGTGCAGAAGCGGTATCTCGGGGAGAACAAGCAGTTCGGGCGGTTCAACGAACTGGTCGAGGCGGGCTACATCCCCAAGGGGTATCGCAAGGAGGGGTTCCTGGTCCCCCCCAACAGTGGCAGTTCGGTCCGGCCGTACATCGAGATGTACTCGCTGATCTTCACGGTACCGGCGACAGCGAACAGCCTGTACTTCAAGATCGACGCGGTCCCGGCACGGCAGAGCCTCGGGATGCGGACCTTCAACATCAGCATCGTCCTGGATAACGAAGCCTCCCGGGACACGCTCTTTACCGATCCGCCGGTCCGGGAAGGCCTCAGCATCTTCGGCCCGCCGGTCAGTGGCTTCTAAATACCGGATCTCTCCGGTCTCTGTCTAAAGGAGCGGCCTGTGTTCAGTCTGGCTGCCCATCGCGAGTCCCGCTTGGCCCGAGGGTTCACTCTCGTGGAGATCCTCATTGTGGTTGGCATTCTCGCGATCCTGGTGGTCCTCGCCATTCCGTCGTACTACGGCAGCCGGCGCTCCACCCTTGAGTCATCGGCGGTCGGCGGCCTCAAGGCCATCGCCGAAGCCGAAGAGCTCTACTACAACCTGAACAGCTACTACCCCGGCGGCACCAGTGAAGATCACTGGAACCGCCTGCGGTCCATCGATGCCATCGACCCCAAGGGGTATGGCCGGCCGGATACGGTCGATGGGTTCATTAAGGGGTATTCCATCGCCTTTTTCTCGAACGGCCCGTATCCGCAGGATTACTCCATCACCGTCACGCCCGTCGTGCCGGAAACCGGCTTGCGCACCTTTGCGCTCATCAATGGCCGGCTCCGCGACAGTCAGACCGGCGTGGTGATCTGGTAGGAGGTGCCCCGATGACCCGACTTTGTCACCACCTCCGACGCCAGCAGGCGGGGTTCACCCTGGTCGAAGTGCTGATCGTCGTCGCCATTGCGGCGCTGCTGATCATCCTGGCGCTGCCCGGACTGCAGAAATCCCGGGTCCCCGCGTATGAGGCGTCCGCTGTCAAAGGCCTCCAGACCATCCGCGGGACCTTCGAGCTCTACTACCGGGACCGGGGCTACTACCCCGCCATGGACACGAACTTCTCGACCCGGTTCTTCGATGACATCCGGGGGTACCTCCCACCGGAGACCTATCAGTCGGGTCTGACCGATCAGCTGGCGAAGGGTTACGAGTTGCGGGCCCGGACCGACACCTTCCCCGCCGCTCCCACGGACAGCCAGGGGCGCATTCTGGGGAGCCACATCTTCACTATCGGTGCATTCCCGGTGAATCCGGAACTGGGAATGCGGACCTTTTACATCGAGGCGCAGGGAACCGTGACCGTCGGCAGCGCCTTCAACAACCTGTAGGGGAGCACCATGAAAGTGAAAGGATCCCATCGGGACAGCCTCAGCCTCCGGCACGCGGAGCGTGGCTTTACCTTGCTCGAGATCCTGCTGGTGGTGGCGATCATCGCCATCCTCCTGGCCATGGCCATCCCGCAGGTCACCGGGTCCAAGAAGAGCGCCTGGGAAGTCGGCGCCATGCAGGCTGTCAAGTCCCTCGGCGCAGCGCAGCACGCCTATCAGTCGTCCTATCGCCAGTTCACCAGCTTCTATCACCTGCAGCGACTGAACTATGTGGACCGGGGCTATAGCCACGGTGGTGGCACGGATGCTACGCGCATGGCGAAACACTACTCCGTCTGGATCGAACTGGAGCCGCCGATCGCGGGCCGCACCTATGGGTTCTCTGTGTTCGCCGTCCCGGACCCTGGTTTCGGGCTGAAGACCTTCCGGCTGACCGAAAACGGTGTCATGCAGGAATCCACCGGAGGTGGCTACCGTGTCAAGTAACCGCCGGTCTTCCCTGCGGGGCTTCACGATGCTGGAAATCCTGGTGGTGGCGACTATCGTGGCCATCCTCATCACCATGGGGCTCTCCAGCTATCGCAACAGCCGCCAGCGGACCATCGAGGTGGCGGGGTTCCACGGCCTGAAAGCCATCGGAGCCGGCATGGAGGCGTACCACACCTCCCACGGTCGCTACGCCGCCAATTTCCGGGAACTGCAGAACTACTCCATCATCGCGCAGGCCTACCGCCAGAGCGACCCCCGGGGGCCGGCTGGTGGGATCGATGCCTTCATGCGGGGTTTCAGCGTCACCTGGGTCTATGACCCGGCGCAGCCCCATCGCTATTCCGTCATCGCCCGCGGGGTGGACTATCCCTACAACGAGCGGACCGGCGATAACGTCATCTTCCTGCTGACCCAGGAAGGGATTGTGTACGAGACCCGGCAGGGGACCTCGGGAAGCGGAGGGACGTATGTTCCGGCGCATTAGTGGCAGGCCGCGCCGCGGCTTCACCCTCATCGAAATGACCCTGGTCGCGCTGGTGATTCTCATCATCGCCACCATGGCCCTGGCGAGTATGCAGCGCGCCCGGGGGCAAGCGCTGGAAGTCGCCGCCGAAAAGGGACTCAAGGCGGTCGCCGAAGGGCAGGAGCTCTTCTATCAGCGCAATGGTCTCTATGCCAACAACTTCAGTGACCTGGTGGGGACCTACCTCCCCTCCAGCTACAGCGCCAGCGATGCCGCCGGCTCCTTCGCGAAGAACTTCTCCCTGATCTTCATCCAGCCCGGGGAAGTCCGGCCGCCCTACACCAGCGCCACCGGGACTCACTCGCTGTACGCCAACTTCACCGTGGTGGCCGAGCCTTTCGATCGCACCTTGCGGACCTTCACTATCACCCACGAGGGGCGGGTGCAGACCTTCCCGCCCAGCAGTCTGGGGTTCTAAGCCGTGCGCGACTTCTTTCCGCCATCCCGCCGACGGACACATCGGGGCTTCACCCTGGTGGAAGTCCTGACCGTCGCCGCGATCGTCGCGATCCTCGCGACCGTCGCTCTGGCGTCGATGCGCCAGAGTCGGGCGGTAGCGCTGGAAGCGTCGGCGGTGGGGGCCGGCAAGACCCTGGCGACCGCGCAGTATCAGTACTTCGCCCGGTACAAGTCGTTCGGACGCTTTGATCAGCTGCAGGCCGAAGGGGATCTGGTCGATCCCCGGTACCACCAGGGCGACGACCTGAGCCGCACGAATGACAGCCCGATCGCACCGTTCTATTCAGTGCAGGTGCGGCTCCGCACCGACACCTTCCGTATCAGCCTGGTGCCGGTTCCCGGTGGCCAGTATGACCTGCGGACCTTCGTTGCCGATTCCGATGGCAGCGTGTCCCAGATCTCCGGTTCCAGCATCCTGCCGGTCAGTGGCCTTTCGGGGAACTAACCGCCCGGCCTATCGCCGGGAAAGAAAGAGGTACGTCAGTCATGATCCGAGCCCTGCGCCCCTACGAACCCCGTCGCGGCTTCACGCTGCTCGAGTTGCTGGTGGTCTCCAGCATCATCGGCATCCTGGCAGCCATCGCGATCCCGTCGCTTAATGGTTCCCGGCGCAGCGCCCTCGAAGCGGCCTGCATCAAGAGCCTCAAGAGCCTGGCGGATGCGGAAGAAATGTTCTTCAACCGGAATCAGCGGTACACCACCGTCTGGGGCGAGGTCAGCAACTACCTCCCCGCGGCGTACTCCGGTCTCGCCAACAAGCGCTACTTCATCCAGTCTTACAGCCTGGACTTCCGGAATGCCGGGAACAATCAGACCTACACCGTCTTCGCTTATCCCCGCAATTCGGGGCTGCGACTCTCGACGTTCGTCATTAATCATGAGGGGATTGTCACCCTCCCCGATGGTCGCCCGGTGTAAGTCGGATACCCCGACTCCAGGAGCTGCTGGTCGTCATGCCCCGCCTCATCTGCCGCCTCTGCCGCCCCGTGTCTGCCCTGCGCGGACCGGGGGCGGCTGGCCGGGGCTTTACCCTCATCGAAATGCTGACCGTGGCTGCGATCATGACGATTCTCGCGACCGTCTCCCTCGCGTATCTCCGGGAAGCCCGCATCCAGGCGAATGAAGCCTCGGCTCTGGGCGCGCTGAATCAGCTCCAGAACGCCTACGAGCAGTACTGGATGACCAACGGCAAGACCTATCCGCACTATCAGAACAACGGACAGACCGACATCCAGTTCTTTCACTACCGCAATCCCCAGGCGCTCTTCCAGGGGCTGGTGAATGAGGGACTCCTCCCGCAGCGTTACTCTGGCTTTGCCTACAACACCCCGGACTTGCTGACTCCCGGCTACCAGCTGGTCTTGTTTCCGTTTGATCGACCGGGCGTCGATACCGCAAATGAAGACCCGTCGATGATCTATGCGGTCGCGCTCCAGCCGATTCCTGGCTCCTATCAGCGCAATACCGTCGCCATTATCAATGGTCGGGCGTACAACCGGGACCACACCGCCCGGTATTACAAGCTGCCGAATCGGAGCGTTGATCTCACGACTGCCTCGATTTACGCCTTCGCGGATGGGGGGGGCTAGATGCATCTGCGCTCCCTCAGCTCCCGCCGGGTGGGTTACACCCTCATTGAACTTCTGACCGTGATGGCCATCATCGGCATCCTGGTCGCGATGGCGGTCGCCTCCGTGACCAAAGCGCGAGTCCAGGCCCGGGAAGCCCAGGCAGTCGCGCAGATCAAGGGGCTGGTGAACGCCTACACCACGTTCATGGTGAAAAACGGGGAGTACCCCCACTGGGGACCCGGACAGCGTTACGGGAGTCCGGGAGCCCTCTGGACCGACATGGTGAACCGGGGGCATCTCCCCCGGGCCTGGGCCAACTATGCCCCGCCACCCGGGATGCTGGTGGTGCGCGGTCCGATGGACGGCTACGACATCGAAATCCTGCCGTACACGCAGGACGCCGGGAATCTCCGCTCAACGAGCAATTACTTCGCGATCGTGCTCCGTCCCATCGGCTTTCAGGAGCGCTATCTGGGGGTGAGCATCGATCCGGCGACGAACCGGCTCTCACCGACACCGCTGTACGGACTGACGCCAGATATCGGTACTTATAGTTTGCGCCCGATCCCCGACCGGTAGACATAATCCACTGGTCATGCACACTTGTCCCCACTTAAAGGACTTTAAAACTGGCCTGATTCGTGCCACACGGCAGCAGCCGTCGTATCGTGCTGCCGTGGGGCCGCCGTATGTCAGGCACACAGCAGGGTCGGCCAGCAGGCCGGCAACAGGTAAAGAAGGGCTGTCGAAGGTTGACGGCCTCGCGGTTGCCTTGCTAATCTAGGCAATCTTCAGGGAACGACACCCGCCTGGTGGCTGCCACCGGGATACTCTGTCGGTGCGTGGAGGCCAACGGCTCTATGTTTGGCCGGAAAAAGCTCAAACGCGTGGTCGGGCTCCAGGTGGGCGCGACGCTGATCCGTGCGGTCGAAGTCGAGCGTACCGGAGAAGTCGCACGCCTGGTGAATGTCGGCTGGACCGAAACTCCTCCCGAGGCCTACACCGGTCATCGGATGGAAAATCCCGCCCTCGTCGCCGGAGCCGTCGCCCGCCTCCTCTCCAGCATGAATGTGCGCGCCCGGCATGTCGTCTCCAGCCTGGATGCCGACCGGGTCATCATTCGACCCATCACCCTGCCCAGCATGAACAAGAAAGAGCTGCGCAAGGCGATCCAGTTCGAGACCGAAGCCTCGCTCCCTGAAGCCACGGGCGAGATCCCGAACCTCTTCGACTACAAAGTCACCCGGGTCTATGAGTCCGCCGAAGACAACACCGAGAAGGTGGAGGTCCTCATCATGGCCGCCGAGCGTGAGCCGGTGGTCGCCCTGGCAGAAGCGATCCAGCAGTCCGACATGGAGCCACTGGCCATCGACCTTACTGCGGTCGCCGCCTGGCGCGCGGAGCGCCGCAGCCCCTTCATTCGCGATCACGGCGATGAGTTCGTGCTGATCACGGTCAACGACCGCTGCACCGACCTCTCTATCGTCCATGCTGGCGCAGTGCGGCTGGTGCGTTCCCTCCCCATTGGTGCGCAGCAGTTCCTCGAGCAGCTCGGCGAGGCGCCGATGTTTGATGAGTCGCTGCAGGAAGACGATTACTCTGCCGTCCCGGTGATGCCAGAGCCGGTGATTGAACAGGAACCGGAGCCCGATCCGACCGAAGCGCCCAATCCCTTCGAGGCCTTCGACCCCTTCGCCACCTCCACCGCCTTCGCCGAAAGTGCAGTGGAAAGCATTCAGGCGCAGGTGGAACGTCGCGGGCTGGGTCGGGTGGAGCAACTTATCACCGACCTGGTAGACGAGACGCTGAACACCATCCGCTACGGGCAGTCCTTCGGCAAAGACTCCGCAGAAATCGGCTTTGCCGTGGTCGATGGGTATTACCCCTACGGCCAAAAGTTCCTTGACTTCATGGCGGAGAAGCTCGGTATGCCCGTGCTGGCAGGCGATCCCTTCTCCGATCTCGATGCCACCGCCGCGGAGCTGGATGAGAACCTGCTGGGACGCTACGCCCCAGTCTTCTCTCCTGCCGTCGGCCTCGCCATCCGGGGATTGGGGGTGAGCGATGAATAGGGAAGACCTGTTTATCGACTTTCTGCCAGAGGAGTACCGTCCCAAACCGGAATGGCGCTCCTTCCCCCTGGTGGCGGCGGCGGTCCTGCTGACGGTGGGACTGGGTGTGTTCCTGAACTTCACCCAGCTGGAGAATCGCAAGAAGGACCTCGCCAATACCCTGCAAACGAAGCAGACCGAGCTCGACCTGAAGCAGAAGCGGGCCGTGCAGTTCCTGCCCTTGCAGGGCAAAGCGCGGGTGGTGAATGGCTACCTGCGGAGCATCCTGCAACTGCGGCTGGCGAATCCCCCCTGGTGGGCGGTGTACAACCGGGTTGAAGAGATGCTGCCCGAGGGGGTCTGGCTCCAGAACATGCGCTTTACCGGTGCCAAGAAGGGCTGGCCGGGGGTCAGCATCACGGTGGTGGCTGCCGGGACCTCCTATGCCCCGCTTTACACGCTCCACTCGAATCTGATCAACGCCCAGGAGTTCGTCAACATCCGGACGAACGGCTACACGAAGAGTCAGCTCCAGGGGCAGTGGGTCCTGACCAGTAACTACACCTTCAGCGTCGAAAAGTGGTACTTCATCGAAGTCCCGCAACTCGAGAGCAACTAGGAGGGCACATGCTCAAGATCTACATCCAGATCTTCGGGACCATCGCCCTCGTCGCGATCATCCTGATCAACTACAACATCTTCTACCGGACCCCGGCCCTCGAAGAAATCGAGGTCCAGAACGAGAAGCTGACGAAAGTCCTGGCCCAGACAACAGTGATGGACTCCATTCTCGTGCACGAGAACAAGTTCCGTCCTGTGTCCGAGACCATCGACAAGGATCGCGACCTCATTCGGCTCGATATTCCCACCACCTTCTCCGCGCCGGATCGCACCAAGCGGATCTACGACCTGTTGCTGGCGTGCAACCTCGACAGCACGGGTCTCCCGGTGAGCGCGCCCATGCCGGGCAAACCGGATGCCGTCAAACTGGCGGATGTGGTCCCGAACATCAACGAGACCGACAAGTTCATGAAGAACATCCAGTCGTTCCAGAAGGCGATGGAGGGACTGGAAGGGAAGCTGCCGCAATTCCGCGATTCCTCCAGCCCCATGGACCGCTGGGCGTTCTACGACAGCATCGCCGCCGGGATGCCGATGGAAAAGATCGCCCTCACCAAGGGCTACGAGCGGCATCGGTATCGCATCCAGGCGACTGGCACCTACAGCAACATCAAACGGTTCCTCTGGTTGGTCGCGAACGACAAGCCGTTGCTGCAGGCGACCTCGGTCCGCATCACGCCCAAGACCGGGGTGGGGGACTCCCGTCCCTTCCAGCTCGACTGCGTGATCATTGTCTATGCCGACCGGAACATCATCTACGAGCAGCTGAACCAGGATCCGACAGCGCTGCTCAACGCCAAGGCTGAAAAGGATCCGGCGACAGCGGCTGCTGAAGCGGCGGCTGCGAACTGATGCCGGAAAAGGAGCGCCTCATGCGCTTGACCACCACATCTTCGGTCTCCCGGGCCCTCCCGCCGTTGTGGGGGGGCTGGGTGCTGCTCTGTCTGGGGATGCTCGCGATTTCGCCCGTGTTCGCCCAGCAGGGGGTGAACATCCAGAAGGCGGGGAAAGCGGCCGGCGAGGGGATCAAGGAAGGGGTCGAGGGGGGCAACTCCGCGAAAGCTGCGGAAGCCGCCGCTTCCGAGACCGCTGCCGAAGCCCCAGCTGCGGACCCCGCCGCCGCCAGCACACCGCCCCCAGCGCCGGACACCCGGCAGAAGCCCGGCGATCTGCCGCCGGATGCGTCATCGCTGGATCAGCATTTCCGGAAGAAGCCCACCGCCGAAGAAACCAAGGCCATCATTGCGCGCGTCCAGGCGTACATGAAGTACCACATCCAGCCGAACGAAACCGATGTCCGGCAGATGACGAACTTCGCCGGGGGACGCCCCCCCTGGAACAGCCGCGCCCCGCGCACCAATCCCTACGATCCGCAGATCGTGAAGCCGCTGCCGTTCCATCAGCTCATCCTGGACAGCACCCCCCCACCGCCCTACTACCCACCGGCCGGGGGCCTGAAACTCCAGTCGCTGCAGGAGGCGTTCCAGCGCTTCCTGGACTCCTCCAAGCTGGTGGGAATCGTGACCGCCGAGGGGAACCGACGGACGGCCATCATCGTGTTTGGCAAGCGGACTGTCCGCCTCCGGGTCGGCGATGAGTACGACGAAAAGGACTACACGATCAAGGTTAAGGACATCACCACCGATACCGTGATCGTGCAAACCGTCGGCAGCGACCTCTCGGGGATCCTCTCCCTCACGGGCGGGGGCAACCTCTACGTCGGTGAAGGGGATCGCGGCATCGTGATCGTCTCGGGCGACGAAAAAGACAAGAAGAAGTAGCGCTCCCAGGCGCAGGGAGGAGGTGCCATCGATGCCTGATCAGTCCAGGACCATCGTGCCCCGCCTGCTCCCATTCGTCGTGGTGGGACTCCTGAGTGGTGGTGGCGTCATGCCTGCGCTGGCCCAGGAAGCCGGACTCCCTCCCTGGGAGAGCCAGTCCGGACGCTCCAATCCGTTCGACCCGGTCGGCCCCTTCGCGCCGCCCGCCGTCGAGGGCGGCATCCGGGGACAGCTGCAGCCCCTGCCGCCGGTACCACTGGGAGCGTTGGTCCCTTCCGGACCGACGACCTTCGACCGGTTTCAGGAACTCCTGGACCGGAGCCGCATGCAGGGCGTGCTGACCCTGCAGGGACGGACCCAGGCGCTTGTCGCCCTCGATGGGACCGTCGTCAAACTTTCCGCGGGCGACACCGTCCGCATCGGTGACCTGACGCTGGAAGTGCTGGAAGTGGCACCGACAGCCGTGGTCTTTAGTGCAGAGGAGGGGTCGCTGGTGGGGATGCTCCCCCGGGATCCCGATACCGGGCTACAGGTGATCCGGGCGGGGAGCCACCTGGTGATCCGGTCCGTGCCAGAGCTGGCCGAATAACGGCACAGCATGTGCACGCTTGAGCGGAGCAGACGCGGGGCCTACAATGCCGCGGCGGTATCCGCTCAGGGGTGTGAGAGGTCCGTCGGTTCTCTGAGAGCAGGGGCCGACAGGCATAGCGCAGAGTGACTTCGGTGGTCAGCCTGCCCTGCGGGGGCTGACATATCGGCACGAGCGTTCCAGTCCGACCGTCGTAGGAGTCAGTTCATCTATGTCAGCCCCACAAACCCTTCCCCCCCGGACCGCTTCGGCACGCCCGGTGGCTGCCTTCATCGGCCTCTGGCTGATGTTCCTGCTGGGCATCGCCCAGGCAGCGGCACCCACCATCAGCAGTGTCCAGTTCCGGGTCGATGAACATCTCCTGCGAGTCGCACTCCAGGCGGAAGGCACCCTCCCCACTCCCACGGTGGAAGTCCTCGCAGACCCTCCCCGCCTGATCCTCGACTACGCCGGCGTCACCGTCCGCTACAACGAGGGCAACCCCCGGGTCTTCCCGATCCATCTGGAATCCGTGGTCAGCCTGAAGGTGCTCCAGCAGAGCACCCAGCCGCCGGTCGGACGCCTGGTCCTGGTCTTCGACAAAGCCATCGATCCCGCGAGCCTGCAGGATCGGCTGGTTCTCCCCACTGCCGGTGGGCAGGTCATCGTGGCCGACACCCCGTTGTCCGCCGCCGCCCGGGAGAATCTCACTGCCGGACGCCCGATTGATGCGTATGACGCCACCCCCGTCGCGACCCCAACCGGTCCGGCTACCATCACCAAGCTGGTCCATGAAAAGTTCGGCGCGGATCATGACCGCTTCCGCTTCGAGGCCGATGGCCCGTTGAGTGAGCCAGTCGTGACCCTGGATGGGCCGCGGCTCCTCTGCCGCTTCAACGATGCCCGCTTCCGCATCCCGGCGACCGCCGCAAAAGATTCGTTCAACGCCCCGGTTGAAGGCGCGGTCGTGCGCGAGTTCGAAATCGTCAACGAGGCCAACGGCGGGGTCCTGCTCCTCCTGACCCTCGACCCGCCAGTGGGACATACCCTCAGCAACGAGTTCATCCGCCTGAGTGGATCGCAGTTGCAGCTCGATGTCCGCTTTTCGGCGCTCACCACTCCGGAGCCAGCGCCACTGCCTGGCCTTCCGCTCCCGCCCGCTCCACCTGCAGCGGGAAGCGGTGAGCAGATCGCGGTCCTCGCCGGTGGCCAGAATGCCGCCGGACTCACCATTACCCAGATTCAGTACCAGCCGACCCCCGAGGGCGAGCGCTTTATCGTCATCGGTAACGCCCCCTTCCAGGGTGAGCTGGAGCGCCTGAGCTATCCCGATCGCCAGGTCTATACCGTCCGGGGTGCCCGCGTGGCCCTCCCCGCCGGTGTTGGCGACCGGTACACCATCCCCCTCTCCAGCGACCTGGTGCAGGACATGCAGGTCGTGCTGAAGGAAACCGCTGCCGGCCCTGAAGCCCAGATCAACTGGCGGCTGAACACCACCGCGACCCGCGACGTGCAGGTCAGCGTCAAGCAGGTCGAGCCAACTCTCTGGCATGTGGACTTTGTCCCGGCCTCCAAGGACAGCGTGCCTGCGCCTCCGGTAGCCCCGGAAGTCGCACCGGTCGAAGAGACTCCTGCGCCGGCCCCGGCGCTGGAACTCCCCGCTGTGGAGGAAGTCCAGGTCGTTGAAGCGGCTCCCGAACCGATCGTGGAACCTGCGCCGGTCGCTGAAGTGCCGGCAGTCCTGGAGACTCCCGCGCCTGAGGCCACCCTTGCACCCGCAGCGGCGACTCAGCCAGAGGCCTCAAATCACACCCCGATGACCCTGCCCCAGGCTCCGCCGAAACGCGAGCAGCCGACCGAGGAAGCACCTGCGGCCCCCGAAATCACGGCGCCCGCTCCGGTCGAAGCGCCGGTTGCTATTGAAGAGCCGATCGCAGTTGTTGAGGAACCGGTGGTCATCGAAGAGCCAACTCCCGCACCGGCGATCGAGCCGGTCATCGAGACGCCGGAACCAGTTGCGCCTGTCGCGCTGCCCGAACCGGAACCGACCCCGGCTCCCGTCGTGGAAGCCCCTGCCCCCGCCATCGAGTTGCCTGCCGCCCCGGTCTGGGGTGACCCGGTATCGATGGTCCGCCAGCAGGAAGGCGACACCGACCTCTTCATCTTCGAGTCCAGCAGCGTGATGCGACCCGAGATCGTCGCCGCCAAGTTCCCCAATCGCCTCCTTATCACGTTTGAGCAGCGTGAAGTGAACTTCGATGGCCTGGCGATGGGCAAAACCCGCTTCTTCAAGGGTGCAGCCGCCTCATCGGTCCGCCTGATGAAAGGCAAGACCCCCGAGCAGGTTGTGGTGCAGATCGCCCTCGATCGGCCCCTCGAAGCCGTGACCTACGACTTTGCCGTCGAGGGAACACGCTCCACCCTGCGGATTGTTACCAACACTCCCGTCGCGCCTGTCGCTCCGGTGATGGAAACACCGGTCGTCATCGAAGAACCGGCTCCCGTGATCGAGACCCCCGCGCCGGCCGTTGAAGCGCCGGTGGTCGAAGAAACGCCCGCACCTGCCATCGAAGCGCCGGTCGCGGCAGTCGAAGAAGTAACCCCGGCTCCCGCCGAAGTGCCCCTCGCGAAAAAAGAGATCTTCTCTTTCTCGCTGAAGCAGCTCCCCATCGAAGAGTTCATGAACATCGCGATGGGCGAGATTCTGCAGGCCCCGTATGAAATCGCGCCGTCGGCCGCCGGTCGAGTCGTCTCCCTGGAACTCAAGGGCGCAACGCTCTTCCAGTTCCTGCAGGCCATGAAGCGCGAAAATGGTGTCCACTACAAGAAGGTCGACGGGGTCTACCGGTTCTACACCCTGGACCCCGCGCCGGTCGCGACACCGCCCGCCCAGGAGCCCCCGGCTCCTCTGGCGATCGAACGACCCCAGCCCGCTCCGGCTCCCGAGCCTGAGCCCGAGCCGATGGTGGAAATCCCCGCGATCCAGACCGAGCTGCCGTCTCCCGAACCGACCCCCGTGATTGTGGAAGAAGCTCCGGCCATGGAAGTCCCCGTGGTGATCGAGCCGGAACTCTCCGACGCCGAGCGACAAGCCGAAACGGAACGCCTGGCTGCCGCCAGCGCGACCCCGCCGCAGACCGATCCTGAAGCCTTCGAGTCTGCCCCGACCCCGGAGCCCGCCATCGTGGTGGAAGAGCCTGCTCCTGCCGCAGTCGAGCCGACTCCTGCCGTGGAGCCGGTCCGACCCACCAAGTCCGCCCGTCCTGCGCCGGTCCGGATCGAAGAACCGAAGGACACCCCCACAAAGGACAATGCACCTGCCATCGACCCGACTCCGGAGCCAGCGCCGAAAGCACTCGATGCCCCGGCCATCACTGGCCAGGCCGCGATCACTGGCATCAGCCATCGTGTCGAGAACGGGCAGGATGTCTTCGAGATTTCCTACACCGGGACCCTCGGTGAGCCGATGGTCAACTGGCTCAACTACCCGGCCCAGCTCGCCCTGAGCTTCCTGAACACGAAGATGGCAAGCCCGGACGCCGGTCGCCAGCAGCAGAGCGCCGGGGATCGCTTCGATGCCCTGAAGCTCTGGTCCGGTGGCACCGACCAGGAACCCGCCGCCCGTGTTTCTCTCTATCTGCGCGAGGGACTGAAGGCCGAAGGTCTGAACTACAACATCAGCCACCGGATGCCTGGCACGCTGCTAATCAGCGTGACCGGCCAGGCGCGCCCCGCGGCCCGCGATGCCGGGACTGCGACTGCTCCACCGAAAGCCGATGATCCGGCTCCCGCACGGGAAGCCGTGAAAATCGAGGACGGGTCACCCGCCGCCGCACCTGCCGGTGCACCATCGACCCAGAAGCGGACCGGTCGGTACTTCAATCACTTCGACCCCACCCGCTCGGCCAACGACCCGGTCAATGTGGTCGATGAGCCCCTGGTGACCCTCGACCTCCGCAGCGCCGCCGCTGCCGATGTCATCTCCACCATCGCTGACAGCTACAACCTGAGCATCTCCGTGGAGCCGTCTGTGAAGCAGGAGATCACGGTCAAGGTGTATGAAAAGCCCCTGACCATCGTGTTCGACCTCATCGCGGCCCAGGCCGGTGTGAAGTGGTTCCTGAGCGATGCTGGTATCTACATCTTCGCCTCAGAGGCGAAGCTGCGTCAGGACTATGGCGACAGCTTCCAGGATGTCGTGGTCTACGAGCCGCGCTACGCCTCCGCCACGCAGATGCAGCAGGCCCTGCGGCAGCTCCGGATGCTGGACAACAACGATGTCACCCTCTTCCGCCAGCAGCGGAGTGGGGGAAACAGTCAGGGGGGCGTCAGTAACGCCACAGAGAAGCTCCTCATTCGCGTGACCCCTGGTCGCCGCGACCTGGTGATGCGGGTCCTCGATGAGATCGACTCCGCGCCGGTCCAGGTCCGCCTCGATGTCAAGATCATGCGGGTCAGCCAGACCGCCGCCAAGCGGAGCGGGCTCGACTGGATCATCAATAACGGTGGTCAGGAGCCCGGAGCGGTCACCTTCTCCCTGCAGGAGAAAGCCCCCTCCACCAGCGGCTTTGACCCCATCACTGGCGCACCAATTCCGACCCGGGGCCGCCCGGACAACGACATCATCGGGGGCTTCGAGCGGGATATCAGCAGCAGCCGGATCAACATTCAGGCGGTGCTGAACTACCTGGAGACCAACAACGAAGCGGTCTCGGTGGCGAATCCGAACCTGGTCGTGGCGAATGGTCAGACCGGCACCCTGTTTGTCGGTGAGACAGTACCCTTCCGCTCCACCTTCCAGGTCTCCGACTTCGGCCGCGTCACGCAGCGGATCAGCCAGCAGCAGATCGGTCTGCAGCTTCAGTTCTCGGCCCGTGCCGATCTGGAGCGGGGGCTGGTGAGTCTGTCGGTGACCCCGAATCTCAGCTCCCTCATCGGGGTGTCTGACATCGGTCCGCGGACGGGCGACAACAACTTCACCATCAACCTGGTGATTCCATCCGGCGAGTCCTTTGTGGTGGGGGGCATCCTGAACGACTCCACCACCGCCTCGGAAAATCGGATCCCGTTCTTCGGCGACCTTCCGCTGCTCGGCAAGCTCTTCAAGAGCAAGAGCAAGAATCTCGACCGCTCCGAACTGATCCTCGTCTTCACGCCGACCATCCTGGACATCTACGCGCAGCCGATGTACTTCCCGCCGCGCGCCGGGTCCAGTCATCTTCCCGGAGGGGGGCACTAGTCCATGGCATTCAACCGGCTCTGCCTGCTGACATCTTTCCTGTGCGCGGCCTCCCTGATGGCAGGCTGCGATGGTGGGGAACTGGCGGGGAATCCCGATGACCAGCCGCAGATTCTCAGCGTCCGTTTCATCGAAGGCAGCACGGAGCGAACCTCCAGCGCCTCCGGTGAGGAGATGACGCTCGTCACGGGGGTCGCGGGTCCGAATAACGCCTGCCGGGACCGCAGCTTCACGGTACTCCGGAATTCCTACGCCGTGGCGGTCTACATCTCCGTGCCGAACACCCAGGCACCCCTCGATGTGGATGCCTTCCTTACCCTCCAAAGCCGGTCCAGCATCCTGGAACTGGATCCCGTACAGGTCAGTGGCATCTCCGATCGCCGGACGGTGTACAACAAGCCCGGTAGCGCGAAAGGTGTCATCCGGGTGGTCGTACAAATGTCGAATCTCGGCGGCGGCGATTCTTCCGGTAGCACAGCCCTCTGTACTGGGGCTTCCGGTCAGGCCCGCTACACCTACGGGATGCAGGTCGTCGTTGTGGACCCACGTGAAAGCACCGGCGATTCGCTGAGCCTGCCTATAACCTTCACTGACAACACCGGCAGCTTCTGTAAAGCGTCCAACGTCCTCTGTCCGTAAGCCTGGCGGCAGACGCTTGCGCGTCTGTTGCTGACGACCAGTTATGCCGCACCTTCTGCCTGGCCTTGGCCGGCAGCAACCGGAGAACGAGCATGCAGCCGATCCGTACCCTCACTCTCTCCCTCCTCGCCAGCCTCCTGCTGCTGGTGCCGGCCATGGCCGAGGGGCCAGGCCACGGTCACCAGCACCCGGGCGATGGCCCCTGCCACTGCGGCGGCAAAGATCCCGCCGGGCATGGTGGGCATCCGGGCATGGGCAAGGGACCCCATCAAGGCGGGAGCTACCATGGGCAGCAGGCGAAGAAGCATCGCCGTATGGGCCACATGGGGCTGAGCAAAGAAGATCAGCGGCTGCTGGCCAAGTACCCCCATCGCGAAGACTCCGCTGACTACAGCTGGCATCCGAACCGCCTCCGTGCGGCGGCCATCGAGTTCCTGGCGCAGGATGTCTATCGCCTCGCGATTCTCCCCCTCAATGACCTGAGCGGCATCGCCCCCATCGGCCACGATCTCAACATGGTCTGGGCCGAGCGGATGCTCCGGGACACCCTCGCTGGCAGCCTGCTCGAAACGGGCATCCTGGTCCTGCCGGCTGAAAATGTGGAAGCTGCGGTCATCGAGCTCAAAGGGCTGCCGGACCTCCGCACGTCGTATCTCAACTATGGCGCGAAGGGGCAGGACCCGCTGGGGACTGTCTTCAACAGCAGTCTGCAGGGCGTCGACCTCAGCGACACCATCAAGCGTGAGGCCTCGAAGCGGGTCGCGGAGTATCGCAGCCGCAACGCTGCGCCAGCGTCCGGGATGGCCCTCGGGACCCTCGGGACCGACTACACCGCTGAGGAAATCCGCATGATGGCCGACGCGCTGGATGTCGATGGCCTCATCATCGGCTCAATCAGCAGCTGGGGCGATACCAAGGATTCGCACCTCCTGGGGCAGATTTTTCCCCGGCGTCGTGGCGAACTGGTGGTGAACCTCTACGTCCTCGATGGAGCGACCGGCGAGCCGATCTACGGCACCCGGCAGGAAGTTCGCAATACCAGCGACTGGTGGAATCCCTCCTCCAGCCGCGCCATGACCACCGGGCTGGCCAGGGACTTCACCGGCCAGTTGCTGCGCGAACTCAGCCACCCCGTACCTGCCTGGTACGTCAACCATCTCCGCCATGCCTATGGCATCGACAAGGCGCCGCAGCGGGAGTACCGCAAGCGAGGCGAGGGAGCGCCCCGGGAGCGGGTCGCGAACAGCGGTGATGCCAACCTCCAGCGCTGGAAGCAGTACACGCATCACATCGATGCCAACGAGCGGGAGAGCAAGGTCAACCGCATCGAGCGCGAAGTCCGCGAAGACCGCGCGGCGAAGAATCGCCGCTAGAGTCCGGTCCTCCCTGACTCCTCCAACGACACTCATGGGCCACCCCGCCCGGTCCTGGTCACTCTGGGCCGAGTTGGGTGGCCTGACTGTTGTTCCGGTCCTCGCGGGCTGGACGGTCGGCATGACTCTCCGGGTCTGCTTCGAACTCGTCGAAACCTTCCTGTTCTTCGCCCACCTTGGCCCCGGACGCTAAGGCGACTCTCGTCTCTATAATCAGGCCGCTATGCCCTTTTCCTGGGACGCTATCCAGGTGGTCTTCGCCGACGCCAACGCATTCAGCGGCATCTGGCAACGCCACCAGCACTTCGCCAGCGGCCTCGCCGGGCTGGGGGTCGGAGTGCTGTATGTCGAGGAACCCGGGAACTGGCTCACGGTTGGACGGTCCCCTGAAAAACCCGCGAGTAACTGGACCGCCTGGCGTCAGGAGCCCCGGGAGGTCGGCCCCTACCTGTGGGTCTGGACCCCGCCACCGGGGGTCCCCGTGGGGTACTGGAGCCGACGCATCAATGCCCTGAACCATCGTCGTTATGCCGCCGCGATGGAGCAGGTGCTGGGACCCATCCCGCACAATCGCCTGATCTTCCTCGCTTGCAATCCCCTTGCTGCCGACTGGCTGCCACTGATCGATGTGGCCAGGGCGGTCTATGACTGCTGCGATGAATTTGAACACTTTCCGGTGCCGAGTCGGCGACCCGAGGTCACGTTAGACCTGGAGCGACGCCTTTTTCAGCAGTGCGATATCACCATCTTTAGCTCGGCCGCAACTCTCCGTCTGAAAGCTGGGGAGCGGCAGCGCCCGGTCCGCTCAGGCCCCCGGATGCGTTCGCCGCAGGGGAGCCCCCGGCGACTGGTGCAGCTGCGCAATGCCTGCGATCCTGCCGAGTTCAATCTCAGCGACCGTGACGCGGTCCCGATGCCGGCGGATCTGGCTCCGATCGCGAAGCGGGGCCCGGTGCTCCTGTACTTCGGCTCGCTGGCGCAATGGTTCGATGAAGCGCTGGTCGCTGGTCTCTGCAAAGCACGACCAGACTGGCAGGTGGTCCTGCTGGGACCACCCATGCGTCCGTTTGCCAGTCTCCGGAGCCTCCCAAATTGCCATCTGTTGGGGCGCAAAGCGCATGGGGACCTCCCAGCCTATGCCGCCCACGCCAGCATCGGTATCCTGCCGCAGCTGGTGATCCGCCTGACTTCCGTGGCGGATCATGTCAAGGTCTATGAGTACCTCGCTTCCGGGCTCCCCGTGATGGCTTCGCCTCTGGAGGAACTCCGGGCGTTCGGCGACCTGGTCCGGACCGGCTCATCCGTGCAGGAGTGGGTTACCGGGATCGAAGAGCAGCTCACGGAGGATCCCGCCGCTCGCAGTCGACGTCAGCACTATGCCGCCAGCCAGACCTGGCTCGCCCGGGTCCAGGGCCTCCGTCAGGTGCTGCTCCGCCCTGATAAACCAGCGGTCGATGCCGCCAGACTGGCCCAGGCGGAGGAAGAGGAGCGACTGTTGGAACAGCTCCGGACCCAGACCCTGATGTCGGCGCAAGGCGACCATCTGGAGGATTCCGACAGCTCATATGCGACTCCTGGCGCGGGGGAGAGCCCCCGGGAGCCCTGACCGGGGCGTGGGGCAGGATGCAGACTGATGTAGGGCATTGCTGACCAAAAACCGGACACTACTTCCGGTCTCATTGACGCTCAGTGGACCGGCAGGTACAATGTCGACGCTACTCCCCGCGGTGTCTACGTCTTTCCGAGCAAAGGTCTCGCTCCCATGGCTCTTAACTTCAAGCCCGAAAATTCCCGTATGGAGAAAATCCTCGGTCCCCTCGAAAAGGAACTGATGGGCATTCTCTGGCGGGCCTCCGCTCCCCTGACGGGGCGTGAGATTTTCGAGTCCCTCCGTCAACACCGTCGCGTGGCCTACACCACCGTCCTGACGGTTCTTGAGCGGCTCGTCCCCAAAGAACTTGTGATCAAGGACAAGGTTGAAGGCCGGTATCTCTACAGCGCCACCTCGACCCAGGAAGAGTTCACGGCGCAGGTCTCCCGCAACGTCCTCGCGGGCCTGTTGGAACTCTCCCCCACCCAGACCGTCGCCGCGATGGTGGACCTGCTGGATCAGCAGAATCCCGCGGAGCTGCAGGCGCTGATGGACCTCATTCAGCAGCGGCAGGCCGAAAAGTAAATTTGTGTTCATCCGGGGCCCGGCCCGGATGGCGGGGGCTTTCGTGAGTACAGCACTGGCAGGAGCAAGCCGGACGGATCAGGTGCAGCCCATGCGGCCGCACGAAATCCGGGCACCCTGGGCCCTGCTGTCGCTGCTTGTCTACCCCCTCCTGATCTTCTACTCCCTGTACCCCTTCTGGCCGGACCTTTTTGGCCGGCTTACCACGACGCTACAGCTGGACCCCCTCCGGGCTCACCTGAACCTGAGTTTCGCCTGCCAGGTGGCACTGGTCCTGCTGGTGGCAACGGGTATCGCCCGGGCGATCGTGGCGGCCTGGGGGATTCACGCGCGACATCAGCGGGTGAAGGAGTATTTCCGGACCACCCAGGTGCCGAACTCGGTCCTCAAAGACCGCCTCACCGCCCTGCAACAGTATGACCTCCCCTTCGTGGTCTACGGTGACCCGGTGCCCCGCGCCTTTGTGCTCGGGATCTTCGTCACGCGGATCTACATCTCCACCGGGCTCCTCGATGCCCTGGATGACCTGGAACTCGGGTCGGTGATCATGCACGAGGTGCATCACCAGCGGAACCGGGACCCCCTCAAGGGCTTCATCCTCAGTATCCTCAGCCATCTCTTCTTCTACATTCCCGTGATTCGCACCTATGCCGAGCACTGGCAGCAGCAGCGGGAATGGGAGGCGGATGCGGCGGCGAAACGGGTGTCGTCGGCGACCGGCCTCGCCCAGGCACTCTGCAAGCTCCTTTCCATCAGCCCGTTCGTCAGTGGCGCTGGTGGATTCGCGATCTCCAACCAGCAGACCGCCGCTGCATCGCCCGCTTTGCACGGGATGGGGAATGTCCGGGAACGGATCGAGTTGCTCCTCGATCTGCGGGGCACCCGTCCCTGGCATTTGCGAGCCGGGGAGTATGGGCGGTCGGTGCTGAGCCTCGTGCTCTTCGCGCTGTTGGCCCTCGGGACGCTTCCGCCGGTTCACATGGATGTTGAGGCGAATCCGACCCGGCCAGCGAGTCAGCAGCTCGCCGATGCCCAGGGTTGGGTGCAGCCTGACCGGGTGGACGACTTCTGGGTCCGGCCGTTCCAGGGGACCTTCGTCCGGGTCCGCTGGGTCGGCATCGACCAGCGCACGGCTCCTCCCCCCAGTCGGCATCAGCCACTGCGGTAAGGGGTCGCAACAACTCTTTTCCAGGCGCCCCGGTGTCCACGCCGGGGCGCTTGGCTGAGTGGACCAGGGGTGCTGCGTAATCGCCGCTTGCATCCTTAAGTCCAGCCCGGTAGGGTTTACACTCCCCGGGTGCAGTCGGGCAGACAGCAGGCGCCGACTGCGGTACGACGGCCATATCAACAACTGCCCGGAATGCCGGGATGCTCGGAGGTTGGGGCGCATGCGCTCGCTGCTATTCGCGACCCTCGGTCTCGCCTGTTTGCTGGGCTGTACGCCCGCAGGGCAGAACACCAGTACCACCAAGAAAAAGGCCGAGGAGCCGGCAAAGCCCGCCGGACCGCCCCGTCCGGTGTTCGAAGCGCACTCGAAGGGCGTCGCCTATGTGGCGAACAGTGGCGAGGACACCCTGAGTGTCTTCGATCTGGAAACGCTGACCGCTGTGCCGGGGACTGTCCGGACTGGACATCAGCCCGGCAACCTGGTCCGCCATCCGCAGCAGAACACGATCTTCTTCCCTGCCCGGTTCATGAGTCTGGATGACATCGCCAAGACCACACCGGAAGGGGGCATTCAGGACATCTTCCGCAGTGGGTCCCTCTGGGCGATCGACCCGAACTCCGGTAACAGCATCCGGCAGAAGGGTGTCGTCGGCAATCCCGATGACAACCCCGATGCCGTCTTTGTCACCATCAGTCAGGATGGTATGTGGGCTGCGGTTTCCGACTGGCAGAACAACAAGGTGTATGTCCGGGATCAGAGCGACGAAGAACGAAAGCGCAACGCCGAGATCACCGCGGGGCCCGGACCCTTCGGCATCGCCTTTTCCCCCGATGGACGCTACATCGCCATCGCGGCCAATGACCCCAACGGCACCACCGACCCGGACCATGTGTACCTGCTCGATTTCCTCGGCAATGACCAGGGGCCTGTGGAAGTCGCCCGGATCCCGGTGGGCGATCGCCCCAGTCAGATTGCCGCTGCCCCGGATAACGCCTCCTTCTATGTCACCGTGAGTGGCAGCAACAAAATTGTCGGCGTCAGCGCCAAGACCAAAGGGATCATCGGGGAATGGGCGCTGGATGGACAGCCCCAGGGGATCATCGCCGATGGGACCGGAGCGTTCTACTACGCCACCCTGCAGGACAAAGGCGAGGCCCTCCGCATCGATGCCACCACAGGTCAGGTCTCGAATCGCGCCAAAACCGGCGCTGAACCATACATGCTGGCCCTGGACACACATGCCGGTCGCCTGTGGGTGACCAACAGGGGGGATGACACTTTGACGGTCGTGAGTCTCGGAGACTTCACACCCGAGAAGACCCTCAAGACCGGCAAGACCCCCACCGGGGTCGTGGTGGTCCTGAATCCCACCAGTGCGCCACCGAAGGCCGATGTGGGCGAGCCTGTCAGAATTGAGACCGTGCCGCATTCCGGCTCACCCACCGACCAGGCGATCTCCATCGAATCGGGAACCGTCGCTTCTGACGACGCCCAGTAGTCGCAACGCTGACAACCGCCGTGACTCCCCAGCCGCGACATGTCGCGGCTGGTGTCATTTTTCTCGGGGCACCAGTAGCGATCGTTGGATCGCATCTGCCCGATCCACACACTTTGCCCAGACGTAGCCCGCTTCATGCACAAACTGACGTCCACGCTGCCCCATCTGTGCTCGCAATGCCGGGTCTCGGGCCAGGCGTAACAGCAGCGACGCCAACGCGGCAGGTTCGCCGGGCGGTGCCAAGAATCCCGACTCCCCGGGCACGCAGGTCTCCGGCATCCCTCCCAGACCGCTGTTAATGACCGGCAGTCCCAGCGCCTGTGCCTCCAGACTCGCCAATCCCAGCGACTCCTCCACCAAACTCGGACTCACGACCAGATGACAAGCGGCCATTGCCGCTGGCAGGTCCTCATGGCGCACTCGTCCGGCGAGTCGTACGTGCTCCTGAAGCTGCAGCTCATCGATACGGCGTGCGAGATCCTGTTGCAGCGGGCCATCGCCATAGAGTCGTGCTTCCCAGGGACCGGTCCACTGATGCCGAAAAAGCGACAGCGCCTCCAGGAGCACCTGTGGGCCATAGATGGGGCGCAGGTGCTTAAAGAACCCGATGACCAGCGGTTCCGCTGGCGGAGTGGGGAAGCGGGAGGCATCGAAGCAGGTCAGGTCGACACCCAAAGGCGTCCAGTGCACCCGCGCGTCTGGCAGGCGGTAGTGGCGGATCAGGGCGGTGCGGGCGAACTGGGAGTAGGCTCCGATCGCCTGCGCCTGTCGCAGCCCGTAGGTCACCCAGCGCTTCTGCGCCGCCGAAAGCGCCCCCTGACGCGGCATGGCATCGGTCCCCCAGGACGTGATCATCAGTCGCGGGAGTCCGGTGAGGCAGGTCACCCAGCGACCCGCCGGCAGGGAATGGACATGGACGAGGTCCGCCTCCTCCAAGCGCTGCCGGAGCTGGCGGTACCCGGTGAGCGCACTCAGGGGGCCCCGACCCGCGCCTGGACGTGCGTCGAGTACGGGGATGGTCTCGATGCCCGGCAGGTCCGCCAGGCTCCCCCAGGTGAGAAGGCGGACTTGCCAGCCCCGGTCGCGGAAGGCCATCGCCCAGCGCTGAGCGTGGAGCGCGCCAGCGTCAGTCACCAAAGCCAGGGTGGGGGCGGACATTAGGGGTGATTATCAGGGGTGCCACCGGGTCAGGCAGGACTGGCAAAATTTTCCGGAAAAATTTCCCCGAGACCCTCAAGCCTCAAGCCGGGCTGCCGATACCCAGCGATAACCCGGATTTTCAGCCGCGACCGGCGCCCGGTCGGGGTATGGGGCTCTGGGTGACAGTCATCGGAGGATCTGCTGCAGACGAGTTCACAGCCGTCTGCCCCCGCCGGTCACGCTGGCACCAGGAGGGTGAGGCGCGTCCGTCGCCATCCCGTGGGGGGTGGCCTCCACAGACATCGCGACAAACGGCTGCCGTAGATGCGGGTGCCACAGACCCCGGAGGTTTCAGACGCGGAGCGTCGGAGCCGTACGCCGGGGGCTGCGGACGCGCATTTTCTTTTTCGGCAGCTGCTCACCCACGTTTAGGGTTTCACGGAGGAAACCACTATGGGTGTTCTGCAGATCAATCAGAACATCATCGCACTCAACGCGACCCGCAGCCTCTCCCAGACCAGCAAAGCGCTGGAACGTTCTGTCGAGCGGCTTTCCACTGGCCTGCGCATCAACCGCGCTGCGGATGACGCCGCCGGTCTCACGATTTCCGAGCGACTCCGGTCGCAGGTCCGGGGCCTGGCCCGGGCGTCGCAGAATGCCTCGGAGGGGATCAGTCTCCTCCAGACGGCGGAAGGCGCGCTGGGGGAGACCAACACCATCCTCCAGCGGATTCGCGAGCTGGCGATCCAGGCCGCGAACGGTGTCCTCACTTCCAACGACCGGCTCGAAATCCAGAAGGAAGTCGATCAGCTGATCGACGAGGTCGATCGCATTGCCCGCACCACGGAGTTCAACACCAAGCGACTCCTGGATGGCTCGGCGGCCGCCCTCTACTCCCTGGACGACCCCACGACCGTCAGCGTCAATATCCTGGGCGATGTCGGCAAGGGGGGGAACTTCCAGATCCGGACCACCCTGCTGGACGCCCCGCAGCTGGCGACCTACAAGACCGACCAGTTCAACACCATCGCCACCGAGGACCGGGTGGGCTCGTTTAACGGCCTGACCACCTACCTCAACAACGCCACGTTCCGCAGCGGGACGGGGACGGCGATCGGCATCGACGAACTGGAAATCCAGAGCACCACCACCAATGGCCGGCTCCTGGTTTCCTTCGGGAGCGCGACCGTCTCCGTGCTCGGGACCTCGGTGGCGGTTGCTGCCGATGACCTGGCCGGGACTTTCAATGCGAAGGAGATCACCCTCGGGGTCGACCGCCTGCGCGTGACCGGGACCAACACCGGTGGGGCGGCAGTCGATGCCTCCCTCCTGATCACCGCTGGGACCACGCTGGGAAGTGTCGCCGCCTTCATGAGCCTCGCGTTCTCCGTGGGTGCCAACGGCGCGTTCAGCGTCACCGGCACCGGAACCCTCGCGGTCTCGATTGGGGCGGGCCAGAGCATCGCCATCAGCTCGTTCCGGCTGGATGATCTCGACAACTCGGGATCGACGCTCGACCTCGGGTTTACCCCGTTGTCCGTGGCGGCCGGCGGCTCCGATATCTCCCGGGTCTTCATCGATGCGGCGTCGGTGGCGATCACCGCCAACGGCAACCGGGTCATTGAGAACGTCACCGGCGGCATCTTCACCCTGGGCAACAGCTCGACGGGCGAGATCGACATCCGCTTCAGCGCCGATGTCACCACCGGCACCGACGAACTGGTCTTCAACACGCTGGGACAGAACGAGTTTGCGCAATACGGCACGCTGGTCCAGGTGTCGGCGGTCTCCGGGAGCTACACCTTCCGGATTTCGGCGCTCTCGAACCGGACCTACCGCGTGACGAACCTCGACACCGGCTCGGTCTCCGGGACCGGGTCCATCGGACGGGCCGGGACTGCCGCATCGCTGGGTCTCGACACGCTGCAGGGCCTGCGCCTCAGCTTCGATGCCATCCTGGAGGCGGGCGAGTCCGCGATCTTCCACACCTCCACCAACAACGTGCTGGTCGCCCAGCTCGACACCCAGCTGAAGTCCATCAGCCGCTTCCAGGCGGAAGGGGTCTTCACCGGGCGCGATACCGTGGAAATCGGACTCGCGGTCCCCGGTCAGGGACGCCGCACCACCATCTATCTCAACGCGACCGATACGGTGGCGGACCTGGTCGGCAAGATTTCGCTGGCCATCGCCGACCCGAACCGGACCAACGACCTCAACCTCGAAGCCACCCTCGCAGGGGGGAACTTCCCGAACCTGGTGAACTTCAACCTCACCGGTCCGGCAAAGGGGACCATCTCCATCACCAGCCCGGTGCCGGGGGCCGAACTCGCCTTCATCGGCGATGAGAAGACCCTCAACGCCCTCTCCCTCTTTACCATCCAGAACAGCAAGCTCCCGTCGTACCAGGTGAGCATTGTGGATGTGGAGTCGGGAGCCCTGGTGCAGTCCCTGAAGACCACCGACGGCTTCGTCCGGGGTGTCATCCGGGGCGTGGAGATCAACTTCGACACCACCCAGGGGTACAAGCTCGATCCGGTGAACGGTACCGGCCAGAACGACACCCGCAACCCCATCAACCTCGACCCGCTCGACAAGCCGACGATCTCGATTTCGTCGAACTTTGTCGGCACCAACTTCCTGCACCTGGTGCCCAACGCCATCAACTTCCAGATTGGCGCGAATCAGGGACAGGATCTGACCCTCGCCATCGCGGGCGTCTCCAGCCAGAGCCTGGGCCTCAAAGGCCTGATTCTGGCGAACACCGACAGCGCGCAGGCGGCGATCACCAAGGTCGATGTCGCTATCGACAAGGTTTCCAGCCTCCGGTCAAATCTTGGGTCCGTGCAGAACCGCCTGGAGAGCACGATCCGGAACCTGGAGATCACCCGACAGAATCTGGCGGCGTCGGAATCCGGCATCCGCGACCTCAACATCGCGGAGGAGACCCTCGCCTTCACCCGCAACCAGATCCTGTTGCAGGCTGGGACGGCGGTCCTGGCGCAGGCCAATCAGCTGCCGCAGAACGCGCTGCAGCTCTTCCGGTAGCCGTACGGCTATGGCAAGAGCGACGGCACACGGGATAGGGAGGTGGCGAGATGTCTCTTGACCCCCTCACTGGTCCGGGTCGCCCGGCTCCGGCGCCGGCAGCGAAGCAGGCCCGCCCTGTGATCGCGTCCGCCGACGTTTCAGCTGTGCCTGCTGCGCCGCCAGATGCGGCCAGCGCGCCAGCGCCGGCTGTCTTGCCGTCCGTTTCTGCTCCACCCCTGCCGCAGCCCCGTTCGCTGCAGGAACTGGCAGAAGCGCTCCGCAAGGTCAATCTCACCTTTGACCTCTTCGAGATCAAAGCGCAGATCGACGTGCAGGACAGCGGCCAGGTAGTAGTACGGATCATCAACGACCGCACCGGTGAAGTGCTCCGCCAGATTCCGTCCGAAGAAGCGCAGCGGCTCGCTGCCGCTCTGGCGGAGGGACGGGGAGTCCTCACCGACCTGAGTGCGTAAAGGTACGCACAGTCATCGCAAGGCCCCGGTCCGGGAGGTCACTCCCGTCCCGGGGCTCTTTTGTGTGTGTGGGGAAAACGAAATGCCCGGGAGGTTCCTCCCGGGCATCGAGGGTCGTTGGAAGAGCAATGGCGGACCAGGCTTATGGCAACAGCAGCGTCCCCAGTACCTCGGTACAGCCTGAACTCTCCGGAACAATGGTGTCGCCCACTTCGGACATGGCGACTTCCCCAGTCCGCGCATCAGGGACGTACTGCAGCATCTGGTAGTCCAGCGCAGGCATGGAGGGCTTCTGATACATCAGCACCCGCTGACGATCCAGGGTCGCGATGTACTGGACACCCAGCGGCTGTTCCAGCAGCTTCACTGGACCATCTTCCAGGCGATACCCCAACGGTGCCAGTCCCAGCATGGGGAGCACCTCCCCATACGATTCCGGGGCGCGTCCGAGGATCGCGGCGCCGCGATTCAACACGCCGAGGCTCGCCCAGTTCAGCGCTCTCAGTCGCTGCTCTGCAGCACCCCGGGAACGATGAATGTACTGATTCACTCCGGCGTTGGCAGGCCCGCCTGACTCGGCGGCGGCCTGCCGCAACTCCTCTTTTAGCAGAACGGCATCCTGCAGTGGCAGTTGCCCGATCTCCCTGACTGCCCGTGTCTGCACTTGACCGGACATCGCAATCTCCGCAATGCGGGCAGGGGCTCCCTCTCCCAGAGCTGGGATCCAGGCCCGCAGCCGGTCGCCTTCGATCGCAAGGAGCATCCGGTCTGCGGCCGCCTCCGTTGGCAGCGAGTCGACCGCCTGGCAGGGCATCGCCTGACCGCTGCTGTCCGTGGTGGTGTGCATCAGCAGACCCTGCTCCAGCAGTGGCGCTGCGTGCGATGGCAACTCGCCCATCATTCGGTAGTACCCCAGCGCGGCGTGCATCAACTCGCCCTTGAGAAGACTCGTGCGAACCGTCTGCCGGCTGGCCATATCGCCTGCCAGCAATCCTCGAGAGATGGCATTGGAAGGCTCAAAACCCTGTGCAACGGGTGCGGCGGTGGGTTCCTTTGGTGCCGCGGGTGCAGCTTGCTCGCGGGCCTGCTGACAGCCCATCAACACGACGCCGCAGATCAGGAGAATCGGGGTGAACTTCATGGCGAAGACCTCCAGTCTTGAGTAAAAGAGTGGGCTATTTGCAGTTCCCGTTTGCGTGACAGCAGGTGCCACCCAGCGGGCAGGTGTATGAGGTGGGATTGGGGTCCGGTAAGCAGTTTACTTCAATACAGAGGCGTAGTTCCTCTTCCGTATCGAAGCAGGCCGGGTCGTTGGGATTAGTTGGTGTGAGTGTGCACGTATAGGAACCATACTGCCCTGTCGAACCACAGTTCGTAGGCGTCCAGTTCCCAATTCCGCAAGACCCAGAGTGGCTCTTGCACTTGCCGTTGACGTTGGTCCCCCAACAGTACTTTTCCACTTCACAAAGCTCTGGGGGGTCAGCTTCAGTACAGTCAACGTCGCATACGTTTAGGCCAATCCAGCTAAAGCTCACAATTCTGTAGCAGCAACACTGCTGCGAAGCTTCAGAAGGAATGGCGAAAAGGAAGAGAACCATCAGCGTGCTCAGCAAAGCGAAGTACGCGCGCATCCTGTAAGACCTCCTACGCTCGACGTTCTATGAGTGGAGATATTCTCTCTCTCTCTCTCTCTCTCTTGTCAACTAAGTAAGTCGGCTTTCCTGGGTAATTTGCAGCCTGTGACTGCACAGGAAGCTGGCTCATTCCCCCTCCAGCAACACGCGAGCCCGGGAGCGGACTCCCGGGCTCGGCCACTTCCCCGTCACACCTCTCGCTCTGGGGGAAACTACTGCAGCACGAGGGTCGCGACCAGGTCGTGACACCCGGCCTCCTGCGGTGCGACATCGCCTGACAAATCCAGCTTCGTGACGCGCCCAAGTGAGTAATCCGGCATGAACTTCAGCAACTGGTAATCCAGTCCCTCGATACTCGGCTTGATGGCGATCTGGAGCAGATTCCGGTCTGTCGAGGTCCGCAATTGCACTCCCAGAGGATAGTCCAGCAGATCGACATTTCCGGTGACGGTCGCGACATCGCGAAACGCGAGACGATGCGCCTGCAGGACGGCTTCCAGCGAGGTCGCCACCCGACCCCGGGCCTGCGCATCCATGCTCATCAGTCCGATGCTCGCAGCCAGCAGCGCGACCGCCCGTTGCTCCTCCAGTCCATCCGACTGATGCAGGAACTGGTTGGCGAAGGCACCTGGTGAGAGGCCCCCGATGGATGCCTGCTGCGCGACCCGATTCGCGAGGACAGCCTGCGGTACGGTCGGCATGACCGTCTGCCGCGAGTTGTACATCTGGTAGCGCTTATCCAGATTGACATAGATGCGGCGTGCCTTCACGCTGGCATCGACGGGAGGTAACCATCCCCGCAGGATCGCCCCTTCCTTGGCAAGCAGTACTGCTTCGGTCGATGGCTCTTCGGGCAGCGTCTGGACCACCTGGAACGGATACGGGGTGCCATCCGGGCGAGTCGGTGTGAAGAGCACCAGGCCACTCTCCAGCAGATCATCCACAGTGGCTGGCAGATGCCCATACGCCCGCAGGTAGCCAGTGATGGCCCATTCGAAAGCACTGCTCATCCGGCTGCTCTGTACAAACGCGATGGCCCGGGGGTCCCCCGCGAGGTACCACTGAGCCTCTTCATCAGCCGGCGTGAACTGCTGCACCAGAGTCAGGGCATGGTTTGGTGCAGCGATAACATCCTGCGATGTCGTGGTGTTGTTGGTGCGCTTCGCCGAGCACCCCGCGAACACCAGACACAAAACGAACAGGATCAGGGTACGCAATTCAGGACTCTCCTTCCGATTGAACAGATGTGCGACAACGGTACGCTCGGGCTTCATGAGCAGTTACCACTTGTGTCACAGCAGGGTCCGCCCAGATTGCAGTGGTACTCGCCTGGCGGCGGTGCAGTTGGGCAGTCGATGTTGATGCAGAGCGCGATCTGCTCCGGGTCTGCAACACAGTTGGGATCTTCCGGATTCACCAGTTCATACTCACAGGTGACTTGTCCGGTGACCGGTGCTGATCCGCACGAGAGCATCGTGTGCCCCAGGCAACTGAACCAGCTCGTTTTGCACTTTCCTGAGACGGTATAGCCCTGGCAGCGCTTCCTGATTTTGCACAGCTCTGCGGGGTCCTGCTGTGTGCAGTCCACCTGGCAATACCACCAGTCCTCCCACAGCACGACACTGGTCCGGTAACAACAGCAGTCCGCCGCCTGGGCGGGCGCGAGAGTCGATCCTGAGAAACCCAGCGTACAGAGGATCACGAGGAACACTCTGAACAACATGGCAGGCCTCCTAGATGCACTGGAAATAACAACTGGCGTCAATATGCCGTCTCGTTAAGGCCGCGTCAAGGGGTTTCGGCATGAGATTCAGTAAATTTTCTTACATCGCAGTTTCAGTTTGAACGCCCTGAAGACGCAGTGTGACCGCCAGTGGCTGTTCGAGTGCCAGCCCCACCTTTCTTCATTTCCTGGCTCAAGGCCCTCGGCTGGCTGCCGATACCGGGGAACGGACCGGAGCAGTTCCCGGTCCCCTGCTAGGATGCGGCTGCCAGGAGGGCACCCCACCTTGCGGGACATCCGTCGCGTTGTCAGGGATGGCAACGCGAGGGCCAGTACCGCGCCCCGCGCAGTCGCCGGTGAGCGCTGCCAGGCTTCCTGCGCCGACGGAGTCGGACTGAAGCCCAGGTCAGCCGCTCGCCGTCGTTGCATTTTCCCCGGGGCCCATCACCAACACGGTATTCATGGAGGAATCACCGACGTGGGTGTCCTGCAGATCAATCAGAACATCATTGCGCTGAATGCGACCCGCAGTCTGGCGCAGACCAGCCGGCACCTGGAGCGATCCGTCGAACGACTCTCCACCGGCTTGCGAATCAACCGGGCGGCGGATGACGCCGCCGGTCTCACGATTTCGGAGCGCCTGCGGGCGCAGGTCCGGGGACTCGCCCGGGCGTCCCAGAATGCCTCGGAGGGGATCAGCCTCCTCCAGACGGCGGAAGGGGCGCTGGCCGAGACCAACACGATCCTGCAACGGATCCGCGAACTGGCGATCCAGGCGGCGAACGGAGTCCTCACCTCCAGCGACCGCCTCGAAATCCAGAAGGAAGTGGACCAGCTGATCGACGAGGTCGACCGGATCGCCCGGACCACGGAGTTCAACACCAAGCGGCTCCTCGATGGGTCCGCTGCGGCCCTCTACTCCCTGGATGACCCCTCGACTGTCCAGGTCAACATCCTGGGGAATGTTGGCAAAGGTGGCAACTTCCAGATCCGGACTACCCTGCTGGCGCCGCCGGAACTGGCGACCTACAAGACCGACCAGTTCAACACCATCGCCACTGAGGATCGGGTCGGGTCGTTCAACGGGCTGACCACCTACCTCAACAATGCCTCCTTCCGGAACGCCACCGGCTCCCAGATCGGCATTGATGAGCTGGAAATCCAGAGCACTACCACCAATGGCCGCCTCCTGGTCTCCTATGGCAGCGCGACTATCTCGGTGCTGGGGACCTCTGTGGCTGTTGCTGCGGACGACCTGGCGGGGACTTTCAACGCCAAGGAGCTGACCCTCGGTGTAGACCGTCTGCGGGTCCGCGGCGAGCGTGTGAACGGCTCGACTGTCGATGCCGCGCTGTTGATCACCGCGGGTACGACGCTTTCCAGTGTGGCCGCCTTCCTGAGCATCGCCTTCTCCATTGGTGCCAACGGCGCGTTCAGTGTGACCGGCACCGGGCAACTGGCCGTTTCGATCGCGGCGGGACAGAGCATCGCGCTCTCGTTCTTCGGCCTGGAAGATGTCGATACTTCCGGCTCCCAGCTCGACCTCGGCTTCTCCGCTTTCTCGGTCGCAGCGGGCGCGGCAGACATCACCCGAGCCTTCATCGATGCCGCGTCGGTGGCGATCACCGCCAACGGCAACCGGATCATTGAGAACGTCGCGGGCGGCATCTTCACGCTCGGCGACAGCACCACGGGTGAAATCGATGTCCGCTTCGATGCCAGTGTTTCCACCGGCACCGATGAGATCGTTTTCAACAAGGCGGGGCAGAACGAGTTCGCGCAGTATGGCCGGATCGTGCAGGTGTCGGCGGTGTCCGGCAGCTACACCTTCCGGGTGTCTGCGCTGTCCAATCGCACCTACCGGGTGACAAACCTCGATACGGGCTCGGTGTCCGGCACCGGCTCTATCGGACGCGCCGGTACGGCCGCCGCACTGAATCTCGATACCCTCCAGGGGCTGCGCATCAGCTTCGATGCCATCCTGGAAGCGGGCGAGACCGCGATCTTCCACACGTCGACCAACAACGTGCTGGTGGCCCAGCTCGACACGCAGCTCCGGTCCATCAGCCGCTTCCAGGCAGAGAATGTCTTCCTGGGACGCGACACCGTGGAAATCGGACTGGCCGTGCCGGGGTCCGGACGGCGCACCACGATCTTCCTCAACGCCACGGACACCGTGCAGGACCTGGTCGGCAAGCTGTCGCTCGCCATCGCCGATCCCAACCGGACCTCGGACCTCAACCTCGAGGACACGCTGGCGGGTGGCAACTTCCCGAACCTGGTGAACTTCAACCTCATCGGTCCGGCGAAGGGAACCATCTCCATCACCAGTCCGGTGCCCGGCGCGGAACTCGCCTTCATCGGCGATGAGAAGACCATCAACGCGCTGTCGCTCTTCACCATCCAGAACAGCAAGCTGGCGACCTTCAAAGTCAGTGTCGTGAATATCGAGACCGGGGCGCTGATCGACGAGACCATCACCCAGGATGGCACTGTTCGCGGCGTCATTCGGGGCGTGGAACTGAAGTTCAACACCAATCAGGGCTTCAAGCTCGACCCGGTCCCCGGACCGGGGGCGAATGACACCCGCGGGCCGATTAACCTCGACCCCCTGGCCAAGCCCACGATCTCGGTGACTTCCGACTTCATCGGGACCACTTTCCTCCACCTGGTGCCCAACGCCATCAACTTCCAGATTGGCGCGAATCAGGGGCAGGATCTTACGCTGGCGATATCCGGGGTCTCCTCGGACAGCCTGGGGATTCGGGGCCTGATCCTGGCGAACTCCGCCAGCGCCCAGGCCGCGATCACGTCGGTAGATGTCGCCATCGACAAGGTCTCCAGCCTCCGGTCCAACCTGGGGTCGGTGCAAAACCGCCTGGAGAGCACCATCCGGAACCTCGACATCACCCGGCAGAATCTCGCCTCTTCGGAGTCGGGGATTCGGGATCTCAACATCGCGGAGGAGACCATCGCGTTCACGCGGTCGCAGATCCTCCTGCAGGCGGGCACCGCCATCCTGGCGCAGGCCAACCAGCTCCCGCAGAACGTCCTCCAGTTATTTCGGGGCTAGTCTCGCGGCAGTCCCCTAGACCTGTCTCTGTGCTGGCCGGTCCGGACGCGCTCCGGGCCGGCTTTTGACTTATACCCAAAGCACGGCACTCCCGGTGCTCCAGCTTTTGCAGCCACTGCCGATAGAGACCGTTAGCCCATCACAGGAGCGCATCGCCCATGGTCAACTTTGGGCCGGTCACCTTCGGCGGACTCGCCTCCGGCATCGACACCAACTCCATCGTCAGCGCCATCGTGGATGCCCGACGCTTCCCGGTCACGGCTCTGGGGACCCGGATCACGCAGGCAAGGCAACAGAAGTCCACGCTGCAGCTGGCGAATACACAGCTCCTGTCGCTGCAACGGACCAGTCTGGCCCTCCGCCTTGAGTCGACCTACCTCAGCAAAAAAGCAGCGGTTTCGAATCCAGCGATTGCGCGGATCACCGCCGGGCTGAACGCCACGGCGGGGAAGTCGATTCTGACCGTGTCACAACTGGCACAGGGTGCCCGGGCGGTCAGCGGACTTGCAGACAGGAGCTTCGACCGGGCGGCGGCGCTCCTCGCCCAGGGGAACACTGCCGGGATTTCCAACATCCAGGTCAGCAGCGAGCAGCTCAGCGGGACCCGGGCGGTAGCCACCGACCTGCTCACCCAGACCCTGCAGGCAGGGCGCGGCGCTGCACAGGTCACCGCCGGTGACACCATCACGATCGCTGGCTCCCGCAAAGATGGCACACCGGTGAATGCCACATTCACTTTCGCGGGAAACGGCACCGATACCCTCCAGCGACTGACGCAGACGATCCAGTCGGCCTTTGGTGGTGAAGTGCAGGTGACGCTCGGCTCCCGGGGCGAACTGGTCCTGACCGAAACTGACATCACGCAGCCAGGGAACTTCGCCTTGAGCGGACTCACCTTCAATGACGCGGACTTCTCAGGCTCGACTTTCACGATTGGCCTCGGGACCACCCAGGCAAGCGGCGCAGCAGTCGCGCAGGAACTGACCGGGACCGTGACCTTCACGACGGGCAACAGCGCCGTCGTCGCCGATGGCACCACACCTCTGAACAATCTCGATCAGCTCACCGGCGCGTCGCTGGATGATGGCCTGGATTCCATTACGCTCAATGTCACCCAGCCCGATGGCACGCTGGTCACCACGAACTACACCTATGGGGCCGGGCATACGCTGAACGATCTGGTGGCAGCGATTAACACGGCGTACGCCGGGACTGCCCTCGCCACCATCGAAAACGGCAAGCTCGTGGTCACAGATGCGGTCGCTGGTCCCAGCCAGACCCGCCTCGGGTTGACCTTCAACAACGGTGGCCCGACCGGGAACACCCTGACTTTGCCGGTGATGTTCCGCTCGGTGACCGGTGCTGCCGAAACCCGCCAGCTTGCGACCAGTACCGCCTTCTCGGTCCCTGCCCGGGGGAGCCATCGGCTGACCTTCTCCGAAGGCCTCGCAGGTTCCGTCACCGGGACCGTCTCCCTCCAGCCACAGGATCGTCTGGGGTCCATTCCCGGCCTCACGACCTGGAATCGATTCACCATCGACCGCGATGCCGGGACCGGCGGAGCCTCGCCTGTCGTGATCCTCGGACTCACCGAGCAAAGCAGCGTCCAGGACCTGGTCGCGGCGATCAATGGGCAGGTCCCTTCGGTGACCGCGACCCTCGTGGACGATGGTGGCGGTGGCGTCTTTCTGAGAATCAGCAGTAACCGGGGGGGAGAAAATCTCCGCTTCACCGATGTGGCTGGGGGCATCCTTGAGACGCTGCTTGATCCCACCGCTGGCATCGACACCGATGTCACCACCACTAACGCCACGACCCTGGCGGCTGATGTCACGGCAGTGTCGGTCTTTACTCCTGAGAATGGCGGCCCCGAACAGCGCACGGTCATCAGTCAGGCGGAAGGGACCGCCATCACGACACTGATCCCTGGCATCACGATCAATGGCGTGGGGGGGAACACGTTTAGCGCCGGGGTCGCCCAGATCCGGACCGTCGAGAGCAGCGAACTGAATCAGGCCCCCGCCACGAAAGCCGCGATTCTGGGGCAGGCGGGGATCAGCGCGTCGACGAATACCACTACGCCCCCCCTGGATATCGGTCGAGGGCTCATCAATGCCGGGTTCGCACAAACCGTCGAGTCCTCATCGACCAACGCCATTGACCACATTGACGGCACGTTCACCATCAATGGAAAAGTGATCGCCATCACCAGCGCGACCCAGACCGTGATCAGCGTTCTGGGACTGATCAACAGCTCTGGGGCTGGAGTCATCGCGCGCTACGACGAAGCGCTGGATCGCATCACGCTGGAAAACGCGACGCCGGGGCAGGGGAGCATCCGCCTCGGTGGGCCTGGCGACACGTCGAATTTCCTGCGGATCGCCGGACTGCTGGAAGCTGCCGGCGGCACTTCGATTCCCGGCGCGGATGCCGGGACTGTTTCGCTCACCAGCCCGCTTTCGGGATCAAATCTCAGCATCACCCCCACCAGCGGCACATTCACGATCAACGGTGTCACGCTGACCGTAGATTCTGGGGTCGATACGCTGCAGTCGCTGATCACGAAAATCAACAACAGTCCGGCAGGAGTCACCGCCGCTTATGACCCGGTCACGGACCGTCTCAGCCTGGTGCAGAAGCTGGATGAGTCCACGACCGCCACCGGCATCACGGTCGGAGCCGTGACCGACTCGTCCAACATCCTCGCTGCGCTGCGACTGACCAACACGCCGACCGTAACCACGACCATCGGTACGCCGCGTCGGAGTGCCGAGTTCACCCTGGATGGGGTCAGCTACACCCGGAACACCAACACCATCAAGGATGTTCTCCCCGATGTCACCCTGGATCTGACTGGTGTCAGTGCCGACCCGGTCGCCATCGACATCACGGTTGATACCGAGAAGTCGCTGCTCGCAATTCGGGATTTCGTGGTGAGCTACAACGAGACCCTGCTGCTGCTGAATCCCCGGCCGCTGAACGATGATGAGGTGGAACAGACCCGGGAACTGACGGAGCGCCAGCGGCAGAGCCTGACCTTCGCGGAAATCGATGAATACGAATCACGACGGGAAGCCCTGCTGACGCGGGATCTCATTTATCGGGATCAGACGATTCGTCGGGCGGTCACCCAGAGTCGCCGGGCGATCCTGGAGCCGGTGGTGTCGGTGACTTCCGCACTGAATCGACTGGGTGCTCTGGGACTGAATACCGGAAGTGTCGGGACCAGCGTGCTGAACGACCAGTTGCAAAAGGGCTGGCTGGTGGCCGACACCACGGACCCCGACGAGATTCTCACGGCTCTGCAGAGCAACGCGACCCTGCGGGAGTCGCTGACAGATCGTGCCAATGACGTGCAGCAGCTGTTCGGCAATCCGCAGGAATCCAAAGTCGTCATCGCCAGCCAGAACAACCTGAATTTCGGACTGACCCTCGGCAGCCGCCTCTCGTTCTCGGTGGGCGATGCCCTCAATGTCGCCACCATCACCCTTGATGCCGGGTACTACACCAGCGCCGAACTGGTCAATCGCATCACCACGGCCCTGGGACAGGCGGGGCTCACGGACAAAATTGGCGTTCGACTCAACAGCGCCGGGCGGCTGGAGTTCAGCCGGACCGAGACGGTCGGCAAAGCCCTCATCACCATTCAGGACCTCAACGCCGGCGCCAGTTTGCAGGACACCATCGGCCTGAGCAGCGGCTCGACTTTCGGGGCTGATGCCCAGGCTGCCGCAGGGATTGCACGTCGTCTGGAGAACAGCCTCAAAGAGTTCACCGGTCTGAACGGGCTCATTAACCGGCAGATCACCACCGGCGGCGTGCTGGACCAGCGCCTCGCCGAATTGGGGTCCGAGTTGAGTCGGGCTGAGGAGCGGCTGGCCGATTACGAAGCCCGCATCCGGCAGCAGTTCGTGGAGGTGGAGCGAGCGCTGTCGCGGCTCCAGCGGGACAGTCAGTTCCTGACCGCCAGACTCGGCGCGCAACAGCAGGGGACCGGGTCAGGGATCAGCGTAGCCCGCTAGCGAGCGGCGTCATAATGGGCTGTCGCTCAAGACGGCAGCCGTGCTGCCGACAACTCCCGGGAGGTGGCCGCTCATGGCCACGGATCAGGGCGCTGCTGCGCCTGACGAGCAAAGGACCGAACGGACGACCATGCAGGTCACCATCGATGGCCAGGTGCGGGAGGTCCTGCTGGAGGGACTTACCAGCTTCGGCGAACTCATGGAGCGCATTGAGCGGGAACTCGTGCCGGGTGGGCGCGTGGTCACCAGCCTGCAGCTCAATGAGGAGCCCCTGTCGATGGAGCAGGAAGAACTGCTCTACGGCTTCGCCCTGGAGAATGTTGGACGTCTGGAACTCCAGACTGCGGAGCCCCGGGCACTCGCCATCGACAGCCTGCTCCATTCCACCGACTACCTGCCGGAGCTCTCCCGGGCACTGGAGTTCAGCGCAGCGCAGATCCGTAAGGGGGAACTCGACGAGGGCCTGGAAGGGCTCGATGCCTGCATGGAACTGCTGCAGCACTTCCTGGCCATGCTCGAGGGGGTCCGGACGGTCCTGCAACTGGACTTCGCCCGGGTCCTGCTGGAGTCCGATGAAGGGGGAAGTGTCGCCAGATTGCAGCAACGGTTGCAGGAGCAGGCCGAAGCACTCCTGACGGCTGCCGAAAATGAAGACTGGTCCGCTGCCGGCGAAGTGGCGGCCTACGACCTCTCGCCACTGGTCTATCAGTTCATCGCCGTGATGCCTTTGCTGCTGGACTCGGCCATGAAGGCGGTACCGGAGTACCGGGAAGAGATCGCACGCCGTGCCCGGGAGCGACAGGAAGGGGCGGCACAGGGAGCCTGGTCCGAGGCCCTGCTGGAGAGCGATGAGGACGGGGACGAGTTCGATGAGTCCCCGGACCAGCAGCTGTCGGATGCCGAGGTGGCCCCCCGGACCTTCCGGACCCACACCGGACAGACCCATGCCGACACCGATGGCATCACAGAAGTCAGCATCGATGACCTGGATGACGCGTGGCAGGTCCCGCGTCCGGGAAGCAAAAAGTCATCGGGGGATCCGCCGGTCAACTGATCGGTCCCCCGGTCGCCCAGGGAGGGGCTATGAACGCGCAGCTGATGGTGGAGCAGCCCACCGACCTGCTCACCGCGAATCTGCGAGCGCTCGCAGCCCACGACTTCGCCCTCGCGGAGCAACTGGGACTCCAGCAACAACCGGCGGGGCTCCGGGGCTGGCAATACTTCATCGAGCCGGCCCGGTCCGGCGACCTCACCCTCCAGGCCCGTTCAGACGCTGCCCAGCTCTGGCTCCACTCGAAGTACGACCCTGGTGCTGAAGCTCGTGACCTCGTCGAGGCGGCGGAAGTCGCACGCCGGGGCAACGCGGTCGTGTTCGGTCTCGGCCTGGGGTATGTCGCGGAAGCGGCGCTGGCCGCGCTTCCTTCGGATGGACAACTCCTCATCATCGAGCCGGACTTCCTCTGCGCCCGCCTGGCACTGATGGATCGCCCTCTCGCAGCATTGCTGGGGGATCCCCGGGTCACGCTGCTGGTTCGTCCGACCCAGGAGCAGGCTTTCTCCACCTGGGCGACCCGCTTTTCGATGGTCCATGCCAGCGGCATCGCCTTTGTGTCATCGCCCAATGTTGATCGTCGTCTTCCAGAAGGTTTCGCCGCACAGCTCATGGATCAGATCCGGGGCTACATGCACACGGTCGCGGGGAACCTGCAGACCCTGATGGTGATGGCGCATGTGTACCTGAGCAACACGTTACAGAGCGTGCCGCATCTGGTCCGAAGTCCAGGAGTCAATACGCTCTTTGATCGCTTTGGGAACGTGCCGGTAGTCTGTGTTGCGGCTGGTCCGAGCCTGGAGCAGACCCTACCGACCCTGCGTCAGGTGCAGGACCGCTGTCTGATCATCGCCTGCGACACCGCTCTGAGGCCGCTGCTCAATGCGGGCATCACCCCGCATCTGATCTGCGCTGGCGACCCCCAGGAAGCGAACCACCGGCACATCGCCGGACTCGCCAGCCAGGTGCCTTCCTACCTCTGCGCCGAACCGATGACCTATCCCGCCTCGCTGGCGGAGTATGGCGACCGGCTCTTTATTGCCTCGTTCCGCGACCGCCTGATGAACTGGATCGAGCAGGAACTCGGGGAAATGGGGCAGGTCCTGTGCTGGGGCTCAGTGGCTACGATGGTCTTTGACCTGGCCCGGCGAGTCGGGGGGAATCCCATCATCTTCCTCGGGCAGGACCTCTCGTTCCCGGGTGGGCGTACCTACGTCCCCGGGACCTACTTTGAGACGGAACTGGGCCATGAAATGACCGCTGAAGCCCAGGCCGCGCGACTTAACGACAGCCGGCTGATGACCCTGACCGACATTTATGGTCAGCCGGTGCAGACCAACCGGCAGATGTTCGCCTACCACCGCTGGTTTGTCCGGGAAATCGCCCATACGTCACCCGACATCACAGTCATCAACGCCACCGGCGGCGGCATCCTGAAAGAAGGGGTCCAGGTCCGCGACTTCAGCGATGTCGCAGGCGAATACTGCACGCAGCCGCTGGATGTCTGGGAGCGCCTGGCCGCCGCCCGTCGTGAGCCGCAGACGCGGGACCTCCCACGTTTTATGGCGTCGTTAGATCAGTTGCAGGCGGACTTCGAGTCCCTGGATCGCGAAGCCCGGCAGGCGTTCAACGACCTCACGGAGTGGTATCGCACGATGCATACCCTGGGGCGACTGCCCGAGGGGCTCGCTGCTGAGCGACTCCATGCCGCCGATGCCATGCGCAAGCGCCTTTTTAAGCATGGGTTTGCGACCACGTTGCTGGAGATGGCGAATCAGACCGGCATCAAGAGCTTCCTCAACGCGCAGGCGGCGCTCGGCGGCAAGCAGGCAAATTTCAACGTCTACATGGAAGCGCTGGAGGCGTACCTGAAGCTCTACGCCAGTGTGGTACAGGCGATGATGCGGCTCCGTCCGGCCCTGCAGTCGGCAGTCCGTCAGGCCCGGCAGGTCCTGGTCGAATCCTCGGTGGTCAGTGCGAAGGAGGCGTAACAGCGCGCTTATGGACGTCAAGCAAACCTACATGGAGCAGTCCATCAACGCCGCGACTCCGGAGCGCAAGCTTCAGGCGCTGCTGCATGGCGCGGTCGGATTCATTCACCAGGCCCGCAAAGCTCTGGCGGAAGGCGCGCTCGATACCTGCCACAACGCCACCATCAAGGCGCAAAACATCTATCTGGAGCTCCTCATCGCCCTCGATCCCGAAGCGGGGGACTATGTGCCGCATCTGCAGGGGATCTACTATCTGGTCTACGACATCCTGCTGGATGCCAACATCCGCAAGGATGACGCCCGCTTTGAGGAAGCGCAGCGGATCGCCGAACAGGTCCGGGACCTCTGGGAAGAAGTGATCGGCAAATCCCGTACGGAACCCCCGGTCCTTCCTGTTGCTGACAGCGAGCCCGCAGCAGCCGAGCCGCGTCGACACATCAACATCGCTGGCTGACCGCCGAGGACCTCCCCCATGGCCGCCGAGCCGCTCCTTTTTTACCGGCAAATCCTGACCCTGAATGAGCAGATCCTCGCCGCGATGGCGGCGGACCCGGAGTCGCTCGAAGCCGCCCTCACATTGCTCCAGGAGCGGCACCTCTGGATGCGGGACGAGAATCGCCCGGCTGCTGCGGCTGAAGCTCCCGTACGCGAGCAGCTTCTGCCCCTCATGGAGACCATCCTGGGGCAGGACGAGGCCATCGCCCTGGCTCTCGCCGGACGCCAGGAGCAGCTCGCTGCCGAATTGCGGAACATTCATCAACTGCGGGTGAGTCGGGGCTACCATGCGCCGGAGGCCAGTCCGGAAGCCCGATTTCTGGATCAGGCGGGCTAGGTCTCGATTTTTGCGTTTATGAGTCGATAACACTCCTCGTGTCCGCTGTGGCCCTCCTGCAGGCGCGCCTGAATGCCTCCCGCCTCCCGGGCAAAGTGCTGCTGCCCCTCGGTGCCTGGCGACTCATCGACTGGTCGATCCAGCGACTCGCGACCGTCGTCTCGGTCATCCCCTGTATCCCTGACAGTGCGACAGACGATCCCCTGTCGGAGTACCTCGCGGGGGACTGTGTCAGGGGACCGGAAGCGGATGTGCTGCGACGGCTGGTGCTGGCGGCGGAGTCCTGCAAGGGGGTCGAGTGGGTCCTGCGAGCCACCGCCGATAACCCCTTCGTGCTACCGGAGTTCATCCAATCAGCGCTCGCAGCGGCTGTCGCTGCCGATGCCGACTACTGCTCCATCGAAGGAGCGCCCCTGGGGACCACCGTAGAAATCGTGCGGCGGGAAGCGCTGTTGCGGCTGGATCAACTGGTGGAAGCAGCAGATGAACGGGAACACGCCACGCTGGGACTCCTGCGGCGTCCGGCGCAGTTCCGGATCACTCGCTGGCAGGTCCCGGTGGAGTACCGACTCCCGGACCTCCGCCTCACCGTAGACACCCCCGACGACTACCGCTGGATCGCCAACCTCCTCCCCGAGGAACCGATCGCACCGGCAGCCTTTGCCTGGACCGCCCTTCGCGAATTAGCCAGCCGACATACCCGGAACCAGCCCCCGGAACAGCATCTCGCCTCCACCATTCAGTCCCTCAAGGAGTCCGCATGGACCGCACTCCCCGATCTGTCACCATCGCCGGTCAGCCCGTAGGCCCCGGCCATCGCCCCCTGATCCTGGCAGAAATCGGCATCAACCATAACGGCGACCCCCATCTGGGAGGGGCCATGATCCGGGCTGGCCGGAAAGCAGGCGCGGATGCCGTGAAGTTCCAGGCGTTTACCCCCTCACGGCTCTTCAATCCTGTGGCGAATCCGGTCGCAGTCGAGATGTTCCAGGAATGGGCCCTCACCGAGTCTGACTTCCAGGCGTTGCATCAGGTGGCGATCGCTGAGGGGATCCCCTTTCTCTGTACACCCTTCGGTGTCGACTGGGTGGCATTTCTCAACGATGTCCTGCAGGTGCCGGCATTCAAGATCGCTTCGAGCGACTGCACCAATCCGCTCCTGCTGGATGCAGTGGCGGCGACCGGCAAGCCGGTGATTCTCTCCACGGGCATGACGACGCTGGACGAAGTGGCGTATGGGGTCGGACGGCTGGAAGCCGGGGGCTGTCCGGGCATCGTGTTGCTGCATTGCATCACGCAGTACCCGCCCGAAGCGGAAGAGGTCAATTTGCTGGCGCTGCGGACGCTCGCCGCGGAGTTCTCCTGGCCCATAGGATTCAGCGACCACTGGACCGGCAACCTCGCCGCGTTCGCGGCGATCGCGATGGGTGCCTGCCTCATCGAAAAGCATTTCACCCTCGATCGCGAACTCCCGGGGCCGGACCAGGCCGGGTCCGCCGACCCCGCCATGCTGCAGGAGCTGGTCGAGGCCACACCCCTCCTCTGGCAGATGCGGGGGGATGGCGTCAAGGAGGCGAAGGGCCGGGAGACCGGGCTGCGCACCGCAGGACGTCCGGGGCTATACCTGACACGGTCGCTGCCCGCAGGGCATCGTTTACGGCGTGAAGACCTCTACGCTGCGCGTCCCCAGGGCGAGGTCCCCGCGGATGCCCTCGATGCGGTGCTTGGCCAGCCGCTTCCTGCGGACCTGCCGGCGGATGCGGCGGTCCCGGCATCCTTGCTGGTGTCACTTGCGGTCCCGGCCCTGTAGTCCTGACATCAGACCGACAGCAGTTCGATCCGCTCCTGATCCTCGTCGCGGTGGTACTTCACGCGGAACCCCGCGAGCTCGGCGATCACCCTGAGGGGGACCCGCAGCCCGGCTTCGGTGGCTGGCATCGGACGTCCCAGTGCGGCTCCCAGCGGTCCGGCGATCGTGAAGAAACGCTGCTCATCCCGGACCAGCGGGACCTCAGGATGGGGCGTGCCATCGATGAGGAGCAGCACGGGGGCAGGGGGAGCCGCTTCCAGCAGGGTGAGGTCGGCGAACTCGAAGTGCATCCCATCGGCGGTATCCCAGTATCCGCCCCAGGCAAAGCCGTATCGTTCGAGAATCGGTACCAGTTCCCGGACCGATCCATGCGCGCCGATGGGCGGGGGCGTGACGCCGTAGCCATTCCACTGGGCGTTGATGTCGCAGGCGATTCCCCAGCTGTGGGACGACAGGCTCCGTTTGGGATCGTGGTTCTTATGACGGGGGACGAAGGAGCCGCCCCAGGTGAGGACTCGTCCGGTGAGTCCCTGACGGGCGATTTCCTCAAACGCCGCCTGCAGGAAGGGCGCGATGCGTCGATGACAGCGTCGTTCCCCGGTGAAGTGCTTCAGGGCTGGGACCGGGCTGACAATCTGCTCTTTGACCCACACAGGATCAATCACGATGTGTCCCGCTGTAGGAGCGGGGGAGTAGGTGAACTTGCCGAAAGTTGCTTCGATTTTCGCGGTTGACAGGGCTTTGAGAGACATTGATTCCACCTTCCCTGTGGGGAGACTGAAGACTGCGGCGATCTGGAGACTCAGGCTAGGGGCTACAAAACGCTACCACGCTGCCGATAACCGGGCCACTATGCCCCACGCACAGTCGTACTGCGACACCTTTCGCGGCAAAACTATCCTCGTCACCGGGGGCACCGGGTCCATCGGACGGGAGATCGTGCAGCAGGTCCTGGCCTGCGAGCCAGCGGCGGTCCGGATTCTGTCGCGCAACGAAAACAACCAGTTCGCGATGTGGCAGCAGCTGCAGCACCATCCCAATGTCCGGTTCCTGTTGGGCGACATCCGGGACAAGGATCGACTGGTGCGGGCAGTGGAGGGAGTCCAGGTGGTGTTCCATGCCGCCGCTCTGAAGCATGTACCGCTGTGCGAGTACAACCCCTTCGAGGCGGTCAAGACCAATGTCCTGGGGACCCAGCACCTGATCGAGGCGGCCCTGGACCATGACGTGGAGCGGCTGATCGCGATCAATACCGACAAGTCGGTGTCGCCCATCAATACGATGGGAGCGACCAAGCTCCTGGCGGAAAAGCTGGTGGCTGCTGCGACTCTCTACAAGGGCCCCCATCCCACTATCTGCGCCAATGTCCGTTTCGGCAATGTCATTGGCTCCAACGGCAGTGTTCTCCCTCTGTTTGTTGAGCAGACACGTCGCGGCGGCCCCCTGACAGTGACCGATGCCGGGATGGTCCGATTTTTCATGACGATTCCCCAGGCCGTGAGTCTGGTGCTGGATGCCGCCGTCCAGGCGCAGGGGGGGGAGACCTTTATCCTCAAGATGCCGGTCATGCGGGTGATGGACCTGGCCCGGGCGGTCCTCGACCTCCTCGCGCCAGGCATGGACATTCCCATCGTCACCACCGGGATCCGTCCCGGCGAAAAGCTCCACGAAGAGCTGATGACCCCGGAAGAAGCCCTGGTGGCCGAGGAAGCCGACCAGATGTACATCGTGCGTCCCTGGGGCGTTCCGGGGGCTACAGGGACTCCGGTGCCCCTCTCGACCCAGCAACTCCCTCCCATGACCATCCCTGAAATCCGGGAATATCTGGTCCGGCACCGCCTCATCGAGCCTGTCCGGACTGTCCGAGTGGCATAAGGGCACTGTCGAACCTGCTGCACCCCGTTACAATCTCAGGTTGGACCAGAAAGACCGCGCCTGGATGACCCGGGCCGCGATGGGTATACCAGGGGAGGCGCGACATGCAACGGACATCGGCGATCGTGATGGGAGCGCTGGCCGCCTGGCTGGTGCTCAGTCCAGGTGTCCGGGCACAGGAGGGCGATGCCTGGCAGTCGCCCACGCCACAACGGGTCGAGCGCTTTCTCGAAGTCTTTGTCCCGGACCTCACCCCGGATGCTGAACTTGGGGATTACGCCCTCGCGGTCCAGCGCCTGGTGACAATTCAGCGAGCCTGGGAGCGGGGCGACCGCCTCGGGGCCGCCGATCTGATTCTCGCTCCCACCTCGCCGGTCGACCTCGCCCCCCTCGCTGAAGCGCGGCAGGCGCTCCAGGCCGCCCGGACCATGGCCCTCTGGTGGGATAACCAGGAAGCCCGGGTCATGTTCGGCCGGTACTACAACGAGGTCTACCTGCCGGACCCGAAGCAGGCGGAGTCGCAGGAAGCCTTCGCGACACGCTTCCTCCAGGGGGCTTCGATCACCGATCCCAAGGACCCCGGTCGCTATCTCTATACGCATCTGGCGCACTACGGCTACTCCGCCAGTAACGGGCTGACCCCAGCGAATTACTTCTTCGATCTCTTCGATCGCTATGACCGGGCGATGGCCGATGCCGCACGTCTGGGGCTCCCCCAGGACCAGTTCGCCCTCGACCTCTCCCTGTATCGCAACGCGGTCATCGGACGCCTCGTGACGCAGATCGAGCAGGCGCGACGCTTCGCTGATAACCGCCTGGCCCCCATCGAGTCCTGGAGCGATGTTTTCAGCGAAGCCATCAAGCCCATCGATGTGACTCCGCTGGACCCGCCCCCGGACCTGGAGACGGATCTGTGGGAACCCCCGGCGGGCACGGAAGCGATTCTGCAGGTCCCCTCGGATGCCACCACACCGCCGCCGTTCTTTACACCCGGGAATCCGACCGAGTCCCAGCCGGCCGATCGTGTCACGGAGATTGCACCGGCCCCGAAGCCCGATCCGCTGGCAGGGGTCGACATCTTTCGGTTGCCCTCGGATCAGCAGCCCCGACCGGCGGCATCGCCGGTCAGCGGAACGCCGACCTCACCAGTCGATACTTCCACGGATCCGGAGATCACATTCGAGACCCCCGGTGGCGGTGAAACCGCTGCGATGGAGACTCCCGAGGCTGACAGCGCATTTGTGATCATTGATGAACTGCCGGCTGAGCCATCAGAGAGTGAGTCTGCCGACGGTGAGATTGATCTCTTCGCGCTCCCCGGAGGCGATCCTGAAGTCTTCAGTGATGCGCCAGTTGAGGAAGCGGTGACGGTGGCTGATGGTCCAGATCCCGCGCTCCTGGCAGCCAATCGGGAAGCTGGCATGGTGATGCGCGAAAAGGCGCTGCGACATGCCCAGACCGTCGGGGGCTATGCCATGGAACTGGTCCTTCTCTGGAAGAGTCCCGACTTCGAATCGGCGGAAGGCAAGAAGCAGAACGAACGACTCACCGCCCAGTTTGTCGCGGAGAAGGACCGCCTCCTGGCATCGCTCTATCTCCTCGACATTTACGGTGTCCATGCCCGGCTGGGGATGACCGAAGGGGCCCTGGATGCCAGCCTCCTGGAAGCGTTACACGCTGATTACAACTTGCGGAAAGATGAAGGAGACGAGACCGTCGTCCGACTGATGGTGGACATCGACAATGCGCTGGCGCAGCTGGCGGAAGGGGTCACGGAGCGCCGGACCCGGGATTCGGTCGCCAGTGCACAGCAGCGGGCCTACGATGCCCTCAAGGGCGGCGAATTCGCCGCCATCGCCCGTCAGCTGGAAGAGACGGTCCTGAACTAGCCGGACTGTCTGATTTTCGGCAGGAAAACTGCCACGCAGTCGCTACAATCGACCGCAGGGGTGCGGGCCGGAGAGTGCCAGGCTCGCGGCAGGTTGAGTGCAGCGGGCAGACTTTACGGGGACGGACGGCATCGGGACGTGAACTTCAGGCTCGAGACGACAGTGGATGCGGGGATCCCCGTGATCCGGGTCCATGGGATGCTGGATTTTGCATCGGTCGCCCGGATGGAAGAGTCAGTGTCGCAGGTCCTGACCGCGTATCAGCCCCCCAATCTGGTCATCGACCTCACCGCCAGCCCCATGATCGACTCCGCCGGACTCGGGGTCCTGGTCAAGACGTTTAAGTCGGTGCAGGAACGGGGCGGCGCGATGAAAATCGCCGGCGTCAATGAAAAGGTTGCCAAGCTCCTCGGCGTCACCCACCTGACTGGTCTTTTCGAGATGTACCCCAACGCGGCCGAAGGGGTCGCCTCGTTCCCCCGGCCATAGCCCCACTCCTCAGCAATCGCCTCCCGCCACGTTTCCTGTAGTCGCGCTAACAGTTGCCGATAGATGGCGGCAGTACTGCCTGTCGGCCACCTGCTGGTGCGACCGACAGCGTGAGTCTGGCAGGAGGCCGCCATGCTTCGGGGGCTCTATCTGAGTGGAGGAGCGCTGGCGCAGCAGTCGCAAGCGCTGGATGTCGTGAGCGCGAATCTCGCGAATCTCAACACCAACGGTTTCAAAGCAGACCGTGCACGTTCGGCCCCTTTTAGCGATGTGCTGCTGGGACGGGTCAATGAATCCCGGGAGGGGATCATCGGGCGGTACCACCGGACCAGCGCCATCACCGACACCGAATACATCAACTGGCAGCAGGGAACCCTGGAAGCCACCGGCAATCCGCTGGACCTCGCCCTGCGGGGGCCAGGGTTCTTCGTCGTGGAGCACACAGAAGACGCGGTGGCCTATACCCGGGATGGATCCTTCACGGTCAATGCCAGTCGGGAACTGGTGACCGCTGAGGGACGTCGGGTGCTGGATACGAATAACCAGCCCATTGTGGTGCCGCAGGGCAGTGCGATCGGGATTGATTCCGCCGGGCAACTGACGGTCGATAACCTGCCAGTGGCGACTCTCCAGCGGGTCAATTTCACCGACCTCCAGGAGCTGGAAAAGCTGGGACAGAGCCTCTTTCGCGACACCGGCACCGCTGGTCCGGTCCCGACCGCCGGTAATACCTCTGTGGAGCAGGGATTCCTCGAGCGGAGTAACGTTTCCGCCCTCGGTGCCATTGCCGAGCTCACCACGATTCTGCGCAGCTTCGAGGCGAGTCAGAAAGTCGTGACGATGCTCGATGAGACCCTGCGCCAGGCGGCGGCTGATCTCGGACGGGTCGGCGGGTAGTCGGGCCACGATGAGTCGGCCTGATCGTGCTCGTCGTGGTCGTGGATAAAGTCCCTTTAGTTCTGATGCAGTCCGCCGATAGCAGGTTCTGTCGCGAATGCAGCAGGAGGCTCCGAAGTGATCCGCGCTCTCTACACCGCCGCCAGTGGCATGGAAGCCAACCAGTTCCTGACGGACACCATCGCGCATAACGTCGCGAATGCCAACACCGCCGGGTTCAAGAAGGATCGCGCGGAATTCCACGACCTCTTCTATCAGACGATGCGGGAAGCGGGCGCCACGACCCTCACCGGCGGCCAGGTCGCGAGCGGACTGCGGGTGGGCCTCGGGGTCCAGACCGCCGCCTCCCAGAAACTCTTCTCCCCCGGCTCGTTACAACAGACCGAAAACCCGCTGGACATCGCCATCGCCGGCGATGGATTCTTCCGGGTGCTGCAGCCCGATGGCACCGAAGCCTATTCCCGGGATGGCAGCTTCCAGCTCGATGCCGCCGGACAGGTGGTCACCAGCGATGGACTCCTGCTCGACCCACCGATTGTCATTCCCCCCGATGCCCTGGCGATTGACATCAGTGTCGATGGTCAGGTGAGCGTGATTCAGCCCGGCGATGCGTCGCTGGTGAACGTGGGACAGATCACTTTGACACGTTTCCAGAATCCGGCGGGGCTCCGGAGTCTCGGCGGGAATCTCTTTGGTGTCACCGATGCCTCCGGTGCCCCGCAGGAGGGGACCCCTGCTGATCAGGGTTTCGGGCAGCTCCGTCAGGGATTCATTGAGCAGAGCAACGTGAGCATTGTCGATGAGCTCGTGAATCTGATCATCGCCCAGCGGGCATTCGAGACGAACTCAAAAGCGGTGCAGGTCGCTGACGAGCTCCTCAGCATCACCAACAACCTGCGACGTTAACCCCGACGGACCAGGTCCGGACCACTCCACCGACGCGATGACTGTGCTTACGACCGGCCCCTACGGCCGGTCGTTTGCGTCCGTTGCAGAACCTCTGCTAGGTGCCGATAAGGGAGGAGCCGGAGCGCATCTGCCAAGGGAGGAGCCCTGCCCTGATGATTCGACAAACACTCACACTGCTGGTGGCGGTGATGGGCATAGTCCTCATCGTCTTCAGCCTCTGCCTGGAGCAGGCTTTCGCTGCCGGCCGTCCCGCCGAAGTCCTGCGCGCCCGGGTGACCCTCCCCAGCCCGTTGCAGGCAGGCGACCTGCAGCTCGCCCTCGAAGCTCTCCTCACCGAGTTTCCCGATCACTTCGCACCGAGCGTGCGGCTGGCCTCCACGGGACGTGCACTCCCGGCGGTCGTGAGTCGCGATGGCGACTCCCTCTTGCTGACTTTCGAGGCGACACCCGCGACTCCGCTCACGGACTTCACGGGGCTTCGCGTGCAGGCGTGGGACAGCCAGGGACTGGTGGCAACCGTGCCGGCCAGTCTCGCGTTCGAGCTTGAGGGGCTGCGGGTCGTGACGAGCCGGGAAGTCCCCAAGGGGCGTCCGCTCACCGCTGACGACCTGGCACTGGCATGGGTGTCGCTGCGCGGACGTGCCGGGCAGGCGGCGGTGACAGCGCCGGATGCCCTCCTCGGACGCATCCCGGTCCGGGCCTGCGCGGTCGGACAGGTGCTGGAACCCCGGCAACTCGAAGAGCCGATTCTCATCAGCCGGGGCGCGACTGTCCGGGTCCTGGTGCTACGGGGTGGACTGACGCTTGAGACCCAGGCCATTGCGCTCCAGTCGGGATCCCGGGGAGCGTTTATCAAGTTCAAGAATCCCGACACCGGCGCGAGCCTGATCGCGCGGGTGACCGGACTCAATCAGGCCGAGGTGGACTGACCATGCGATCCTGGCATGCCCACATGCTGACTGTTGGACTCACGCTGGCGTTGGTTGGTGCTGGCGGCATCCCTGCCCAGAGCGAAAGCCTCTTTGCGCCTGCCGGTGGCGACCTTTTCACGCACACGACAGCGCGACAGGTCGGCGACATCCTCACGGTCCTGATTGCCGAGAACACCACCGCCTCCCGCAATGTCGGCACGGACATTGAAAAGGCTCCGAAGTATTCGGGGAAAGCCAGGGTCGAGGGGTTCTTCGACATCCTGACAGGCCTGGATGGACTGATCGAGCCGTTGAAGTCGCTGGACATCTCGCCAAAGGAAGAGTTCGAGTCCAAAGCATCCACCACTGCCGGGCAGAAGTTCAGCGGGCGCTTGACTGTCATCGTGCGGGAAGTCCTGCCCAACGGTCATCTCCAGGTGGAGGGAGTCCGCGCGATCCAGATCAACAAGGAAACCGAGACGCTGACCCTTTCTGGCGTGGTGCGGACTCTCGATATCGCGCCGGAAAACACCGTGCTGTCGACCCAGCTGGCAGATGTCGAGATCCACTACACCGGTAAGGGTGTCGTGAGTCGCTCACAAAAGGTCGGCATCCTCGGCAAGCTCTACAACCTGCTCTTCTAGCCTCTTTCCAAGCGTCCCCCAGGGAGCGTTTCTCATGCAGCGCAGCACACGGTTCATCGCCCTCATCGCCGGCTCTCTGCTGATGCTCTCTGCCGGTTCGGTCTGGGCCGATGGCGCGGATGGCGTCGTTCGGGACGACCCGGAAGTTTTCGCCGACATCGCCTCCGCTGGAAGTGAGAGCACGGGCGGCGGACTCCTCGGACTCCCGGTCGGATCCGGCAGCGGGACTGGGGAAGCCACGCTGGATCTCACGGGTCTCACCGACCCCCGTATGGGACCCCGCCTCAAGGACATTGGAAAGGTCGGTGGACTGCGGACCAATCAGCTCTATGGGGTCGGTGTGGTGGTCGGACTCGCCGGGACCGGCGATGACTCCCGCATGACTTCCCAAATCATCAGCAACTTCCTGAAGCGTCAGGACCTCCCGCTGGAGACCGCGCTGCTCAAAGGCAAAAACGCCACCGCCGTGACCCTGACTGCAGAAGTGCCCCCTTTCGTGCAGGTCGGCGACACCCTCGACCTGACGGTCTCGGCGATGGGCAGCACCAAGTCGCTGGAGGGCGGCATCCTGTTGCTCAGTCCGCTGAAGGCGCCGAACGGCGAGTTGATCGCGCTGGCCCAGGGTCCCATTACGCTGGGTGCGGTTGGGGCGAGCGGCGGGAGCGGCGGCGCGAAATCCTCAGCGCAGAAGAACTTTCTGACAGTCGGACGGGTCATGAACGGTGCCCTCATCGAACGCCCGGTCGCCAGCGACCTGCCGCGTGGGGGACGGCTTTACTGGACCCTCAAGGAGCCCGACTTCACCACCGCCCAGCGGGCCGCCGCCGCGTTGAATCTGTCAGTTCCGGGGAGTCTGGCAGTCGCCGAAGATGCCCAGCGGATCGCCCTGCAGATGCCGGCGTCGTTCCGGGGGAGCTTTGTCGATTTCCTGGCGACCGTGGAGCAGGTCCAGGTCGCGACTGATATCCCTGCCCGGATCGTGATCAATGAGCGCAACGGCACCATCGTGGCGGGGCACCAAGTCCGGATCAAGCCGGTGAATGTCGCGCATGGAAATGTCACGATCACGGTCACCGAGGGCTTCGCGGTCAGTCAGCCAACGACTCCTCTGGGGGGTGGCTCGACTGCGGTCACGCCGGGAGCCTCGGTGGAGCTGACAGAGTCCCCTGCGACACGCAAACTCATCAGCACCATTGAAGATTTGCTGGATGCAGTCACCAGTGTCGGTGGCAGCATCCGGGATGCGGTGGCAATTCTGCAGTCCTTAAAAACGGCTGGTGCCATTGATGCCGAACTGGTGGTGATCTAGTCGCCATGCAGATCAGCGCGCTCACCCCGGCACTTCCGGCCCCGCATCCCGCAGACAGGACGACGCAGCCTTCAGCCACTTCAGCCTTTCGGCTGCCTGACGCCGGTGAGGAACGGCGTGCTCGCCCCCGGACGCTGGCTGATGCGGAAGCGTTGCTGTCCGAGCAGGAGCGTCGGCACATCGACACCCAGGCGGAAGCGCTGGAAGGGGTCTTTCTCAGGATGATCATGCGTCGCATTCAGGGCTCCCTGGGCAAAGGGGCGTTTGGTGAGTCGGCCCAGAGCCAGTTTCTGAAGGGCTTTGCCTTCGATGAACTCGGCAATGCGATGGCGGGCGGTAAGGACCAGGGCCTGGGGCTGGGACGGATGATCTATGAAGTCCTGATTCGGGATGAAGCCGCAAAGGCGTCGGCTTCCATTACGCTTCTTTAAGTCCCGCGCTCCCGAACTGCCGACTCTAATGCAGCATCCTGTTGCCCTGTCGGCAGCAGGGGACTGCGTGTGCCGGAGGCAACCTCAACATGGTTTTGGCGAACTGCTTCGAATGCAACCGGATGTTTGACTCCCGGGGGGGGGCGCGACGCTGCCAGGGATGCCTGGATGCCCAGGAACGGGACTGGAAACTGGTCCGCGACTTCGTGAAGGGCAATCCCGGCATCCACATGGACCGGGTGGTGGAAGCGACAGAGGTCCCGGCCCAGCGGATCCGGGAGTTCATCACCGCCGGGCTCCTGGAGCCAGAGGGAATGACCGGGGCAGGCTATCCCTGTCACAAATGCGGGACCCAGATCACCCGAGGGGAATACTGCAATAGCTGCCTCGCCTCGCTGGGTCGTCAGGTGGCTGACAGCCTTGAAAAGTCGCGGGAAATCCCGTCGGGGAGACCCAGCAACGAGCCGGCGAAGCCTTCCGGAGCCTTTGCAACCCAGTTTCGGCAGCGGTATCGCTAGTACGCCATAGCGTTTCTGCGTGTTACACTGGTGCCATCGCCGCGATTTTCGGCTAAAGCCCGGGGCAAACCTGCCGACATAACAGGTGGCGCTCCGTAGGACGCCAGGAGCAACGCGATGAAGATCCCAGAAATCGGCCCCGGGGAGATTCCCCAGCTCAAGAAGCCGGCCAAGGCCCGGCCCGCAGAGGCGATGCCATCAGCTGCCCCACGGGATACCGTCGAGGTCGGGGCGGACGCCCTCCTGGTGAGCCGTCTCCGCTCGAAGCTCACGGAGCCAGCGGTCCCCAATCCGCGGGTGGCGGAGTTACAGCAGCAGGTCGCCAACGGCACCTACGAGCCCGACCCCGGGGAGCTCGCCCGGATTCTCTTCGGTCTAGAACCCGCCTACTAGTCCTCCCTGGATCGATGAAAGCCAGCCCAGCCCCTCCCCAAGCGGAGGGGCTTTGTTTTGATCGCGTCGCACTGATTCGATGCTGGTTTGATTCAAGAAACGGGTGGCGGGAGCCGATATCACCCTGAGCACCCGACTTGTAGTCCGGCAGGTGAGAGATGGCGACTCTGGCTCCCCCGACCCTGGACCTCAGCGCATTCTGCCAGTCCCTGCATCGCTGGCTCCTCACTGAAGTCGCCTCCCAGGAGAGCGCACTGCGCTGGACCCGGGAGATGGGAACCCAGCTCATCGCCTGCAATCCTGCTGGGATCGCCACTGCCCAGGAAGCGATTCTGCTTTGGGAACAGGAGCATCGCCCCCAGCAGGAGAGATACGCTGCGCTCGAAGCGGAGTATCAGGAGGGCACCGGCGAGGCCACCCTCACGGTGTCCGGCGTGCTGCAGCGACTCCAGGCGCTGTTGCCGGGGTCCGACTGGGAGTGGCGCTTGTCGGAGACTGCGGGCGCATTGCGCGAGCTGATGAGCAGCCTGGAACGTCAACATGAACTGAATCAGTTGCTGATTACCCAGCACGCCGAGGTGCTGCAGCAGACCTGGCTCCTCTTTGCCCATGCCCTGCAGGGGACGCAACCTGGCGAGGGGGGCTACGACGATCTCGGGCAGCCCACGACTCCCTCCACCGGGGCGGCGCTCCTCGATGCCAGGGGCTGACGCACATGGTCTACTCCACCTGGATGGGTCTCAACACAGCGGTGCGTGGGCTCCAGGCTGCTCAGCGGGGCCTGGATGTCACGGGGCACAACATCACCAACGCCGGCACGCCCGGCTTCACCCGGCAGCGGGCCAATGTCATTCCCGCTCCCGCCCTGGCGTATCCTGGCTTCAACGCCATTCCTGGCCAGATCGGTCAGGGACCCATCGTCACCAGCATCTCCCGACTGCGGGATGAGTTTCTGGACAGCATCTACCGTCGGCAGTCAAGCGCCCTGGAGACCGTGACGAGCCAGACTCTGGTCTTCTCGCAGCTGGAAACCCTGCTGAACGAACCGACTGACACCGGCATCGGCACGCTGATGGGAGAGTTTTTCTCCGGCTGGAACAATGTTGCCAACACGCCGGAGTCCCGACCAGCCCGTACACAGCTGATTACGAACACCGAGTCGTTGCTCCGGACCTTCCGGGATGTTGCAGCGCAGATCGATCGCCTCCGTCGGGATCAGGATGTCCTCATCGAAGGGCGGGTCCGGGAAGCCAATGGGCTGATCGATCAGATCGCCGACCTCAACCGGCAGATCGCGGCAGTCGAAGCTTCAGGCCAGCAGGCGAACGACCTCGCAGATCGTCGCGACCTCCTGATCGATGACCTGGCAAAGATCCTGCCGGTCCAGGCGGTTCCGTCGGGGAACGGCCAGGTCGATGTCCAGCTCACCGGCATCAAGATCGTGAGCAAGACCCGCGGGCTGCATCTGGAAACCCTGCCGAATCCCAATGACCCGAGTCTGGGACCCACCCTGCGGATTCGGGAAACCCGGTCGACAGTGCCCCTCCCCGAAGGCCAGCTCAAGGGCTTTCTGACATTGCGCGATGAGGTGCTGCCGCGGATCGCAGGACGACTCAACGAACTCGCCAGTGCGCTGGTGAATCGCGTCAACTACACCCATCGCAAGCACTACGGTCTCGATGGGGTGAACGGTCGACCCTTCTTCCAGGAGATCGTCACGCAGCGCCGCACGAGCAGTGTCGACCTCGCTGCTGCCTTTCCCACACTGGGCGTCGGACCGGAGACCCGTATCGGCACGCTCGGGATTACGGCGGGGACGTTCGAAGTGCAGGGCCGGAGCTTCCAGCTCAATGATGCCGATGTTGACCCCAACGAGGGCATCACGCTGGGGCAGTTGCTGGAGCGGATTAACCAGGGGCAGTCGCAGGTCCGGGCGGTCATCAGCGATGACTTTGCCGGTCAGTTTGTCCGCTTCGATCTCTACAACCCACCCGGCAAAGAGACTGAAATTTCGGTCCGCAATGGCACCAGCAACGCCCTGACAGTCCTCGGTATGTCGACACCGGGAGTCGCGAATGTTGACACCCTCGCCCGGGCGACCTATCGGGGCGCGATGATCGAAACGACGCTCTATGGCCCCCTGCTGGAGGACACCGGACTCATCGCTGCGGCCGGCGAGCTGATTCCCGGCGAGTTTGCCGGAGTCGGGGACAACCAGGGCGCGCTGGCCATCTCCGACCTGGATGACCGGCTGGATCTCTTCAGCGATGGCGGCAGCTTCGCCGGCTTCTTTAACACAACCGTCAGCCTCCTCGGCACCCTCTCCCAGGCGAATCAGCGGGCGGTCCAGAATCAGACTGCCCTGACCGATCAGGCGAACGCCCTGCGCCAGAGTGTGTCGGCGGTCAATCTCGATGAGGAAGCGGTCGAACTGATCAAGTTCCAGAAGGCTTACGAGGCCAGCGCACGCATCGTCACCACACTCCAGGGGATCTACGACACGATCCTCGGACTGATCCGCTAAGGAGTCATCAGATGCGGGTCACGCAACTCAGCCTGAACAGCACTTTTCTCCGGAATCTGAACATCGTCGCCCGACGACTGGAGCAGAATCAGATCCGGCTCACCACCGGTCTGAACTTTCAGCGTCCCTCGGACAGTCCCCTCGACATCAATCGGATCCTGGGCTATCGGACCCAGCTCACGGCGATCACCCAGTACCAGGCGAGCATCACCGATGGGCTGACTCAGATCGATTTTCTCGACCAGCGACTGCAGAGTGTTGTGACTACCGTCCGGGAAAGCCGGACCTTGGCGCTCCAGGGAGCCAATGGCTCTCTCAACCGGGCCGACCGCGCTTCCATTGGCGGCCAGCTCGATCAGTATCTGCGGGACCTCGTCCTCACCGGGAACTCTCAGCTCAGCGGACGCTATCTCTTCGCCGGAACCGAGACCCTTACCCGGCCGTTTGATCTGTTCGATGCGCTCTCCGATGGCCAGGTCGAAGACATCCTTTACAGCGGGAATCAGCAGTCGCTGGCGCGACGAGTCGGAGCGAATTCCCGCTTCGGCATCAACTTCACCGGCGATGAGATTTTCCTGGAGCAGACCGCCGGACGGACCGGGAAGCCGTTGCCGGTCAGTACGCCCCTGGGCTTCAGCGGCACCCTCCGTCTGAACGACACCGACATTCCGGTCGGTCCCCGCGACACCCTACGGGACTTCGAGCGCCGGATCAATCTCACTACGGGGTTGGGCGCATCAGCCCGCATTCGTAGCGGCACGCTGGAAGTCGTGTCGGACTACGCCGTGAAGGGCGTCACCTTCGCCGACAACCAGGGTGGACGCCTCCTGCAGGCATTGGGACTGAGCCTCCGGGGGGCTTACACCCACGCACAGGACCCGGTGGCTGGTGGCACCCTGCCGCTGATCGACAGCACGCCGGCCATCTTCAATGCGGCGGGTCCGGTAGTAAATCTGGAGATCACCGGCGACAACGACATTCTGAATCTCCATCTTGGACCGAACGCCAATGAGGGGACCGCGCTTTCCCGGACCATCCGGATCCCCCACGGCATCTATGCCTCCACGGCAGACCTGGCGACTGCTATCCAGGAGCAGATCGATCTGACTTTCGGACCGCGCAAGATCATCGTCAATGACCTTGGCGGCACACTGGAGCTCCGGACCTGGCGCAATGGTGCCAGCATCGGCCTGGCGGACCTCCAGGTCGGCGGGACCATCGATGGGCAGGTCGATACGGCGGCGGACAGCGCGACACTTAATCTGGTGGCGGGTCCTGGACCAGCCGCCCTCACCAACGCCTCGATTGTCGGGACCGATGGGACCGATCGTTTCGCCATTGACCTGGGACCGCTGGTCACACCCTCAGGGCTGGAACAGGGTCCCATCGAAATCGACCTGCGGGCCGCGAATACCGGCAGCCTCTCGGACCTGGTGAACGAAATCAATGCCCAGATTCGGGCCGATGTCCGACTCCGGGGCGCGGTAGAAGTCCGGCTGGTCGATGGGCGACTGGAGTTCGAGACCACCACCCGTGGGGGGCAGATCGACACGTCGCAACTGGCCCTGGTCGATCTCATCCCCGGTGTCCTGGCGTCGTTCGGCGGCTTCACCGACCGCGCTGCCAGCCTCACTGGTGGGGCTGCGCCGACCCTGCCCCTGACCACGACTCCCACGTTCCGGGGCTTCACCCTCGACCTGGGGCCATCGGTGTCGAAGAGCGGCATCCAGACCGGACCCTTAAGTTTCGTGATGGCCCTCGGGAGTTATCCAAACAGTCAGGCAGTCGCCGCCGCGCTTAACAATGCCCTGATCCAGCAGCCGGAAGCGGCAGGCCAAGTGATCTTTGAAACCCAGACCCTGGCACCGAACAGCCCCATCGTGCTGCGGACTGTGGGCGAGGGAAGCCAGTATCACGCTGGTGATCTGATCCTGGGGGGCGATCTGCTGGCGGACCTCGGCTTCGGCACTTTCAGTGCGCTTGAAGGGGCTGGAGTCGCGCCGGGGGAGGGGACCGAGCAGGCTCCCCGCAATCTGTTCCGCGACTTGATGGGGCTCCGTGATTCCCTCCTCGACATCGCCGACCGGTCGGCTATCGCCAAGGAACTCACGACCGTGTCCGGCGAGCCCCTGGGGCTCTTTGACAACGATCTCATCACCGTGACGGCGAATGGTCAGACTTACTCGTTCCAGCATCGGGCGGGCGAGACTCTGGGAAGTGTGGCCGATGAAATCGGACGCATCCTGGGGAGTCAGGCTATCGTCAGCCTGGGTCGCGATGGACGACTGAGCATTCAGAACACGGGGCTGGGCGCGATCACCAACTTTGCGATCACAGCAGCCGCCCCTCAGGGGCAGCCACGGACCGTCTTCAACCAGATTTTTGGCGAGCTGCCAGGCACCCTGCCGATCAGGACCGAGTTGCGCAGCGGAGCGATGCTCGACCCCCGTCGGGCCGAGCGTGCCAATACCAGTGAGCTGGCGAAGCTCGATCTCGATCTGGAAAACGTCCTGGCCATTGAGTCGCTGGTGGGTGCCCGCAGCAATCGTCTGCAACTTACGACTTCCGTCCTCATCGACAGCACGGCGAATCTGCAGGGCCTGCGGGCCAGCCTGGAGGCGGTCAACATCGCCGAGGTCATCACGAAGCTCTCTGCCGATCAGGCGACGCTGGAGGCCGCCCTCCAGGTCGGTGCCAGAGTCCTGCAACCCAGTCTCATCAGTTTCCTGCGTTAGCGACACAGGGAGGCGCTATGTCCGTCGTTCGTGTAACCGTTCCGGTGGTGACCCCACCCCCGGCGGCGACCATTCCCACCACCCGCTTCGGGGTGCTGACGGTCCCCCATGAGGAGATCTACGCCATGCCCGAGGGGATGCACGGCTTTCCGGATCTGGCGCGGTTTGTCCTGATCGCCCCGGAGCCGGGGAGTCTCTTTTACTGGTGGCAAAGCGCCCAGGAACCGGAACTTGCCTTTCCGTTGCTGCAACCGGCTACGATTTTTCCGGACTTTGGCATCGAAGTGGACGAGTCGGATGTGCTGCGGCTGCAGCTGGGGGGACGCACGGAACTGCACGCACTCTGTGTAGTGACAGTCCCCCCCCAGCAGCCAGAGCACATCACGGTGAATCTGCTCGCCCCCCTCGTCCTGGACCCCGTTGCCAGAGAGGCGTGGCAGCTCATCTGTGAACGGAGCGACCACCGGATTGCGGTGCCCCTCCTGCCAGCCCTCGAGGCCTGGCGGGCTGCGGCAGCCAGCGACCAGTGAGCGCCTAAGGAAAGGCCCGTCATGCTCGTCCTCTCCCGCAAAACCAACGAAAAGATCCTCATCGGCAAGGATATCGAGATCACCATCGTCGATGTCCGGGGGGATGTCGTCAAAGTCGGCATCAACGCGCCCCGCGAGGTCAGCATCCTGCGGCACGAGTTGCTGGAACAGGTCCAGCGTGCCAATCAGGATGCATCCCAGGCGTCGGTCGCCACCCTCCGCGCTCTGGAGCGTCGACTCCCCGCGCAGGACCGCGATGAGGATGATCCCCTGCCACGAAATGGCACACTGGGATAACTCCCCGCAGCCAGACTTTTATCCCGATTGCGAGAGCGCATCCCCCGGCGACGGGGGATGTCCTGTATCTCCAGGACCTGCCACGATTCCGTACGAAAAGCCGGAGGCTGGCATCTAAAGAGACACACTGCCGGTGGGTGCAGCCACCGCAAGCAGGCGCAGACGGCCCATCCGGTCCGCTACGCTCCACGCGCTCGTCACTGGGCCCAGGTTCACCGGCTTCGGGTATCGCCCCGGAGCCGGTTTGGCATAGGGGAGGGTACGATGAGTCCCGGCATGACTCTCCCCGCACATGCGGCCCGGCCGGTCTGGGCGGAAATCGACCTCGCCGCCCTGCGTCACAACGCCGGGCAGGTGCAGTCGATCCTCCGTCCCGGCACCGCGCTGATGGCGGTGGTCAAAGCCAACGCTTATGGGCATGGCATGGAGCAGATCGCCCGGGCCCTGTTCCGGGAAGGTGTGACCCGCTTCGGGGTTGCGAGCCTGGAAGAAGCCCTCCGCCTCCGGGCCGCCGGCATCACCGGCGACATCCTGGTCCTGGGGTATAGCGACCCGGCGGTCAGCGCGGACCTCATCGCCCACGGCATCCTCCAGACCGTGGGACGCACAGACCAGATTCGTGCCCTCAGGGAAGCGGCGCGACAGGTCGGACTCCCGGCCCGGGTCCACGTGAAGGTCGACACGGGAATGACCCGGCTCGGGGCGCCCCTCACCGCGGCCCAGGAAGTCCTCTACGAGGCGATGGCGCATCCGGAAGTGACCTGTCGCGGGATCTACACCCACTTCCATTCCGCCGACCTGCCGGCGCAGCTCGCCACCATCGCCCAATGGCACGAGTTCGAGCGACTCCTGCAGCCGATGCGGAAGGTCATGGCGCAGGTGACCCTTCATGCGGCGAACACCGCGGCGGTCATCAACTACCCGCAGACACACGCTGACATGGTCCGGGTCGGCATCGCGCTGTATGGCGGTCTCCCGGCGCCATCAGTACCCCGGACGCTTGACCTGCGACCGGTGCTGACGCTGAAGTCCCGGGTCGTGGATGTGAAACAGATCCCCGCCGGGACCGGGGTTGGCTATGGACATCGGTTTGTCGCGGCGGAAGCCGAGACCATCGCGCTGCTGCCGATTGGGTATGCCGATGGCTATGTGACCGCGTTCTCGGATCGCGCCCGGGTGGTGGTGCGGGGACATCGGGCGCGCGTGACCGGCCAGGTCAGCATGGACTTCACGGCGATTCGGGTGCCGCCCGGCGTGCCGGTGAGTGTGGGAGATGAAGTCGTGCTGCTGGGGACCCAGGGGCAGGAGCAGATTCAGCTGCAGGAACTCGCGGACTGGGCCGGCATGGTGGCGTACGAGCCCCTGAGTCTGCTCGGTCCGCGCATCGCGCGTCACTATCTGCACGATGCGGAATCATCGGCCAGCGTGTGAGTGACGAACACGGCTGAGCGGCACACGATTGCAGTGTGACCCGGCTATACTAATGTCGGTATGCACGAGTCCGGCACATCCATCAGCGCAGATCGTCGGGATGCTGATACTCCGCACGCGGATCAATGGGCCGCGGAGCGTCAGGCCGCCTATGACACCGCACGGGGCAGCGGGCAGCTCGATGTCCTGCGACGCTTCACGACTCTGGATCGCGAGGTGAAATCCTGGCCCCTCTTTGGCCTCTGGACCCTCGTGGTGGCGGTGGGGTACTACCTGGCGGGCTACGGGTACTGGGACTTTCGCGATGGCAGCACCGGACAGACCGACTGGCTCCTGGTGACCATCTACTGGATTGTCTGTGCCAGCGTGGTCTGGCTCTGTTGCCCCGCCCCGCCCCGGCAGTCCCGTGGAGGGAGCGAGGGGTAGCCCCTCCGGTGACCGGCGATGGCAAAACCTGCAGGCAAAGGCCCCGGCGACCAGGGGACCCAGGACTATCGGAACAAAAAGGCGTACCACAACTTCGACATCCTCGAAACGCTGGAGGCGGGCATCGTCCTAACCGGTGCAGAAGTGAAGTCGTTGCGGTCCGGGGGCGGGGATCTGCAGGATGCCTACGCCAAAGTGGAGCGGGGCGAGCTCTGGGTCCATGGGATGAAGATCTCGGCTTACGCCTTCAACACGGATCGGGCAGCGGAAGCCCCCCGACGTCCGCGCAAGCTGCTGGTCCATAAGCGGGAAATCCTGAAGCTCCGGCAGAAGACCCTCGAGAAGGGCCTGACCCTGATCCCGCTGCGGATGTACTTCAAGGAGGGGCGGGTGAAGCTCGAGATCGGTCTCTGCAAGGGGCGACGGCAGTATGAGCGTCGCGATGTCATCGCCTCCCGGGATGCCGCGCGCGAGATGGATCGGGTCCGCAAGAGTCAGCACCAGGAGGACTGACCCCCGCTCAGCGGAGTCGTACGGGGGTGGGGGGATGTCCAGAAAGTTGGTGCGCCATTCTTGCAGTGGTGTATCAACTGCCGGTAAGATTTACGCGTTATGGTGACTATCGGGGGAGAACCATCCACCGTTCTCCCCACCGGTGTATCACCAGACGCTCCAAAGCTGCACAGAATTCCGCACCACAACTATTGGCTCGCGGAGATTATGGAACGCAGCGGGGACAAAGTCAGGGTTCGCGGGAGCAGGCCAGATCCCTGCTCCCGGGAGTCCTGATAAGGGACGACCAGTTCGAGCACCTTTTATGACACCCGGTGATCCCCTGGCGGGACCACCACGGAGGACTCAATCATGGCTACTCCTAAGCCGGCTGCGGCCAAGAAGCCCGCGGCTGCTGCCAAGAAGACGACGGCTGCGAAGCCGGCCGCCAAGAAGGCGACCGCCGCCAAGCCCGCCGCCGCCAAGAAGGCGACCGCTGCAAAGCCGGCCGCTCCCAAGAAGGCTGCCGCTGCGAAGCCGGCCGCCGCCAAGAAGACCACGGCTGCCAAGCCGGCCGCCCCCAAGAAGGCTGCGGCTGCGAAGCCCGCCGTCAAGAAGGCGACCGCTGCGAAGCCCGCCGCCGCCAAGAAGACCACGGCTGCGAAGCCGGCCGTCAAGAAGGCGACTGCTGCGAAGCCCGCCGCCGCCAAGAAGACCACGGCTGCCAAGCCCGCCGCCAAGAAGACCACGGCTGCGAAGCCGGCCGTCAAGAAGGCGACCGCTGCGAAGCCCGCCGCCGCCAAGAAGCCGGCTGCCAAGCCCGCCGCCGCCAAGAAGTCTGCGGCCAAGAAGTAGTCACGGAGGCTGCCCTGCCCGATGGGCAGGACACACTCCCCACTCCCGCCGGGCGCCGGCGGGAGTTTTTGTTGTCACCTGGCACTGGGTTTGTGAGCTGGAGGTGCTAGCGGACCAGCGCCGCCTGGGACCGCAGCTGCAGCAGCTCTTGCGGTTTCCCCACCACAATCCAGACATCATCGCCGGCAATACGGGTGTCTGCGCCGGGGTTGTAGACCACCGTGCCATCAGCCCGTCGCACCGCGATCACGGTCACCTGGAAGGCGGCCCGCAGGTTCGCGTCGGCCAGGGTCTGCCCCACCATCTGGCTTTCCCCGGCAATGGTGATTTCGTCCATTTCCAGGTCGACCCCATCCAGCGCAATGGCCCATTCCAGATAGCTGGCGACCGCCGGTCGCGTGAGGGCATTCGCCATCGCGAGGGAACCGAGTCGCGTGGGGAAGATGACCTTGTCCGCGCCCACCTTCCGCATCTTCAGCTCATCCCCCTCATCGTCGGCACGGGCCACAATATGCAATCCCGGGTTCAGCGCTTTGCCGGTCAGGACAATGAACGCATTAACGGCGTGGTCGCCGACCGCCGCCAGCAGTCCCCGGGCTTTGGAGACCCCGGCCTGGATGAGGACCGCGTCCTGCGTCGCATCCCCCCGAATCACCAGCACCTCCTGCTCGAGCAGTTGCTGATACAGGTCCGGATCCGCTTCGACCACGACATAGCTGGTGTTCCGCTGCTGCAGTGCGTGCACGATGTGCCGTCCGACCCTCCCGGCACCGCAAACAATGTAGTGCCCATCCAGGGCAGCGATCGCACGTTCCATGGTGCGCCTCCGGGGATCGAGGTCCAGTTCGAGCATCAGCTGGACAATCGTCGCGGTCGCCATCGCCACGAGGCTAATGCCCACGACGATGAGGCCCGTGTTGAAAATGCGCTCGGCGGTGGTGACATTCTCCGGCTCGCCATACCCGATTGCCGCGAGGGTAATCAGCGTGAAGTAAAACGAATCGAAGGCCGAGTGACCACCCAGCAGCATATGGCCCAGCGTCCCAACACAGGTCGTCGTGAAGAGCAGCACTCCGACCAGGAGCAGCCGGGACCAGGCGCTGACTGCAGCCTGCTCCCGACCTGTCCGACAGCGCAGGAGGACCGGCAGGCTTGCCGCAATCGCCTTACTGGGGTTGGCCACGGCGGGGATTGTGGCACAACTGCTTAATGCGGGTTACTCCCCGCCGATGGTGACCGGAATGGTCCGCAGGACATCACTCCGACGGGCATCCGTGAGCGTAATCCGCCCCACATACCTGGTCTTACCTCCTGGAAGACGGCCAAACGATGCCACCACATCCACCGGCAGACCGGCGGGGAGGGGAATCGTGCCCCGGCCATCCCCCCGCACTTCTACCCGGGCGGAGACCGGCTCCGCGAGCAGCGTGTCGAAGTCCAGGGAGACCGGCACTTCACGGGGCACCCAGTACTCCGTAAAGGCGGGCTCCAGGCGGAGCTCTACGGTCTGCTCACTGCTGGTGCTGCTGCGCGTCCAGGTGAAGCTGCTGGTCGGCCCATCGAGGCCGCCTTTGTAGAGCGCCTTGCCCCGGGTGTCGTACAGCCCGATGGCGAAGTCGGTGAAAGCCAGGTAGCCATCGATCGGCATGGTGACCCCCACTCGCAGCCCTGGCGATCCTGCCGGAATGGTGATGCGTCGGGTGTAGCCCTGCGAGCGTGGGTCTTTCCCCAGCGTCGTTTGGGTGGTCGTACGGGAGGCATCGATGATGCCGCTCCCCTGCACCTGCAGCGACTGCTCCAGCTGATTGATCAGCGCAAACTCCAGGCGGGGCGAGTCACCACCACTGCGCGAGAGTTCGGCGGGAACCGACGCGATAGCGATGAGCTCCGCCTGCAATGACCAGGGGACCTGGGCATCACCCTCCGGGCAGTAGACCGGCACTTCCACCACGCCACCCACGACATCGGACCAGGTCCATTCCACCCGATCCCGGGGGTCGTCCTTCGCCAGATCCAGCCCAGTCCACCGGCCATCGCCGAGCACCGGCCCCAGCGCCCTGACCCGGACACCCTTTCGGAGTGCGGGATTCCGCTCCAGGCGGAACCGGACCGCGCTCGCGTAAGGCGGCACATAGAGAAACCGACGATCCATTCCCCAGGCGAGTGGGGTCGTGCCGCCGGCGGTCCAGGTCTGCCCCCGGCTGGCATCGAAGCGCTCCGGCACGATCACGACGCTGCGCAATTCCAGTTGATGCAGCGCCGACCCCGGTCGATCTGCCGCCTTCAGCAGGACATGGCCGATGTGCAGTCCTGTGGACCGCAGCTGGGTGGCGTCGTAGCGGACCGTCACCTGCGCTGATTGCGTCCCGCGCAAATACACCGTCTCCTCCACTGGGTCGAGCCAGGGCACATCGGTGCTGACAACAAAACGCTGCTGGAACTGGTCGATGAGTGCCATGTCGGTCAGGGGCGGGAAGACCGCCTGTACGGTCCAGACCTGCGGATCCCGGGGGACTTCCAGCCCCCGGAAGAGCGCTACGGGCATGGCGCCGCGACCCATCGGCGAGGGGGTCGTGATGTTGAACGTCACCGGGTCTTCCGCACGCTGCTGCGGGATCGCCTGTGTCAGCGCTTCCCAGGCGCGGGGGAGTTGCGGCAGTCCCGCGCCGATGTCGAGGACGGTTGTCCCGGGTACGGCAGCGCCGCTGTCCGCCAGAGCGCGACGCAAAGACATCCGATAGACCGGACGTCCGGGAAACTGCTGGACGGCTCCGCTGAGGAGGCGTGCACAGAGTCCGGCGGCGTAGGGACTGGCCATGCTGGTCCCCTGATAGACATCGCCGCCACGATTAAAGAGGGTGACCGACGAGGTGGCGTAGCCGGGAGTAATGACATCGGGCTTCAGCAATTCTGCACCCCGGCTGGAGAAGAGCGCGACCGCATGGCCCGGCAACGGCATCCCCCGGGTATCCCTCGCCGTTTCCGCCGGCAGGAGCGCCGCGGCAGCGATGGCATCCGGTGCAGCGGCGGGCGTGCCGACGGTGTTGAGGGTCGGACCGGAGTTCCCCGCACTGCTCACCACGATGAGGTCCGGATTCTCGACGAGCACCTGCTGCAGCGCGTGGTCGATGTCGGACTGCCCCGACACCAGCGAGCTGATGCCGTAGCTCAGATTGCAGACCACCGGGACCCCATGCTCCCGGGCATAGCGCGCCGCATACCGGAACGCTTCGATTTTGCTCCCTGGCGTCGTGGAGCCCCCGGCTTTGCTGTTGCTGCCAATCTTGAGGCTGATCACCCAGGCCCCAGGCGCGACCCCATCGAAGTCCGGTTGGTCCAACAGCTTGTGACCGGCGGCTATCCCGGCGACATGGGTCCCGTGACCGCCGTTGTCATAGTGCAGCGATAGCCGATGCTCCGCAGGATAGACATTGAGTGCCAGACTGAGCATCGGGAGCTGTGCTTCAGGCGCTTTCCGTGTCAGTTGCACAAGATCGCCAGCGCGCCAGAAATCAGTCATCCAGCGCTCGTTGCCAAAGTCGCGGTCGTCGTTCTGATCGAACGCAACCCGCCAGACCGGCGCACCACTGCCGGGCTCCTGGAATGGGGCGAGCAAAACCGGGACCCGGTCATCGGTGCGACCGTTGTCATTGACATCCTCGACCCCCATCTCCCTGAAATGGGATTCATCGAGCCAGAGGCCATACCACTCGCCGTTCACCGGCTGGCGATCCTTGGGCAGTCGACAGACAACAGGACGCTGCTCCGTGTCGCGAAAAATCACGGTGCCCGCATCAGGCCCCGGCTCGACCCGGCTGTAGTAGAGGTCCCCATCGCCGGTGAAATCCCGGACATCGAGGACTTTGCGGGAGCCATCGGGGAGTCGCTGCAGCCCGGGGGCTTCCACTTCGACCCCGGTATCCAGCACGGCGATGACCACCCCCCTACCATCCCAGGTCGGATGCGCCTGAGCAAAGGTGTCGACCTGACAAGCATTCAGTGACAGCTGCGACCAGAGCAGCGAGGCCGGGTGTTCGGCGGTCAGGCCGGGTGAGAGCAGAGACAGGCTGAGCGCGACTGGGAGCAGGGGACGCATAGGAGCAACCTCGGGACGCGACGGACTGGGGAGTCGAGGCCGGATTGTGACACAGCCGACCGCTACTCGATGCTTCCACCTGAGAGGAGGAAGTCGAACAGGAGTGTGCCCCCGACTTCCGCCAGCACCTGGTCCCCTTCGCCGTAGACGATCCAGACGTAGAGCAGAATCAGCACGGCCAGTACCGCGAGGGTGATTTTGATCCAGCTATACGGCCGCTCACCGAAGACCTCGCCGGTCCGGGCATTCACCACGAAACGAAAAATGCGGTCGCGATACCGGTAGGAGCAGATCCAGAGGGGGAGGAGGATGTGCTTGAAGGTGATGCCGTCGTACTGAATCCGCTTTGTATGAATCCGCTGCTCATCGCCGCCGATGTCCGCCCGGATCGTGGCATCGATCTGCGGCTCCATCCGCTCCTTCGCGCGCCCAAAGCCTTCCTCCAGTCCCACCTGATAGCTCTCCGCGACAAACCCCGCAAGATAGCCATCCTGATACGGCGTGAGGGCTTCCAGGTCCCAGGGCTCCAGCCGCTCCACCATTGGACCCGGGAGCGACCGGCTCGCTGGCACCATGACATCGTCGAAGAGATTCCAGACGATGCCGCTGGCGGGATACCACCGGATCCGGCGCTCCTGCCGGCTGCTGGTGGAGCCATCGGAGTTCCGGGAGGTGACGGTGACGTAGTACGCCTCGCCCCGCTGGCCGGTGTACCAGGTGGTGGTCCGGCAGTCGAAGGTCCAGTGAGGAAGATAGACCCCCTGGAGTCGATTCTTTTCAGGACGGGCGTACGTCTTCAGATCGTTCGGGGCAAACCATTGTCGTCCGATCCAGTGCCGGAACCGCTCCAGCGCTTGCTCCCGGGTGATGGCGAACGGCAGCAGCGATGAAGGCCGGATGTGCCGTTGTGAATGTCCCTGCGTGACGATGGGCGTCCCGCAAAAGGCACAGAGCGCGGCTGTTGTATGGGCGCTGACCGCCGATTCTGCACCGCAGCTGGAGCATTTGTAGACGGTCTCCTCGACCGTCGCGACTTCAGCCTGATGGGCCTGTAACCACTCGTGAAAATCAAGTTCCCGGATGTCGCCTTCTGCCTGCGGGACCGCATTGGCTGTCCCGCAATAGCCGCAGGTAATCGCCTGGGCCGTGGGGTCCCAGGCGACCAGTGCGCCGCAGTTCTCACAGGGAAACTCGGTTTGTGTCACAGCAGGATGGAGCTAGCTCTGCGGCGGGAGGGGGGGCGGGATCGCGCCGAAGGCCGGAGCCAGGTCCGGGACCTCCCCGGCCGGCAGCCAGCCAGCCAGTCCGGCCTTCCAGACCAGGGTGTCTCGAGTGACTTCCCCAGCACGAATCTTGCTTTCCACCAGCGCCAGGGGGAACGGACCGGCCTGCTGTGCCCCTCCGATGGACAGATGCCAGACCGCGAGTGCCGGCTCTGCGCCAGGGAGTGGTGGTGGCGCGGCCGGAGCCGGGGCGCTCATGGCTCCCGCCATCTGTTGGCCCATCATCATGCCGGCTCCCATACCGACCCCCGCCCCGGCCAGTCCGCCAGGATTCTGGGCCGCATGGGGAATGGATTCCGCCACCTGGAACTGGGTGTACTGCTGCAGATTGCCGAGTATCCCCATGCTGCTCCGTTTGTCGAGGACTGCTTCCACTTCCGGCGGCAGGGAGATGTTCTCGATCAGCAGGGTCTTCATCTCGACCCCGTACTGCTCAAAGGAAGGGGCGATCCGCTCGGTGATGAACTTCGCGGTTTCCTCGTAATTCGCCGCCAGGTCGAGCGCCGGGATGCGGCTCTCGCCCAGCACATCGGCGAAGCGGCTGACGATGTAATTCCGCAGCTGGACAGAGAGCTCATCCACCGTGAAGTGCTCATCGGTCCCCGAGACATTGCGGATAAAAGTGGCCGGGTCGCTGACCCGCATGGTGAAGGAGCCGAAGGCCCGCAGACGAATCGGCCCAAACTCCGGGTCCCGAAGCATGATGGGATTCTTCGTACCCCACTTCAGGTCGGTGAAGACCCTGGTCGAGACAAAGTAGACCTCGGCTTTAAACGGGCTGTTGAAGCCGTGCGCCCAGCCCTGGAGGGTCGAGAGCACCGGGAGGTTCTCTGTTTTCAGGGTGTAGGTCCCGGGCGGGAAGACATCCGCCAGTTGTCCCTGCTCGATAAAGACCGCCGCCTGGCCCTCCCGGACCACCAGCTTCGCGCCATGCTTGATCTCATTGTTGTAGCGCTCAAAGCGCCAGACCAGGGTGTCGTTGGAGGAGTCGAGCCACTCGATGATGTCGATGAGCTCGCCGCGCAGCTTGGCAAAGATGGACATGGCGTGACTGTGCCCTTTCCGACGTCGGATCTGGGGCCCATAAAGGACCCGCGTGTCTATGACGTGGCAGGAGTATGGAGGGTTGCAATCACAGGAGCAAGCGACCCGCTCCCAGAGCTAAATCAGCCCGAGACGCTCCCCTCCGACGCCCGGGAACACCTGCGGCAGGTCCCGACATCCCAGACGCCCAGTCAGGACTTCGCCCAACACTTCCCGGTAATCCGTGGTGATGGCGAGGTCGACCTGGTTATCCAGCTGCTCCACCGCCAGCCCGGGCCAACTCCCGAACATCCGTCCACCCCGGATCCCGCCACCGAGCACCAGCATCACATTGGCATGACCATGATCGGTCCCCGCCGACTGGTTCGCCTTCACTCGTCGGCCAAACTCACTGAGCACCACAAGAGTTGTGGCCTGCCTCGTTGCGGCACTGAGACCGGTCCACCAGCTGTGCAACGCCTGACTCATCCCCTCGAAGAGCCCGGACAAGCGCGTCGCCTGATTGAAATGAGTGTCCCACCCCCCGACATCGACAGTGGCTACCCGGACCCCGAAGCCTTCGTCCCGCAGACGCTGCACCGAAGCGAGCCGATCGCCCAGAGTCAGCTGGCCGCGGTTCTGATTCCCCGGCGTTGGGGCAGGTGAAATCCGGGACTGCACCGACGCCACGGACGTGAGTGTCTGCGCCCCGGCGCGCGCGACCGGGTCCGAGCCGGCGTAGAGATCGGCGAGCAGATCGGGCATCCGGTTGAGCAATTGGCGATTTCCCGTCAGCCCAAATGTCTCGACCGATTGCATGGCAACTGCATCGGCATAGCCAAGGAGCGACTTCGGCGGCGCACTCCCCAGACAGACCACCGGCAATTCCGTAGTCAACTCCGCCTGCTGGACATACCGCGTCAGCCAGCCGACCTTTTGCTTGCCGTCCCGACCCTCCGCCGCTCCCTGCTCCATGAGGTCCTGGGCTTCAAAGTGACTGCGGGAGCCGTTGCGCAGTCCGCTCGCGTGGACAAACGCCAGGTCTCCGCTGTCATAGAGTTCTTTCAGTGGAGCCGCTGCCGGATGCAGCCGCCAGTCCTGTGAGGTCAGTCCGTGGGCCAGCGACACCCCCGCCTCCTCGCCACGCGCAGTGACCCGGAGCGTGGCCGGACGAGCCGCGATGTAATCCGCATCATCTGCCGGTGCCAGCAAATGCAGCCCATCCATGCCACCCCGCAGGAAACAGAGCACCAGACAGGAGTCAGTGGCTGGCGCGCTCCAGGCTGGTGTGCTTGCCTGTTGTGTCAGCAGGCCTGCTGCCAGCCCTGCGGTGCCGCTCAGGAACTGTCGACGATTCAGGGGGAGTGTCATCGTTGCTGGTTCCTTTACTAGCGGCGCTGGAAAGCCGGAGTCATGGCAATGAGGAGTGTCAGCAGCCGCTGCGGATCGGTGTTGCCCCGCGCTCCCTGAGACAACGCCTGTAACAGGACCTGCTGACCTGGGGGAGACAGCTCGGTCCCCAGCAGCTGGCGGCTCCAGAAGCGAACCTGCGCCTGTGGGGTCCGTGCGTCAGCAGGAGTCAGCGCTGCGATGGCATCGGCGGCAATCCCGAATCGTGGCTGCAGGGTCGCGAGCAGGAGATTCCACCGGCCCAGCATCCCGTTGGTGCTGAGCCAGTACCCCGCGACATCCGGATGGCCGGTCGGTGCCGGGAAACTGAATTGCCGATAGCCCAGCTGCTCCCATTGTCGGAAGAGCCCCGGACTGGGAGCGAACTCGGCCCCAATCCCCCGCAGATACGCCAGCGTGAATTCCCGGGGAGTTTTGACCTTTGCCCCCCAGCCCTGCAGAAAGCGCGGATGGGACACGATGGTCCGTACCACGTCCCGCAACTGATGCGGCGACCGGAGCGCGCTCTCCCAGGTGCTGACCGCGGCTTCCACAACCTCGCCGGGTGGATCATCCGCCACCAGCCGTCGGACCAGCTTCGTACACACGAAGCGCGCGGTCGCGGGATGCACCGCCAGGAGGTCCAGGACCTGCCGTCCATCCGCCAGGGGCGGCTGATTGGGGTCCAGCGCGACCCCGAGCACTCGCTTCTGATACGGGTCATGCCAGGCGGCGTGATAGTAAAAGCGGCCGGTGTTCGGCATCTCGGCTCCCTGCCGTGCCTGACGATTCAGGCCGCCGCCATCGGCGACGGTCCAGCCGGTGAAGGCCCGGGCCGCCTCGTACACATCCTCATCGACATACCCCACGGGCTTCCCTGCGAGTGCCCCTGGCACCTCGTCCCAGCGTCGATACTGCCGGTTGAGGTAATGCGCTTCCCCCAGGGTGTGCAGTTCAAAAAGCTCCCGGGCGTAGTTCTCATTGGCCGGTGAGGCTTTGCTCGCCGCATTGTTCAGGTAGTAAAGCATCGCCGGCGACGCCGCAGTCGCTTCCAGCAGCTCCCGGAAATTGCCCAGTGCGTGTTGCCGGAGCGTGGCATCGAAGTCGGGAAAGACCAGGGGAATCCGGCGGTCTGCTTCCAGATCGATATTGAAGTGGTTATGCCAGAACTCCACCAGGACTTCCCGCAGTTGCCAGGGAGAGTAGAGCCCCCGGACCACCGACACCACCCGCATTTCCTGCCCCGGCCGTCGCTGCAGAGCGCGGTCGTACTGCCCTCCCTCCGTGTGGAGTCGCCAGCGCTCGCTCAGGGGGGCGTTCCACCACTCGAGGGGATCAGCCACGGTTTCATACTCAGGACGTCCCTGACGCTGATTCCCACTTCTCCCCAGGGGCTGCCGACGTCCGGTGCGCTCCGGCGGATTCGCGGCTTTCGTCGTCACTGGCACCGAGAGGGGATATGTCAGCTCTTGCAGCTTTGCTGCCACGATGGGGCCGTCATCCGCCGGGGGCTCCAGCTGCTCCGCGATGTAGCCCTTCAGCCCCAGTTGCCGCACCGAGGCGAGATCCGCCACAGATGGTCCGTTCGCGAGCCGCTGCAGGGCCAGGACGTCCATCGCAGGCGGAGGCGCATCGAGCGCCGGATCGGCATGGGCGACGAAGGTGAGCGACGGTGTCTTGTGCGACAGCGCTCCCGCTGTCGCCAGGGCGGTCGCCCCCGCTCCAAGAGTCAGCAATTGACGTCGGCTGACAGCCATGTGGGTCTCCGGCACGCTGCGCTGATCTGCTGCGGTGTACAGATATGACGTCTGCCAGCGCCCGGGAGTTCCCGGGCAGTCGACGTCGCTGTCCGTGGTGCTACTTCGCATCCCGGCTGTACGCCTCTTTGAGCCAGCCGCGGACTTCCCTGGTGAGGTCGTCGACCGACTCCAGAGGATAGCGAAAGGTGATGCGGTTCTTTTTGGCGAAGCCGCCGGTGTTGATGAGCTTCGGCGACGGGGGCGTATTGCCGAACGCGAAGCCGAGGTCGATCCGTTTCAGGGTGGCGGGCTTGATCTCGGCAAAGACATGGGTCCGATAGACCGGGATGATGGTCTGACAGGGGCAGACTTTGACATCGCTGCCCAGCTGCTGCACTGCCTCGATCAGGGCTTCAGCGATGGGCTGCAGATGCGCCTTTTTGCCCGCGAACATGGCGGCGTAGAAGCGATCGGCGGTCTGCAGATACGCCTCAGGATTCACCCAGTCCCAGCCGTTGCCATCCACCATGTCGGCGATCATCTGACCGGTGCTGGAGCCGATGCCATGAGTCGCTTTGAGCCAGTCTTTGCGCTCCTTGACGGTCCCGAGCTTTTGCTTCTTCGTGAGGGCGACCCACTCCTCGAAGGTGCGCCCGGTCCGCTGCTGCATGTTGGCAAGCAGCGACTGGGAATAGTCCACGAGGGGATGAATCCCCCAGCGGGAGGTCGCAGAACTATGAGCGGCGGGCTTCGGCATGGGAGCAGTGTGCCGGACCCGGCGCACGGGGTCAATCCGACTCCAGGTCCAGCATCCAGGAGAGCAGCCGACGCAACACTTTCCGCGCCTGGGGATGCGCTGGATCCAGCTCCAGCCACTCCGACCGGGGGCGCAGGGTCACGGACTCCTGCGCCTCCAGCCAGTTGAGTTGCTCCCGGATCCGCGACTTCCCCAGCCGGACATCAAGCCGGCCGTTTTTATGGGTATGCGCGATTTCCTGCGCCCCCAGAAACCAGGCCGCGCACTGGCCATAGCGGGAGGTCCGCTTCTCCAGCGACGGATGCTGTTCCAGTAGCGCCAGGGTGTCGATGTCGCTCATGGTGACCCGGATTATCCCGCTTCAGGTGCCCGTGAAAAGGCATCCTGCATGGCCGCCATCATCTCGTCGCCCGTCAGGCTCCGGATGGGCTTGGCGATCGACCAGCGATGGCCGAAGGGGTCCTGGCACATGCCATAGCGGTCGCCCCAGAACATGTCCTGGACGGGCATGATGACGGTCGCCCCGGCGGCCACCGCCCGCTCCATCGAGGCATCGGGATCCTCAACATACAGATGCAGCGAGACGGTCGTGTTGCCCAGCTGACGCGGGTCGCCCGACTTGCCGCCGTTGTACTCCGGGAAATCGTCGGCGATCATCAGCTTCGAGTCGCCGATCTGTATCGAGGCGTGCATCAGACGCCCATCGGGAGCCGGCATCTGCATCAGGATCTGTGCCCCAAACGCTGCTTCGTAAAACTTGAGCGCGTCGGTGGCCCCTGCGATGGTGAGATGGGGTGTCACGGAGTGATAGCCATGGGTGGTGGCGGTGTTGGAAGTCATGAGTGGTCCTCGGGACTGAGACGTGAGCTGCAAAAAGCAAGGGCATGATCCAGTGGATCATGCCCTGCGGTCAACTCTCGCGCTGTGGCTTTGATACCGCTAGCCGACCGGCGCTGCGGCGGTGATTGCTGGCAGGAGGACTTCCTGAGCAAACTGGCCGAAGGGGGTGCTGGTCCGGACCACGGTCGCCGGCTGCTCATACGCGATCTTCCCGGCCGCGAGCCCCTCGTACAGTTCGACATAGAGTTCCGCCATGCTGGCGCTGACTCCCATCCCCAGAAGAGCTTCAAGGACAGCCGCGCCCGGCACCTGGACATGGGCTACGGGCTTGCCCAGCAGGGTGCTCAGGTCAGCAGCGACCTCCTGGTAGCTGAGGTCCACCGGCCCGGCGAGCTCCACAATCTGGGGCGTGGCTGGCGCAGGTCCGGCGATCGCCGTAGCGGCAGCAGCGGCGATATCGCGGGTGGCGATCATCGGGATTTTGATCTCGCCAGGGACCGGGTTGTAGAGCGCACCCTGTGCCGCGATGCTCCCTGCGCTCCAGAGGAAGTTCTCCATGAAGTACGCCGGTCGCAGGATCGTCAGACCGCTGGTTACTTCGCGCAGCGCGTTTTCTGCTTTGTGGAGTCCGAGGATCGGGCCGGTCCCGCTCGGCTGCTGTCCGCCCACCGAAGAGAGGAGGACCACATGCGGCAGATGGTTGGTCTGAACTGCCGCGACGGCGTGGCTCACCAGCCTCTGCTGATACGCCGGAAAGTCCGGGACCTGCATGTTCGGGGGAATCATCAGGAAGAGGGCATCCGCACCTGCGGTGGCGCTGGTCAGGAACGACGGGTCCGCCAGGTCACCGACCGTGGCAGTCGCGCCTGCGGCGAGCAGGTCTGCGACTTTGCTGGCATCGCGCACCAGGAGCTGAATCTCGTGGGCGTTGGTCTGCAGGAGCTGACGGGCGAGGGCGTTGCCGATGTTGCCGGTCGCGCCGGTGATGGCGATACGCATGGGGGTGGGGTCTCACTTTCTGTGTACTCTGGCTGGAGTTATCGATGTGGCGAGCAACGGTCGCTGTCCTCTGGCAGGGTAGCCACTTGGTCGTACGGGCGGGTCGTTGGTTTCTTCCAGGTGCCTGCGATTGTGACCTGCCGGAAACCGATGCCCCATTGCTACGGCCTGTGGCTGGTATACTCCTGTTCAGCACAGGGGCAAGTCGCGACAGGAGCGTGTCCGACCCCCCTGGAGGCCGACCACCGTGGGGACGTACCGGTTTCGACGGTCAGCAGGTTGGCTACGTCTTCGGGCCGAGAACCCAGCCATCTCGTAAAACGCTGGACCGCCTATAAACGGCAACGCTTCTTACGCTCTCGCGGCCTAGAAACCGCGACGCTGATCCCGACCTGGTACTCCAGGGGTCGGGTGAGGTGCAACCCTTACTGGAGAGTAGGCACTGATGAGTCTGTCCGAGCAGGGCAGTGCCGAAACCCCAGTCGGACTGGCGTCGCCGGGGCCAGGGGACCAGAGCATCCGGGGATGTAAGAACTAATCTGGAACTACGCCCGTAAGAAGAGACGTGGTGGACCCTGATTCGGACGCGGGTTCGACTCCCGCCGTCTCCACCAAATGTCCAGATTGCAATCGCAAACGCGCTGACATCGTCGCCTGGCGATTGCCATTGCGGCTACCTCCAGACATCCGCATTTGATGCTGCTCGCGGACGGCGAGCAAAGTTGTAGAGCGCGAGTTCGCTATAGTGAGGCAGGCTGTTCACCCTACTGAAGAAGGACATCCCCTCTTGGCCCTCACCACCCTTTCGGGAACCATCAGCAACATTCGCCATTCGACGGAAACGTCCGGACAGGTGGGACGCCAGGGGGGTGCGGTCGGGACCGCCCAGGTCCTGGCCTTCCGGGTCGACAACACTTCGGCGCAGATCAAACTCAAGGGAGTACCGGACATCCAGGATGGGGACCCGGTCACCCTGGCCGGTTCCATCAAGAACGGCACGTTTGTCGCCCTCGCGATGCGCAATGACAAGACCAACGCGGTCTACACGTTGCCCGCGGCGATTGGATTTTTCCTCGGTGGAATGCTGATTCTTCTCGGGATTCTGACGATCGGCTGTCTGGTCGGCATCATCTTCATCGGTGCCGGGATCTACACCCTCTGGGAGGCCTGGAACTACCAGACCGCCGCGAATCTGCTGAAGCGCTAGCGCTGCGTTTCTTCACTCGACAGCGGCGAAGTGTGCTGTCGCAGGAAGTCAGCGACTTCTGCTTTGCTGCGCACCCCGGTGGCCACATCGAGCGTCAGGGTGACAGATGCCAGCGACCCACTTCCGCCTGACTCTGCCACACAGCAAAGGACCGGTGCTCTGTGCAGCACCGGTCCTCCGCACTTGCATGGTATGCCTCTGTTACAGCGTCCGCTGACGCGGATGGCAGCTCACATGCCCCTGCTTCTCAAAGTACTGCTGGTGGTACTCCTCGGCCTTCCAGTAGGTCTGCGAGGGGAGGACCTGGGTCACGATGGGCTGACGGAAAATGCCCCGACTCGTGAGATCCGCGATGAACGCCCGCGCCAGCCGATCCTGCTCCGCATTGTGCGTAAAAATCACCGACCGGTACTGGTCCCCGACATCCGGTCCCTGACGATTCAGCTGGGTCGGGTCGTGGTACTCGAAGAACGTCTTCAGCAGCGTTTCGTAGCTCACGACCGATGGCGCATAGGCCACCAGTGCGACCTCCGCATGGCCCGTTGACTTGCTGCAGACCTGCTTGTATGTCGGCTGTTCGGTGTGTCCGCCCTCATAGCCGACCGAGGTCGCGACCACCCCGGGGACATCCCGCAGGAAGGTCTCGACCCCCCAGAAGCAGCCCCCGCCGAAAGTCGCCAGTTCCACGACTCCCGGAATCGCTTCCGGATTGTTCCCCGGCTTCGTGGGGAGCTGGCCGAAGAGGGGCAGATAGTTGCCGTAGCCGGTCTCTTCCAGATGCTCCACCCCAATGAAGAGGAGGGAGGCCGAGTTCATGCAGTAGCGCTGGCGGGTCGGAGGGGGGCCATCGGGAAAGACATGGCCCAGATGGGAATCACTGGTGAGGGAGCGGACCTCGGTCCGGACCATCCCGTGACTCGCATCGGCGAGTTCCACCAGGTACTCCCGATGGACAGGGCGGGTGAAGCTGGGCCAGCCGGTACCGGAGTCGAACTTGTCCTTCGAGGAAAAGAGGACGGTCCCGGTGATCCGGTCGACATAAAGCCCTTCTTTGTGGTTGTCCCAGTACTCGTTGGCGAACGGACGCTCGGTGCCGTTCTCCTTCATGATGCGGTATTGCTCCGGTGACAGGAGCTTCCGCAACTCCTCGTCGGAGTCGGGCAGGCCGCAGGCCGTTTCGCAGGCCGGGGCGAGTTCTTCAGGTGTCATAGTCTCCTCGGCAGCCGTAGTGGAGCGTGTGAGCACGGACCCAATCCCTGCCCCGGCGAGGGCCAGGACAACCAGGAGGGTCCAGGTGGTGCGGTCCGTCATGGAATCCACCTCCGTGAGTATGCTACCCGCTTCAACCCCGCACCGGGGGAGTTTGTTCCCGCGACTGCAGCATGACAACGCTCGCGCTGGTCATCTTCTGTGGCACCTACCTGCTGATCGCCGCACGGCGCCTTCGGTGGTTGCCGCTGGGCCGGCCGGGCGGAGCCCTGCTGGGAGCGGTCCTGATGGTACTGACCGGGGTGCTCACGCCGGCTGCCAGTTACGCCGCCCTGGACCTCGACACCCTCCTGCTCCTCTTTGCCATGATGCTGCTGACCGCCCAGTTCGCGGAAGCAGGATTTTTCCCCTGGGTCAGCGCCCGACTCCTGGGGTCAGCGCTCTCCGACCTCCAGCTGTTGCGACTCACAGTCTGGCTGGCCGGTTGCCTCAGCGCGATTTTCGTGAACGACACCATCTGCCTCGTGCTGACCCCCGTCATCGTCATGACCTGCCGGATGCGCCGACTCCCATTGGGACCCTACCTGATGGCCCTCGCCACCTCGGCGAACATCGGCAGCGCAGCGACACTCGTGGGGAATCCCCAGAACATGCTGATCGGCAATCTGAGCCAGATTGCGTTTCTCCGCTTTTTCCTCCTATGCGCCCCGGCAGCGATGGCCGGACTCGCCATCAATGCCTGGCTGCTGGAGCGCCACTACAGCCGGTCGCTGGTCCCCGTCGACTCTGATACCGCTTCACCGGCGACGGATCCCGAGCCTGATGTGACCGACGTCGCGGACACGGCGCTGCCAGTCCGGGAACCCGACTGGCAACGCATTCGGATTGTCGCTGTCGCCAGTGCGGCGGTGCTTGTCGCGTTTCTGGCGGGGATGCACCTGGGCTATGCCGCCTTAGGTGGTGGGGTACTGGCCATGACCCTGTCACGGCGGGACCCCAGCCCCCTCTTCGCTCGCATCGACTGGACCGTCCTGGTCTTCTTCGCGAGCCTCTTTGTCGTCGTCGGAGGGCTGGAGCAGACCGGACTCCTTCATGAACAGTGGGAACATCTCGCACCACAGATGCGCTACGACCAACTCCCTGGACTGGCCCTCTTCGCGACCATGCTGACCCTCGGATCAAATCTTGTCTCCAATGTCCCAATGGTGCTGCTGACAGGACCCCATCTTGACCGTCTGGGAGATCCCGAACTCGGGTGGCTGCTCATGGCCTGGATCACCACCATCGCCGGAAACTTCACGCTTCTCGGTTCGGTTGCCAACATCATCGTCGCCGAAGGGGCGCGCCGGGCTTATGACCTCTCCTTCGGCGAGTATCTCCGCTACGGCTGGTACTCTACGGTGCTGATCATGACTGTCGGAATCGCGATTATTGTCGCGCTGCACTGACGGGTCGACGTTCCAGAAAGCCGGGGCACCGCTCGTGGTATCCGCAGGCGAAACACCGGGAATCGACAACATAGGGGCGCGCGTGCGGAGACCAGGATTTCAGCGCCTCCAGGTACTGCATCAGTGAGGACTCAAACAGCGCAATGTCTGGTGCCACTGAGGTCAGTACGACCCCACCATCCGACTCGTCGTCTTCAGGAGACAGAGGCGCGAGGATCTCCAGCCGGACCGACTCCGGCGCGATCCCCTGCCACCGGCTGACTCCCAGCGCATAAGCAGTGAGCTGCAGCGTCAGCGGCGTCAGGTCGCTCTCCTCCTGCGACTCTTCCCACTTGGGGGTATACGTCTTGTAGTCCACCACCCGCCAGGTTCCATCCGCGGCTTCCAGGAGCAGGTCGGGCTTCCCCTGCAGATATGCGCGTTCACCTGAAGTGGATCCCGGCACCGGCAGCCACCAGCTCAGCGACATCTCCGCGAAAACGCGTCGGGCTGTGAGGAGGTCGCTGGCGAGGAGCGGATGCGCCAGGTACCCCGCGACCAGGGTGGCGAGTCGGGCCAGGGCTGGACCGTTGGGCGTGATGCCCGCTTCGGCGAGCACCAGCGGGAGCATGGCATCCCGGCTCGCCTGGGTTTCTCCCAGACGCCCCTCCACATGCAGTTGCAGCATCTGATGCAGCGCCTGGCCCAGTCCGGCGGCGGAAATCTCGGCCCGGATATCAGGGCGCATCCGCAACGACCGATCAGGGGGCAGCTGCGCTTCATAGCGAAAGGCGTATTGCGCAGGACACCGGGCGAAAGCAGTGAGGGCCGTCACGTTGATCACCGCAGGACGCAGGTCCGGGGGTGGGGGAGTCCAGGCAAGGCGCGAGACCGCCTCCTGGACCGTCGCAGGCAGGGGCACGTTGGCATCCGTGACCGGCTCGACCACCCCGGCAGGGGTCAGCAGCTCCAGTGCCGCTGTATCGAGGACACCCAGCGATGCGACATCGCGACACAGGGGGGCTGCATTGCCCGGCTCGACCTGTCCCCAGTCGTACAGATTCTTCAGCCAGCCCCGGGCAACGAGCTTCGGCGGCCCTCCCTCTTGCGTGCGTGAGCTGCTGAGGCGGCCACACAGCACCAGGCGATCTTCCGCCCGGGTGATGCCGACATAGAGCAGCCGGAGACGTTCTTCATCGCGTCGGGCTTTCAGCGTCTGACGAATCGCTTTCAGGGTCAGTGACGGGACAGGGCTATCAATGCCAGTCAGGGGCAGACTGATGCCCAGCCCTTCGTCGGGTGACCAGTGCCACCGTGTTGACTCTGAATTCGGAGTCTTCTCCATCTGCAGCATCACGACCATCGGCCACTCCAGCCCTTTGGCCGCGTGGATGGTCAAGAGGCTGATCGCGCCATTACCGGGGACATCGACGGCCGCTTCGCCGATCCGGGCCTCCCGGATCTCGAACTCCGCCATCGCGTCCACAAACTGACGCAGCGCTTCCTGACCCGCGATGGGGTAGTTACTGGCGAACTGCTGTAGCTGCCGGAGATTGGCGAATCGACGGAGCCCATCGGTCTGAGTCATGGCGATGGTCAGCAGTCCGCTCGCGTCATACAGCCGCTCCAGCACCATGCTCAGCGACTCCGTCAGGAGCCCCTGACGCAGCTGAGTGATGAGGTCCCGGACCCGCTGGCAGGCTGCGATGTCCTCTTGGGAGAGTCCCAGCAATATGAGACTCCCGGAAGCGACTTCCCAGAGGGTTTTGCGGACTCTGTCCGGAGCCCGTCGGGAGCCCTGACGGTTGGTCAGGGTGAGCAATCCTTCCATCGACAGCCCGCCCAGGGGGCCGGTAAGGACCGAGGCGCAGGCGATGTCATCCCCGGCATTCCGCAACAGGCGCAGGACCTGCAGCACCTCCTGTACTTCGGGGGCCTCAAAGAAGCCCCGACCCTGCACGACGGTGTAGGGGAGTCCAAACTCCCGGAACGCCTTTTCCAGTCCCCGGTAGCCATCGGACGTCCGGACCAGCACCGCGATATCTCCCCAGGTCAGGGGGGAAGTGGTCTGATCCGAACGCCGGTAGATCGGGGTCCCGGCATCCACCAGCTGACTCAGATACCGCGCCAGCAGCCGCCCTTCCCGCAGGGCATCGCTTTTCGCGCCGGTCTCCGGATCCGGCGGAGTCGCCAGGAGTGCCAGCTGCTCCGGGCTGGCTGCTGGAAAGGTCAGTCCTGGTGTCAGTTGCGACTCCGGCGTAAAGAGCGGCGGCATTTCGCTGGCGAGATCTGCTTCCAGAAAGGCCAGCAGGGAGTTGCCGAGGTCCAGCACATCAGACCGCGAGCGGTAATTCGTGGTGAGGCGTATCAGCCGGGGTGACGGCATATCGACGGGCACGTCCGGGCGAGCGCCCAGGAGGTCATCGCGCAAATGGAGGTACTCCCCGAGGTCGGCATTGCGAAAGCCATAGATGCTCTGCTTGGGGTCCCCCACCACACAGATGCGGGTGGCGGTCGGTGCCCCGGAGCCCCGGACTGGCAGGTCCCCCAGCGCTTCGAGAAACGCGCATTGTGGACGATTGGTGTCCTGGAACTCATCGACCAGCAGATGCCGGAACCGCTGTCGCAGACGCTGTACCAGCCAACGATGAGCGGGGTCGGCCAGGAGCTGATCGAGTCGCAGACTCAGATCGAGAAAATCGAGGACGCCCAGTTCCTGCTTGAGACGGGTGTATTCCCGGTCGTGGGCCTGCAGGAGATCCGCCAACTGCATGAGGTAGGGCGCGCTCAGCTGCTGGACGATGAGCGGCAAAATCTCTTCCGCGATAGCTTTCCTGGAGAGCATCGACCGCAGTTCGCGCACCACCTGCAGGGCTCCCCCCGGGAAGGAGACGTCCTGGGCTAGTTGATGTAATTGCCGCGCGACTGCTTCCCAGTCTTCGGACTGGGCATCAAGCATGATCCCAGGCAGGCTCTTCCGTGTCAGCTCGATCAGACGGCAGGAGCCGTTCAGTGGGTCCCACTTGCTGGCAGGGATCTCGATGTCATCAGCAGCAGATTGCAGTTCGTTGAGCCACGACCAGATTGACACCGTCTGCGACTTCACCAGCGCTTCCGTGGTGAGATGTCCCAGTGTTCCCAGCCGGATCCGCTCATACAGCCCGATGAAGTTTTCCAGGAACTCCTCGAGGCTGGCATTGTCCTGTGACAGATACCAGGCAACCCGGGCGTAGATGTCCCCAAACGCCAGCCCGAGGCCCTCCTGCTGCTGCCACTGTCGCAGTTGCCGTTCCAGGGACTGCCGCTGCAGTTGCGCTGCGGCGTATTCCTCCAGGATCACGAAGCCGGGATCGAGATCCGCCAGCAGCGCGTACTCCCGGAGCAGACGTGCGGTCAGGCTGTCGAAGGTCCCGATCCAGGCACGGTCCAGTTGCTCCAGCGCGGTTCGTGCGCGATTCCCTGACTGATCCTCCCGCTGGCTCACCTTTTGCAGCAGCTGCCGGACCCGCCCCTGCATCTCGGCGGCCGCCTTGCGGGTAAAGGTCACCAGCATCAGCTGATCCACCGTCGCCGGCGTGGCACCTTCCAGGAGGAGCCAGACATAGTGCGTCGTCAGGACACTCGTTTTGCCCGACCCCGCGCCAGCTTCGATGACCAGATGCTGCCCTGTCGCGCGGACCGCTGCTTCCTGCGGCGGATTCATGCCTCCCAGGAGCAGGGTCTGTAAATCGGGGGGGAGGGTAGTGCTCACCAGCGGCTCCGTTGGGGGAGATCGTCATAGCGACACAATCGCGCAAACGCGCAGGAGCCCGGACCGCAGAAGCGTCGAATCAGTGGTGTCGGCTCGATGCGTCCCGCAGCGATCTGCGCCAGCAACTCCGAGATACGTCCGCTCAGTGCCGCCATGCAGCGCGTCCATTCCGCATCGGTGGCGACCCGCAGCTCCGCCGACTTCCAGTCTTCCACTCGCCAGGTGCCGGTGCTGGGGATAAAGGCGAAGGACCGCTTGTCCGGCGCGCCTAGCGGGTAATGGAACGCCACCAGGACCGGCAGGCCGGTGAGGACATTGGCGGCGAAGGCATAGAGCGGCAACTGGACATCATTCGACAGCAGCGTGACATCGGAGGCCACCGGCGCGGCTCCCCAGTCGCTCTCTTCTGCCGCGTCGTCGCTCGCCACCGCCATCTGGAGATCCTTCTCTTTATCCTTCAGCGACTTCTTGCTGTTTTTGTAGTCCATCAGGGCGACGCACCTGGTCCCCTGAAAATCCACGATGTCGAGACGATCAATGAACCCCGTGAACACGAACGGATCCTGCCCGGGCAGCGGCAGCGCGATCTCGCCATCGGCCCCGAAACGGACCTCCACCCGGGTCTCCAGACGCTCCCAGGGAATCGCGCTTTGCTCCACATCGGCGACCTTCGCCAGCCGACGTTCCATCTCCAGGCGCTGCGGTAGATAGAGCGGTGAATCGGGGTCCTTGATCTGCGACTGCCATGCTTCCGCAAAAGCCTCCATGAGCGCGGGGAGTCGATGCTTCGGATCATGGCGACTCCATTCTTCGAGCGCCTTGTGTACCAAAATGCCACGTTGCTTTCTTTCCAGTCCGGCGGTTACCGGGGGATCGGGTTCCGTCAGATGACAAACACGTCCGGCGAAAAATTTGAACGCGCACTGCGCCAGGTCATTGAGTCCCGATGCTGAAGGACGTTGCAACACCCATTCGGGATAGGGATTCGTGAGCCCGGTGATCCCCTGCGGCCATTGGGCGGCTGCCTCCAGCACAATCGGACCAACGACGGCTTCTTCTTGTAGCGCTGCGGCGAGCTGAGGCGCGACCACCGACGCCAGATGCGAGTCCTGCAGGCCAAGCTGCCCCCGGGCATGACGTCCGCTGGCATCGTGCTGCGCTGCCGCCACGCTGGCTTCCCGATGCCAGCAGGCGAGCCAGTACCGGGCATCCGCAGGATGGACCCACTCTGTCACTGGAGCGAGTCGTTGCCCTGGCAGGTCCGCCTCGATGGTTCCGGTCGCGATCGCCAGCTGTTGCCACCAGGGGGATGGTTCCACCGGCTGGCCTTCTTCCGTGGCAGGCGCACTTAGGAGGAGTGTTGATCGCGCCCGTCCGCAGGCGACCCGGAAGAGCCAGCCTTCGAGTGCCAGCGTCGTGTCTTCGGTTTTCCAGTCCGGACGTGACCAGGCATCGAGTCGCCGATGTCGTTCCGCTCCTTCACCACGCTGTGTCTCGGAGAGGAGCCGACGCAAATCGTCATCGAAAAACGGCTCTGATGCCGGACGTCGCGGCCAGCTCCCCAGCGTCAGCCCAAGAATGGCGATGTGGTCCGCCTCGATGTCCCGAGCGCTTTCCGCATCGACCACTCGCAGGACTTCGCGACGGGCGTCCCGGACTTCCCAGGAGGTCGATGCCAGTGCCTGTTCGATCAGCGTCCAGGGAGCCATCTCCAGTTCCTGCAGGGCGGCCGCATCGACCGGGAGTTCCAGCAGCAGCGTCGCCAGCGTCAGGAGAGTCGAGGCGACAGTCCCGCCGACTCCCGCATCCTCGGTTTGTTCGCGTCGCCAGAGCGGAAGCAGCGTCCCCTGCAGCCAGCCGACCGCCGCATCAATGAAGTCCTGCGGGTCGCCGGTGGCGGCATGGTCCCGGGCGTCCAGCAGGTCCGCCACGAGGCTGATGACCGGTGCCAGCGATTCCTCCCAGATTGTTGGCAGCGATTTCAGAAGCGACCGCCACTCTTCGGGGCTGGTCGGCAAGGCGCGTCCGCTCAGATACGACTGAAGTTGCCCTGACGCCCGGAACACCGCCTCGTTGGCCGTGAGGGGCTGCAGAATTTCCAGTACCCCCGCGGGTGTCCATTCCGGACTCCCTAATAGACGGCAGGCCCGGACCCAGGCCTGCCCCAGCGGATGGTCGGTGAGTGGCCGCGACTGCTCAATACGCATTGGGATCCCGAGGAGTGAGGCCTCACGCTCCAGTAACGGACCGTACGTCGCCAGATCGCGCACGACGAGCGCGTGATGCCGGTATCGCACCGCTGGATCCGCCTGGATGCGAAGCTGGACACGTCGCAACACCGAGGCGACTTCCCGGGACCGATCATGCGGTCGACTCAGGATGACCCCCGGCAGGGGCGTGGACGCCAGCGGTTCGCTCCGGGTAACTGCGGGGAGCAGACCATAGAGCGATGTCAGCGCACCGGCGTCGGTCTGGACGTGGACCGCTTCGAAAAATCGCTCCTGTATCAGGATGGCGCTGAACCAGCGACGCGGGTCTGCATCCGACAGGAAGAATCCGTCCTCCAGTCGATCGACAGGTAACGCGAAGCGGACCACCGGAGTCAGGAGGAGGGGCTGAAGGAGTCGCCATTGCAGGGCGGTGAACTCGGTAAAGCCATCGATGCCGAGCCAGTCGAGGTCCGGCGGCGTGGACTCCAGCGCGACTGCGCCAAAGAGCAACTGGTCCGCGCTGTCGAGCCAGCCTGGCAACAGGCCGCCATCTGGAAGGGGGCGATCAGCGTGGATGCGCGTTTCATAAGCGCTCCAGACTTCGGCGAACTGCTGCAAAAGCGATTGCCGATGCCGGGCTCCCTGCTCCTGAGAGACCCGGTTCAGCGGTGCCCAGGGAAAGAGCCCCAGGGTCCGCGCCTCCGGCTCGTTCCACTGCAGTTCTTCCACTTTGGCCGGCAGATACGCCGCCTGCTTGCATTCCCGAATCTGATCCCGGACCGCCCGCAACACCCCCGCCCGATGCGCTGGTAACAGGGGCTCATTTCCCTGTCGTTGATGTTTGGCCGCGACCTCCGCTAATGCTCCGCGCAACAGCAAGCCCTCAACCATCGTGGGCAACGAACGGCCCGGCGGGATCGCTCCCAAACGTCGGGGCAGCGCACTCAGGGGGACGATGGAGTCGGGGAGGGCCGGGAGGTCGGCCCGCTGTTGCAGCCGTCGCTGACAATTCCGGACCGCCGCGTGATTGGGGACCAGCAGCAGGACTCGCCGGGGGTCGGTGGCGGGATCCCGCAGCCGGGCAGCAAAATCCTCGAGGACCCGATCCGTAAGAGGGCTTCCTGGCGGTCCGAGCAGTAACTGGCGATCGATTGCTGGTGGCATCACGGCAGACCCAACGGCTGGAAGAACCTGGCGACCTGTCCGGATTGTGGCACACCTCCACCGCTCCTGCTGGACTCTATGGGGCCGGACGCTGAACCCGAAAGCCGCGTCTGTACTCTCAGTCACCGCCACCGGACTGCACGACACCTTGTATACTGACTGGTGGTCCAGGATTTGGCCTTCCTGAAACGGAGTCACCCCATGTCTCGCCTCTGGCTCGCGCTCTTCTGCTCCACCCTCCTGCTGGTGCCTTCACTCGCTGTCGCTCAGGGGGGCGATGACGATGACGAAACCGGGGAGGACCCGATCCTGGCCGATGACCAAGAGGGCGACGATGACCCCTCGGCGATGTCGGATGAAGACGCAGACGAGTACTACAATGACGGCATCTCAACCAGTTGGGACGATGGGGAGCCCTTCGGCGACATCGCGGAAGACACCTTCATCTGGAGCTACCGGGGAGGCGATTCCTTCCTGGCCTGGGCGATCGATGTCATCAACGATGACCTCCCGCCGGATGTCAGCCTCCACGACTGGGACATCACTGGCGGCAGTGACGAAGCTGATGAGCCCCCCATGACCTCGGCGGACATCCAGGCGAAGCTGGAAGACGAGAGCTTCTCGCCCCTGAAGCAGGTGCTCGCCGATGGTCCACTGGAGGGCCAGGAAGTGCCGCTGATGGTGCTGGTGCCTGACTCGGTCCTGGCGGAGGCTCGTACCACGCAATCCCTGCCGAATGTCGCGATCCTCAAGGCCGTCACGGTCGCCGATCAGCTCACCAACGGCCTGAAGTTCACCTATGTGAAGCGGCAGGATCTCATCACCTTCCAGCCCGGGCCGCAGTCCGGCGTACCTCAGCTCCAGTTCCGCGATGCCAAAGTCTATGAAGGCGTCGTTCAGTTCCACTTCGACCTGGGGATGCCCTACAGCACCTACGGCGCAAAACGACGGGGCTCCGGGTACACCGCCCGGGCCGACGTCCCGAGCAGCAGCATCGCTGATGGCTTCGACCGCGCCCGGGAGGAAGCTCTCCGAATGGCGGTCCGTCGGGCTATCGGCGAGGCTGCCCGCGGACGCAATACGCCCATGCCTGAGCAGGTCACCGGCAGCATCGATTTCTGGGAAATCACGAACGAGGGGTACCAGGAGGGGACGTTTACCGTGGAACTCACCGCCTGGGTGACGGTCGAAGCCCTGGGGGCTCCGGCTCCCATGCCCACGACCACGGCACCGCGAGCCGGGGAGCCGATCATTATCGATGGCTCCGATGACGACTCCGGATACTAACGCCGAGCTTTCTTTAGTGAGTAAACAGGGCAACCAGATCAGGGCGACCTTCGGGTCGTCTTTTTGATGGGAGCTATTCCGCGCCCAGATGCGCCGCGAGCCGTCCGATGTACGGCCCCTCCAGCACGCCCTGCTCCGTGATGATTGATGCGATCAGCGTCGCCGGTGTGCAGTCAAACGCCGGGTTCCAGACCGGAACCTCGGCGAAGTACTCCGCTGCCCCATAGGGCGCGGTGACTTCCGTCGTCGCCCGCTCTTCAATGGGAATCGCCGCGCCGGTCATAAGCGACAAATCGACCGTACTGGAGGGCGCCGCGATGTGGAACGGAATTCCGTGATGCCGGGCGAGGACCGCCACGCTGTAGGTGCCGATTTTGTTCACGGCATCGCCATTGGCCGCGATCCGGTCTGCCCCGGTGATGACACGCTGAATCCGTCCCGACGCCATCAGACTCCCGGCCATGCTGTCGGTAATGAGGGTGTAGGGGATGCGGGCATGATGCAGCTCGTAGGTCGTCAGGCGGGCACCCTGTCCTAGAGGACGGGTCTCATCCACATAGACATGAATCGCCTTCCCTGTTGCGTGGGCGGCCCGCAGGACCCCCAGCGCCGTGCCGTAGCCGCCAGTCGCCAGCCCGCCAGCATTGCAGTGCGTCAGGATCGCCTCGCCGCTCTGAATCAGTGCGGCACCGGCCGCCCCGATCCGCCGGCACATCGTCAGGTCTTCATCCGCGATGGCCTGCGCTGCGACTCCCAGGAGCGCTGTGAAGTTCGCCGGGACCTCGCCTGTCGCGAGGAGCGCCTGCGCAACCCGTTCCATTCGGTCCAGTGCCCAACCGAGATTGACGGCGGTCGGACGGGTCTCGCGGAGCACCGTGGCTGCAGCAGTCAGCTCTGCCTGCAATGCTGCAGCGTTCAGTTGCGGGTGTTCGGCCAGCAAGAGCCTGGCGGCGATCCAGTAGCCGTAGCCTCCGGCGATGCCAATCGCTGGAGCGCCCCGGACCGCCAGGGTCCGGATGGCCTCCGCCATGGTCTCGACCGTGGCGATCCGGACTTCGTGCCAGCTCCCGGGGAGGCGACGCTGGTCGACGATCCAGATGTCGTCACCCTGCCGCCAGATCGGAATCATGTCGGGAGTCGGGGGCATGGGGCAGGTCCGGCGGCCAGAGTTGAGATACCGGCCGCGATTATAGGAACCCGGTCTCCCCCCGCGGCAGCGCCCCGTACAATCACTTCCCGATGGCCACGGCTGCTCCCCCCACCGATGCGGTGCCCGCGATTCCCTGGCGGCTGAAAGTCCGGCGACAACTGGAGCTGGCTGGCACCCGGGGCCTCGCCTGGCGGGTCCGGCAGATGTCGCGACCTGCGGCCCTGCAACTGGCCGACCGGCTCGCAGGACTGGCGCTGAAAATGCCCTTCCTGCGCCGCAACTTTCGCAATGCACTTGCACAAATCGCCGATGTCCTTGCGAATCAACCGGAAGGGGCGCATCCCGACCTGATTCTGCAGGAGTCCATGCGGACCCTGGCCCGCACGATGGTCGACTTCCTCCGCTTTCCCCTCTACAGCGCTGAAGACATCCGTGCCCAGGCTGCTCCGGCTGTGGGGGGAGAATACTGGAACAACTATCTCGCCTCGGATCAGGGCGCCATGATCGGACTGGGAATGCACATCGGCAGCTGGGAGTGGGCGGGAGCGCATATCGTGACCGATGTCCCCATGGCCGCCGCAGGCAAAGCCCAGCGCGACTCCCGGCTCACGGATCTGGCCATCGATCTGCGGGAGGGGATTGGCATCGACCATTTCCTGTCGCAGGAAAATTCCCGCAAGCTCATCGAAACCCTGCGTCGCAAGGACAAAGTGATCCTGGGGCTGATTGCGGATCAGAATGGGGGGCGGGATGGCGTGTTTGTCCCGGTGGCCGGACGCCTCGCCTCCTGTGTCAAAGGCCCCGGCTTCCTCATGCAGCGGTACAAAGTCCCGGCGATGCTGCTGACCGCGGTCTGGGATGGGGATCAGTACCGCCCGGTTTATGGTCCTCCCTTCACGAGTTTCGACTCGGGCAACGCCGAACTCGATGGACTCCTCAACACCGCCCGTATCCATGAGCATTACCTCGCCATGATCCGGGCATATCCCGGACAGTGGCTCTGGCTCCATCGACGCTTCAAGTCCACGGTCGACCTGGTCCCCCCGGAAGAATGGAGCTCCCGGGTCCTCACCGAAGAGCAATGGGCGCCCTGGCGCGCGCAATGTCCAGAACTCGAAGGGCTTACGGAGCGCCTGCGTGGGGCATGAGCCAGACCAGCACGAGCGTGCAGGCATTGTGGAGTCCGTGCATCACGATCAGCTCTGACAGATCCCGACGAACCATCCAGCGCCATCCGAGCAGGAGCCCCATGACCGCGGTGATGCCCACCGCCACCGGCCCCTGATACCAATGGACCGCTCCGAAGAGGACCACGCTGCTCGCGAAGCCGATCAGCAGTCCGGTCTGCCCCCCCACACGCTCGAAAGCCCGGAGCCAGACCACGCGCCAGAGTTCTTCCCGGACCCCGCCCCCAATCACCGCGACCGGCAGGCCCCAGAGGAGTGTCTGCAGGTCCGGGATCGCTCCGGCCAGAATATTGGGGTGTGCCTGATGCAGCGATGGCCAAATCGAAATCAGCAGCGATGGCAGTAAAAAGCTCAATAGCACAAAGAGGGCAATTCCCAGCACGACCGCGCGCAGTGCTGCGTCCCGGGAGCGGAAGACCTCCCACGACCCGAGGGTGAGCCAGGTTCCGTCGGTGAGCTGCTGACAGATCATCGCGAGCCCCCCGGCGATGAGCAGCTGCACCGTCACGAGTCCCAGCGCCGCCGGAGTGAAGAGTCGCTCAATCGCCACTTCTGACCCCGCCAGTTGCGCCTGCAAAATGGTCGTCACTTCCAGCCCGGTCGCAGCCAGCACGATGACCAGCGCCAGCCAGGAAAGGAGCGGGGGCGGATCACCGTGGTCGGGTGCGGGAGGAGGAGCCGTCGTCATGGCACCGGGTAGCGTACACGTCCAAACGATCGCGCCATTCGAGCCACCAGCTACGGGGCTCAGTGAAGGAACCAGAAAGCAGACGAGGCACCCCATTGCTGGGGTGCCTCGCGGGAGTGTTGACTGATGATCCCCACGGTCCGGACCGTCAGATCATCGCAGCGACTGCGGCAGATTCGGGTCCCCGGACCCTGACAGTCATCCCGTCAGGCGGTGATGGGGCTCCCCCCCCATCGCGGACCCGGCTGTGCGCTCGCGGAGCCGGTGTTTCGGCGGAAAGTTGAACGGGGCAAATTGCCGGTGCGTCAGAGTTCACCCTTGCGGGGACCTCCCGGCGCGGACAGGGTCGTGAGATCCTGATCGCGCCTGTCATCGCTCGCACCCCTTGCGGAAGTGTAGGACGATGATTTCGACCGGTGCGCCCGCATCCCGAACTCGCTCTGGTTCCGAGCTTGCCATCCCTGGCGGCCATTCCTGGGAGTCTGCTCGGGAGTCGGTTCGTTCCGTGCACTCCGTCGCTGCTGTCAACAAGCAGTGAGGAGGAGTATAGTGACTCCTCGCGTCATCTCAAGAGCATAAGTGCCATAGTTATGCACCCTTTCTCCCCCAGTACTGCCCCACTTTGCACCCGGCAGGGCAGAACTCTCCCCATCCGGGGGATAAGTCCCGCTTTCGGCCCACTATGAGCCCGACATCCCGGCAGGATCCATCAGCATCAAGCCCGAATTTGTCGCCAACACCGCATAATGACCCTGTTATGAACGCGACCTATGGACAGGCCATCGTGGGAGACACCAGGCAGGGCGACCTCTGTCGCGCGCGTGTCTTTGTCAGCGATGACGTCATCGCCGAGGTCACCATCGATCTCATCAGCGAGGAGCCGATGGACCGGACCGTGGCGGTTTTCCTCGACTACCTCAAGGGGCGACCCTATGCCGAAGTCCTGCAGGCCGTGACCGCCCGGTCCTGTAGTTCCGATGGCTGTTCGTCTGTCGAGGGCAAGTGCTTCAGTCTGTTGCAGGAGGCGGTCTATCGTGCGCTCGGCGACTGGGCCAGCCGTCATGGAAACGCCCGTAGCGCCGTGCTGAGCACCCCAGCTGGGGGCGTCGATCTCCTGCGCCGTCGTAACCCCGCGCCGCTGCCGGATGTCGTCGATCTTGCCGAAGCAGTCGAATGGGCGGCGTCTCGCATCAGGCGTGATGACGATGACTGAGGCCACCATCAGCGCGCTCCTCGCGCGGATCACCGATGCCAATCGATTACCTTCGCCAGCCGCAGGTCCAGTCGTGGTCGGCCTCTCTGGTGGGGTCGATTCCGGCACCACGGCCTGGGTCCTCCGGAAACTGGGTTACGACGTCATCGGTATCACCGCACATCTGTATGGTGGTGCGATTGAGACAGATCCCCGGTCCGGACGGGGCTGCTGTTCGTTGCCGGGGAGCGAGGATGCCCGGCGTGTCGCGGCAGCGCTGCAGATGCCGTTCTACGTGCTCAACCTGGAGAAGGACTTCCGGCAGCATGTCCTGGACCCCTTCGCCGGGATGTACCTCGCGGGGGAAACCCCGAATCCCTGCGTGGAATGCAATCGGGGTGTGAAGTTCGACGTCCTCCTGCGCAAGGCCCGCGACCTGGGAGCGCACTGGCTCGCCACCGGGCACTACGCCCGTATCGTCGCAACCGAAACAGGATCCCTGGCACTGGAACAGGCCACCGATCCCGACAAGGACCAGAGTTACTTTCTCTATTTCCTCGATTCGCCCCTCCTGGCGCATCTCGGTTTCCCGCTGGGAAGTCTCACGAAGGCCGAAGTCCGGACGCTGGCGGCGGCAGCCCGGCTGCCAGTCGCGAACAAGCCAGAGTCGCAGGACCTCTGCTTTGCGCCGGATGGGGACTATGCCGCAGTCGTGGATCTGTTGCGCCCAGGATCCCAGAACTCTGGACCGATTTTGGATCAGTCAGGAACCCTCCTCGGAGAGCATCGGGGACTCGTGCATTACACGGTCGGGCAGCGCAAGGGGCTCGGACTGGCGGCACCGGAGCCGCTCTTTGTCCTGGAGAAAGATGTTGCCCGTAACGCGCTAATCGTGGGACCCGCCGCCGCCTGCGACACCCGGGAAGTCTGGCTCCGGGAAGTGGTCCGGACCGATGGTGGCGACCCCGCGACGCCCTATGACTGCGAGCTGCAGCCCCGCTATCGGGGTCCCAGGATCGTGGCCCACATCGAGCCCCTGGAGGGGCGACGCGCACGAGTGACCTACGCCACCCCCGGGCCGCTGCCCGCACCGGGACAGGTGGCGGTCGCGTGGCAGGGGCGACGTGTCGTGGGGGGCGGACGGTTCGATGTCGCCTGGCGTCATGCGCCACCGTTAGTGCCCGCTGGTCACGCGTTATGATTCGCTATCGTCAGTCAGTCGGCGCTTCCCGCGGGCTGGCACAGAGACTGCTCTGGAGCAGGTATGACCGACGCTTCCCCAGCGCCCCTCCCATCGACGCCCGCTGAGCGTGGTGCGGAAACGCTGTCGATTCTCAACATCCGCAACATCCTCACCATCGCGACGGTGGTGCTGGCGTTCTATCTGTTGAGTCTCCTGCGGGGAGTGATCGCCCTGTTCCTCGCGGCGATGGTCATCGCGTTCCTGCTCTTCCCGCTCGTCCAGTGGATGGGACAGATGCCCCTCGGACGGGGACGTCGCCTGGGGGCTGGCCCCTCCATCCTGATCATTTACCTCGTGATGGGGGGCTTTCTGACACTGACCCTCGTCCTGACCAGCGGTCTCATTCAGGAGCAGACCCGGCTCCTCCTCTCCGCCATCGAGACCGGTACGATCGCCAAGCAGCTGACCGCCCTCAAGGACCTGGTGCTCCTCAAGGCAGAGCCCCTGGCGAAAGTGAACCTGGTCAAACTCGACGAGCTGGAAGAGCAACTGATCTGGATCGAAACGCACTACATCGATGAACTGAAAAACTGGCTCAAGAACATTGATCTCCAGGCGTTTGCGTCACAGCTCTTCGGTGGTGCCGGGCAGGTCATCGCGGTGGCCGTGATGCTGCCGATTCTGGTCTTCTACATGATTGTTGATGGCCCGACGATCAAGCGGACGCTGTTGAGCTATGTTCCGCCAGCGTTCCAGCCCAACGCCCTCGACTTCCTGCAGAATCTGGAGCGGACCCTCAACAGCTACCTGCGTGGCCAGATCAAGCTCGGCTTTTCGATCTTTATCCTCGATGCCATCCTGCTGCTGATCTTCGTGCCTGAAGTCTCCGCCTGGCTCCTGATTTCCCTCGTTGCCGGCGTGACCGAGATCATCCCGGTCGTCGGTCCGACGATTGCACTGATCGTGGCGTTGATGGTGGCCGGGATTGAAACGGGCGGGAACCTGGCGGTGCTGGGCAAGATTGTCCTCATCTTCACCGGTGTGCAGATGATCGAGAATCAGCTTCTCGTCCCACGCATCATGGGGAAGCAACTGGATGTCCATCCACTCACTGTGATGTTCTTCCTGCTGGCCGGGAGCGTGCTGGGGGGCATCACCGGCGCGCTGCTCAGTCTCCCCATTGCCGCGACACTCAAGGTGCTGATGGATCAGTACTACCCCGCCTTTATCCGGCGCGTCCAGGCGCTGCTGACAGATGACGATCGGGCCGTGAGTGATGTCCTGCCCCTCGAAGAGCAGCCCGACCCCGCCTGATCGCAGCATCGTGACCTGACCGTCGCCGATCAGATCTGATACCGCACTTGCAGCGCCGCCTCCACTGACGGGACATCATCGGGACTATCCACAGACAACAGCTTGTGCCGGACCTCGGCCACCGCTATCCGCATCCCGGCCGCCAGCGCTCGCAGCTGCTCTAAGCCTTCGCATTGCTCCAGCGGATGCGGTGGAAGGCTCACCAGCTGTTCGAGGGCGGGACGCTCGTAGCCGTAGAGCCCGACATGGATCCAGGGGCCGGCGGCGGGCACGGCAGTCCGGGGGTAGGGGATGAGGCTCCGGCTGAAGTACAGGGCTGCTCCATCAGAGGCCCGGACCACTTTCACACGATTGGGGTCTGCGGGGTCCTCATCGGATTCCGGTGGTCGCGCCAGGGTCGCCAGAGGACACCCCCGCTCCAGCAACGTCGTGGCCAGCAGGTCGACCGTGCTCCCATCGATGAGGGGCTCATCTCCCTGCACGTTGATGACATGGGTCGCCCCGGTTCCCTGTATGGCCGCGCAGACCCTGTCCGTCCCGGAGGGGAGTCCGGGGTCGGTCATGACGGCTTCCACGCCTGCGGCTTCGGCCGCTGAAGCAATGCGTTCATCGTCGGTAGCCACCAGCCAGCGGGAGACCAGTTGACTCTCCTGGCAGCCGCGCAGAACCCAGGCAAGCATGGGGGCTCCGCACAGGAGGGTCAGGGGCTTTCCCGGAAAGCGGGTGGCGGCGAATCTTGCAGGGATGCAGCCGATCAGCGACATGGTGTGGCTCGTTGGTGAAGGTCAGGTGATGGAAGCGTGACGATACAACTCGCGGTACATCCCGGCTTCAGTGAGGAGGGCAGCGTGCGTTCCCCGCTGCACGATCTGTCCCCGGTCGAGGACCAGGATTTCGTCGGCATCCTGAATGGTAGAGAGTCGGTGCGCGATCACCAGGGTGGTTCTGCCGGTCATCAGCCGGGTCAGGGCTTCCTGCACGACCTGTTCGGATGTGGTGTCCAGCGCACTGGTCGCTTCATCGAGGATCAGGATCGCCGGATCCCGCAGGAGGGCCCGGGCGATGGCGATCCGCTGGGCCTGACCACCAGAAAGGGTGATCCCCCGTTCGCCGACTGGGGTCAGGTACCCCTGCTCCAGCTGACTGATGAATTCGTGGGCATTGGCCTGTCGCGCCGCCGCTTCCACCTCGGCATCGGTCGCGGACTCCTTGCCAAAGCGAATGTTGCTGGCGATGGTGCCCGAAAACAGAAGTGTCCCTTGCGGCACGAAGGCCAGATGCTCCCGGAACGACCCCTGCTTCACTTCGCGCAGGTCCTGGTTATCGATCAGGACTCGTCCCGATACCGGGTCATAGAACCGGAGGAGGAGCTTCGCGATGGAGGTCTTGCCACTCCCTGAGGGCCCCACCAGCGCGACGGTTTTGCCCGGCGGGATGGAGAAGCTGACCTCCTGCAGGGACCAGGGGGGCTCGCCGCTGTAACTAAAAGTGACCCCTTCGAACCGGACTTCGCCTGACGCAAGCGAAAAGGTGGTGGCATCAGGACGATCCGCGACACTGGGCTTCAGATCGAGATACCGAAAGATGCGGTCCGCTGCCGCCAGCATTTCCTGGAAGCCGGTCCAGTACCCGCCGAAGCGCTGCAGGCTGTCGGAAAACTTGTACAGCAAGAGCATGAATGCGACAAGCGCCCCGGCACCACCGGGGAGGGTCCCGGCTTCCGCCATACGGAGACCCACCAGCAGCAACCAGGCGATAGCCCCGGTCACGATGGTCGTGCTGATCGCCAGCATTGATGCCCGGGCTTTGACCTTCGTCATCTCCGCCTTGAAGGTCGCCCGGTTCATCATGGCGAACTCTGCCTGACCGGCGGCCTCCCGGGAAAACGCTTTCACCACTGGCATCCCGATAATGGTTTCGGTGAGGTGGGTCGAGAGCTCTCCCAGACTCTGCAAGGAGCGCTGACCGGCGCGACGCACCCGGCGTCCTACTACCCAGAAGAGCCCCGCCAGCAACGGCAGGACAATGAGACTCAGGACCGTGAGCTCCACCGATTTGGTGAGCATCAGTGCCAGCGCTCCGACAAACAGCACCGGATGCGACAAAAAATGTACCAGCGCGTTGGTCAGATAGTCCCGCAATGCGGCGATGTCGACCGTCAGGTGCGCCAGGATCTGGCCGGTCTGTTCCCGCTCGAAGTAGTCCAGCGACAGCCGGGTCGTCTGGCGAAAGAGCTGGTCCCGCAAGTCCCGGAGAATCCGCTGGACCCCGGCGTTGAGCCCGTACGCCTGCAGCGCCTGCCCACAGGACATCACCACGATTCCGACTGCCAGGGAGCCTATGATCTGCTCCATGTCCTGGACCAGGCTCCCCGAGGGGTTCACCATCGCCCCAAACACCCGGGGGAACGTGTTCGTCAGCCAGGCGGTGAAGCTGGACGTGCCGGGGTCGACCGCCATCCCCCGTAGCCGGTTGATAAACGGTTCCGTGAAAAGAAAAACGAAAAAGGTCCCCAGACTGTTCAGCAGGATGCCGAGGAGCCCCAGCGCGAGCCAGCCCCCCTGACCCAGGAGCAGGCGCAGGAGGCGGTGTGACGCAGCAGGTGATGCACCGGCAGGAGGGGGGGCCATGTCCTGGCGATTGTACGGAAACCATGCCCAGCGGTCTGACAGGGCATAATCAACCCTCGTGGCAGACCCCATCCTCATAGGTATCGCAGGCGGCTCGGGATCCGGCAAAACCTACCTGGCCCGGTACATCCAGCGAAAAGCGGGCAAGGCGCAGGTCGCCCGCCTCAGCATGGATCAGTACTTCATGACCCCAGCAGGCGATGGCAGCATCGATGTCCGGGACATCAACTTCGACCATCCCCGGCATATCGAACTCGCCCGCTTCGCCAGGGACCTCGAAGCGCTAAAGTCCGGGCAGGCCATCGAGGCTCCACTGTACGATTTCCGGCAGCAACGCCAGCTCGAAGAGACCCACCACATCGAGCCCCGTCCGGTGGTGGTGGTGGATGGACTGTTCCTCCTGGCCTGGCCCCTGGTGGCGCTGTTCGACCTGACTGTCTTCCTCCACGTCGATCCCGATCAGCGCCTCATCGGACGGCTCCTGCGGGACATGCACGAGCGGGAGGGCTCCGTACAGTGGAACATCGACCGCTACCAGCGCTTCGTCCGTCCCAGCTACGAAACTTTCATCCGGCCGACCATGCAGAACGCCGACCTCATCGTCGATTTCACTTACCGACGGGTGTTCTTCCAGGAAATGCTGGCGCACATCGTCCGGAGCTACCTCCACGATGGCTTCGGCCTGGAGGAGCTGGTGGCCTCGGTGCGGGGTGATGACTGGCAGCCGGGGGTGGGGAGTGGTCGCCGACAGGACTACCAGCGTCTGGTGAATCTGGAGGAACTGATGGCCAAGACCCCGGTCCCGGCGCCGCCTGGAGGTCCCTCACCGGTGGTCTGGGCAGCTGACAATCCCGAAGCTCTGAGCGAAGAACTCCAGAACGGCACTCCATGACCGCTCCGGCAGCGCCCTGGCAGTACCACGTCTACCGTCCCGCGATGACCCTGGCTGGTGGTCTCTTTCCGGCAGTAAAAGCCCGTCGCTCCGGCACCGCGCCCTATCCACAGCGCTTTACTGCGCTGCGTGGATTGTTGCCTGCGGACGTGCGGCATGTCGCCTCAGCGGCCCCGCGCGGCACGATCTGGGTGCACGGGGTCTCCGTGGGAGAAGCCCTCGCCGCCGCGCCACTCATCCGCTGGTGGCAGACCGAAGGATTCGCTGATGTCCCGATGGTCTTTAGCACCACCACGAACGGGGGGTACAAACTTGCGACCAGCAAGCTCCCCGAGGGGACGCCGGTCACCTTCTTCCCCTTCGATGCCCCTGGTCCGATGAGTCGCTTTTTCGATGGACTCCGACCGCGGATCCTGGTCCTCTACGAAACCGAACTCTGGCCCAATCTGATTCACGAAGCGGTGCGTCGCGACATCCCGATCCTCCTCGCCAATGCCCGGATCAGCGACCGGACCGCCCGCCCTCCCGCAGTAGCGGCACCGTTGATCCGCTGGATGCTGCAGCAATTCACCGCCATCAAGCCGCAGTCGGCCCTCGATGAACGCCGTCTGAAGACTTTTGGGGTCCGGGATGAGCAATTGCTACCAGTCGGCAACGTGAAGTTCGATGCCGCCGGAACTCCCCTTGGTCCTGAAGAGCGCGCCCTGGCGCGTGGACGTCTGGGGATTGCGGCCGATGCCCCGGTGTTTGTTGCCGGGTCGACCCATCCGGGTGAAGAGGTCCCGGTGCTTCAAGCGCTGGAGCAGGTCCGGCTGGCCAAGCGACAGCTGGTCGCGTTCCTGGCACCCCGACACCTTGAACGCCTGCCGGAAGTCATCGCCCTGCTGCAGGAGCGGCAGATCACCTACCGGCTCCTGAGTGATCTGCAGGTTCATGGTCCCAGGGTGGAGGACCCGCCCACGATTCTGGTCGATACCCTCGGCGATCTGGTCTCCCTCTATGGGATTGCGGATTGCGCCTTCGTCGGCGGCAGCCTCATCCCCCGGGGAGGGCACAACCTGCTGGAACCGGCAGCGCAGGGGTGCCCGGTGCTGCATGGTCCCAGCGTGGAAAACTTCCGGGCGATCGCTGAACTGCTCACTATGAATGAGGTAGCCCAGCTGGTGACCGCGGAGTCCCTGGCCCATCACATGCGCGAGATCCTGGGAGATACCTGGCAGCGACAGCAAATGCGGGAGAAACTGCTGACAACAGTCGATGCTCATCGGGGAGCTACCTCCGCCCTTGGCGAGTGGCTGAAATCACGTTGCGAGGCTACCAGCTAGCGTGCGAGGTACTCAGGCAGTCGGTCGGGCTGTCGGGGTCTCTTCTTCATCAGCGTCTTCACCGGGGACATCGAGCCCAGGTACACGGCCGAGGGTGGAAGGATGCTTGATGTCGAGAACGACATAGACGATGAACCAGAGGACAAGCCAGATCGCCGAACCAAACCAGAGCGCTGCGAAACTCTTGCCCAGGATCGCCCAGAGGGTTTCCAGAGTCGGATCGGCCTGAGATAGCACCAGGAAGACGATCGCGAAGGGGAGGCAAGTCAGCAGGACATAGACAGCAATGAGGAGTGTGAAACCGATGATCCGCTCGACCCGAATCGGCAGGCCATCCGCCAGGGAGACTGGGCGGTCCATCCCGAAGGGGAGCTGGCGCAGCAGATCGGCTTCACGACGGGGATCCACAATCGCGCAGTATAGCCGGGCACCTCACTCGGCTCCATGAAAAGTTTACACCGCGACCCGCATCACATTCAGGCAAACTCCCGGCGGGTACGCTATGGTAAGCCGTCAGCAAGTCGTGAAGTGCCGTCTCTGGACACCAAAGACCTGGCCTTGGGGTGTAGCGACAACATGAAAAAGAGCCTCCGCATCAAGGGTCTCGACCCAACAGCGGCTTTCAGTGACATGGCCCGACTCATCCTGCAGGATCGCCTCCGGCGGGTGCTGCGGGCCAGTGCGAAGTACCGGAAGCGCCACGATCCTGCCGAACTTGCGGGGCTCCGTACGGCCCTGTACCGGCTCCGATATCCCCTGGAATGCTTCGTGGACTGCCTGCCCCGACGGGTCTTCAACGCTGCGCTTGACCAGATCGAACTGCTGCAGCGGGCTGTCGAGCAGGTGATCTACAGCGAGGCAATGCTGGAGGAACTCCGGACTCGCCTGGTGGGGCTCGACCCGGATGCAGCGGTGCTGGCGGCTCCCGCCAGTACTGCAGTTGAGGCGGAGGCTGCTGATGCAGCACCGGCAAACGGGGTACTGGTCGCGGAAAGCTCGCTGGATGCTAGCCTCCAGCCACTCGAGGAAGATCGGCTGCGGCGGCTGGAGGCTTTCGATGGCGCGCTGCAGACAATCCTCGACTCCCCAGACCTGCGTCGCTTCCGACGCGCTCTCAGCGACTAATGGCATGCTGACATGTCCGAACAAACCACAGGACCCGCCATCGCTGGCGGGTCCTGAGTAGTTTTGGGGAGGGAGTTGCGTGACTGACTATTCAGTCGAGCGCCCGGCGGCCTTCGCCTGCTGCTTCTCCCGCAGCCGGATGTAAGCGCGGCGCGAGGCCGGGCTCATGCGAGCGAGGTTATCGTTCTCGGGCTTGCCCGAGGTTGGCGTGTCGTTGATCACGACAGGCTTCGGTTCTGTCGACAAGGGAGCGGCGGTCTTAGCCACGGCGGTCACCCACAATTCTCGGACGATCCGACCCCTCCACTGAAGTGGGGTCGGTAACAGGGGCAGGGACATTGTAGCAAGTCTCTGAAGGAGTGTGAAAGGCACGGGCAAAGATACAATCAGATTTTAGTGTGCTATATCAGACAGAGCCGAAATCCGGTCCCGCTCTCGCCCCAAAAACCCGCCAAACACCCATAACAACCCCACGCCAGCGAGCACCACCGCGGCGGCGACCGGCCCGACCGCGATCATGCCCGACAGCGTCGCCCGATCCCCCCCTTGGGTCAGGACCTGGTTGAGCACCCAGCCAGAAGCTGCCCCACCGGTCTGGATCACCACTGCCTGAGCGGCAAAAAACATCCCCTCCCGACCGCCACCCCGGGCGAGCTTATCGAGATCGATCACCTCCGACAAAATCGCATTCGGACTCAAAAAGAACATCGCCAGCGGTAATCCCAGGCCCAGCAGGACCACGAGGCCCACCTGCCAGCGCTTATTGGGAGTCGCAGGATCGCCCGACAGCTCGGCAGGATCCAGCTGCGCCCGGAACTCCTCGATCGTCCCGTGAAAGTGATGCTTGGTCATGAGTCGCTCGGCATCCAGGGGCGGTGCCTCCAGCCGGGGGAGCTGGGACAGCAGAAGGAAGCCACAGGCAAAGCCGGTCATGGCGAGCATCAGGCCCCGGACCTTCCCCAGCTGCTTCACCAGGCGATACGCCAGCGGCAGGAGCACCAGAGCAGTTCCCAGGACCGCCAGATTCGCCTGCGTCACGCTGGGCCCGCGCAGCAGGCGCTCCACCAGATAGGGCATCCAGGCCAGGATCATGTTGAAGCCAAACCAGAGACAGAGTTGCGACACCACAAACAGCAAGAAGAGCCGGTTCTGCAGGGCATCCCAGAGCTCCAGGAACATCCCGGCAAGCGAGGGACGTGGACCGCTGGCGGGTGGCAATGGCGGTTCCCGGAGCAGCAGTCCTGGCAACATTAGCGCCAGTCCCCCGATGAGCCCCAGGAGTGGGGCCATCCAGGGCGTGGTCCGGATCGAAGCCCCCAGCACCATCGCCAGGCCGATGCCCGCAAAGTTGAAGAAGGTCTGGAGACTCGTGAGCCCCAGACGTTCGGTATCCCCCTTCGTCAATTCTGGCAGCAGCGCCAGATAGGGCGTCACCGCCATCGTGTAGAAAAAGTAATACGCGCAAAGGGTGGTCACAAACTGCACGAAGCTGATGGTCTCCCCTGGACTCACCCGCGGGAAGAGGAGCGCAAAAGAGAGTCCCGCCAGGGGGCCAAAGATCAGCAGAAACGGACGCCGTCGGCCCAACGGGGTCCGGGCCGTGTCAGAGAAGTACCCCGCGATGGGGTCTGCCAGCCCATCGATGATCTTCGCCACCACCAGGGCGACTCCCAGCATCGCCGCCGGCTGCAGGAGCGCGGCACCGCCGGTGGTCGGGACGTAATACGAGTGGATCCACTGCGAGACCGCGAATGTCAGCAGCGAAACTCCGAGATACCCGGACGCGTAAATCAGCCGGGCGCGTCGGTCGAAGGCTGGTACGTTTTCCTCCGGTTTCATCACGGCTGAAGCGTAGCAGAGGCAATCCTGACCCCTCTCTGCGGTACGCTGCTCCCTGCCATGCCGACCTCGACGTTCTGGAACCAGGTTCGGCTCCTGACGCCCAACCTGGAGCCCCTCATCACCCTCACGCCGGATCGGTTTCCGGTGCCGGTTTGTTGGCCCTGGCACTGGACCCCTCCCGCTGAGGTCTGGCCCGATGCCACCCTCCTGTTGGAGACCCCGCCCCTCGCGCTCGTCCGGACACCGCTCCCCTGGCGACTGGAAGCCTGGCAGTCACCGGTCGTCCCCGGTGGGCTGATCCTTGTCCCGCGACTGACCGATCCTTACGCGACCGAGCTTCCTGATGACCGGATCTGGGCGGCCTGCATGGAAGTGCTGGCGGGGACCGGGCATCAGCGGGTGATCCTGCTGGAGGAGGGGAGGGGACTGGTGCCTGCTTTGGCGGATGCTCCCTGGGTGCAGGTTGGTGATCACATCAACTGGACCCGCGACAACTACCTGATGGGCTACCCGGTCGAGGATGACACCCCGACCCGGTTCATCGATACCCAGCATCTCTATGCGCCGCTGCCTGAGCTTCCCAGCGCCGTGGCTTGCCTTACATCGTTGCCAGCGCTCCAGACACCTGCGGAACAGGAACTCGCGCGACGCCTGGGGGGGGAGGTCCTCACCGGCACGGTGGGACTCCTCGCGCTCCTGGCGCATTTCAAGCGTTTGCGTGTAAGTGTGGTGCTCCGACTGCAGCCTGCTGCTGGTTTTACGACCTGCTGGTGGCCAGCTTCCGACGTTTCCTGACTTCTGCTCCTTCAAAAAGAAAAGAGCCCTGGCTTGCGCCGGGGCTGCGATAGCACGGATTGTCGGTCTCAGGCGGGCCTGTGACGAGGGATTACTCGTCCAGAGCACCTTCGGCGGGATCGGACTTCGGCTCAGGCGTGCCGCCACCGGCACCAGCATCGTCCTTGGGGCCGCAGCTCGCCAGGAGCCCCCCCACCAGAATGAAGAGACCGACCAGGGCAACGAGTCGACGCATCGGATGCTCCTTGAGGAGACGACCCCCGGTTGCCTCGACGCCACAACGGCGTACCCGGCGCGGGGGGGCAAAAGGGGCTGCCCCTTTCACCACCCTTAAATGCTACCCGGTTCGATGAAGAGGCGTCAACGCCCAACCCTCAGAAGCGGGCCACCCCGGTGATATACTGGCAGTCGGCATCCCCAGTTCCGGGATAACGACACCCGTTCCCAACTCTGCACACCCCACGGACAGGGTCCGGTGCTGTTCTGCTGGACTCCGGGAGACGCTCCATGCTTCGCCGCTCGCTCACTTCTGGCTTACTCACAGGTGTTGCCCTACTAGCCCTGCTCTCCCCTGGCTGTCAAAACGGCCGCAAGGGGACCGACCCCGCCACCCCCGCCGCCGTTCCACAAGTCCCCTCATCTGCAACTGGTCCCATCTCCACCATCAGCGGCGATGCCATCATCGGGGAGTATGCTCTGACGGTCAGTGCGGATGGGGTCATACTGGAACCCCTGGCACCCCGGTCCCTCGCAGCTCAGGGCGACTCCTACGATGCCGACATCACGGACTTCTTCCGGCAGTTCCCCTGCGCCGATTGCCTCTATGTCGATGCCTTTGGTCTGACTCCGGACTTCGATGTCTGGGTCGACATCGCCCTGCGTCATCCCTACAAGGTCTCCACGCTGCCCGGAGGACGCGCCGACCTGGTGGTCTACGACACCCGGGTGATCCTCATCCCGGAGCTCGACCTCCTCTCGACACCCCTGTTGAAATTCGCGTACCCCGACTCGCCGAAAGTCCAGGATGGCACCCCCAGTGGCATCGATGCCCTCGGCGTCTGGGACATCGTGCGCAACGCCGATGGCTACACCCATCACTACGATGTTGGCGTGGTCGACGGTGTCCGCTATGACGGCTCATTGAACCCCTATCGCTGGTACTTCAATGAAGACGACTTCTCCGCCGAGTTTGAAGGAGCCGAGATTCCCAGCCGGGCGTTTAGGCCCGGCGATGGCCCGGACATTAAGCGCTGGCTCATCGACATCACCGACCCCGACCTGCCCGGACTTTCCATTCGGCGCTTCCGGACCATCATCGAAGCGAGCTGGGGGCAGGGGACCACAAAAGTCGACCGGATCAACAGCGTCGTGCGCCTCCCCGAGTACAACATCAAGGAAGCGTACAGCGTCCGGACCAACCTGCCGCAGACCATCTTCGGCGACACCACCACCGGCACCATCCTGAGCTGGGATGTGGAGGTGCTCGACTGGCAGGCGGGAGCCATCACCGGCACAGGCCTCGATCAGGTGAATTGCCCCAGCGATGTCCGGACCGTGACGGTCGACCTGCCGGGCCTCGCCACGTCGCCGGGGAACGAACGGATCTTCAATGTCATCACTCAGGCGACCCCATCAGGCGGCACCGGTCAGCCAGGTGACCCCTACATCTACTCCTTCGCAGCAGGGACCCTGCCCGGCCCGGACCTCAGCGCGCTGGAGCGCCCGGAGCCCTACCTGGCCCTGGTCCGGGTGGAGGATGAGTATCACGATGCCTCCCTGGCCACTCAGTGCCAGTCCGGTCCGCCGGATGCCGATGGGAAGCTGCGCGGGAACTTCATTGGCGGACGTCTCCACAATCAGGACCCGCTGAACAGGATTAACGCGGACTTCGTGGCGTACCGCATCGTCCCGGTCTTCATTCGACCTGCCGGTCCGCCCACCATTACGCTCAATCCGCCGATCGTGGATCAGGTGAAGGGTCTTGCGACTCTCTCCGGCACCATCCTCGGCCTCGACTTCACCACCCAGGGACTCCCCGCTTCGGCCGCCCGGGCCGTCACCACCATCACCCAGGTCGGCCCCGGCGGAGCGCCGATGAACACCCCCTGGGTCCTGCCGCTCCAGACCGATGAATACGGCCGGTTCCAGGTCACCATGCCCCTGCTGCCCAATGGTCCCAACACCTTTACCGTGACCGCGAATAACCAGTATGTGGGAATCATTCCTTCGGGGACCTCCAACGCCAACTATGCCCCGATCACCTGGAACGTCGACCCCACGACCATTCCATCGTTCCGGATCAGTCTCGCCTGGGAGCCGGTGGTCTACACCTCGGGCGATCTGACCGACATGGACCTCCATCTCTGGAGTCCCACCGCCCCGGCGTCCACTGTCTTCGACCACCTCTACTACTGCAACTGGATTCAGGGGAATGGACCTGGCACGGCCAGCAAGCCCTGCACCACCAGTGACAGCGTGGTCGATGTGCGCTACATCCATCGCGATGACAACGGCTTCGGGCCGGAGGTCATGGATGGCATCAACAACATTTCGGGGACCAGCCTGAAGATCAACTCGGTCTACCCCGTCGGGGTGAACTACTTCACCAACCGCCGGAACTCCGCCGCCTGGCCGATCCGCCTCAGCATCCGGGTGGCGATCTATTCCGGGACCCCGGACCTCCAGATATCCACCTTCAACGGACCTCCCAGCCTGAACCGGGAGAACTTCAACACCCCCATCGAGTTCTATGCTGGCCAGGGTGATCAGCTGGAGTGGGAGCGGAGTTGGCATCGCCCCTTCGACCTCGTGGTCGATGGGCTCGGCAATGTCACCATCGGACCCGCCACGACCCTGCCAGCGGACCTGGCGCCCTGATCGCATTCCAACGCTGCGCTCTGCAGCACGGCAGGTGTCCTGACGTGAGGAGCAGAGCGGAGACACAGTCAGAGACAGAGGGAAACGACAATGAACAGCCGACGCATTTCCTCCAGCTTGGGACTGGTTCTGCTGAGTTGCCTCGGATCACTCAGCTGTCAGTCCGGGGAGCCGTCCAGCCCCGATGCGGATGCTTCGATGCGACCTCTGCCACGCTCCGGGGGCGTACCGGCGACCGTCGCGACGCTGGATTTGACGGTGGACCTGGCCTCGATGACCGCCGAAGTGACACCAGTCCATGAAGGACAGGCGATCGGGGACACCTACAGTGAACTGGGTCTCACACCGGGGTTCACGAAGCTGTTCGGACAGAACTTTTCCGTGAAAGCGCTCCGCAAAACAGGCCCGACGCAGGTCGAGATCGATCTCGCCTCCGCGCATCCCTTCACGGCCGCCGCCCGCCCCGACCTCGCGATCTTCAATCTCAAGTGCTATGTCGTCACCGACGCTCCCATTGGGCTGACCAGCGCGGGGCAGACCCTCGCACCGGGGCTCCTTACGAACGCCGATGGCTACGGGCAGATGTGGTCGCTGACCTCACAGGTCCCGCCGGCCTTCGCCAACGCTACCCTGCAGCCCTATGTGATTCTCCGGGAGGATGCCACCGCCGGAACGTTCAACTTCCAGAATCCCAGCGGATACAACGTTTACTTCCCGGGCCAAAATTCGGTCGATACCCTGCGCCTTGAACTCGGTACGGCGACCACCCTGCAGGCTCGCCTCCTCCTCACGGCGGACTACGGCCAGTCGGCGGTCCGGGCATCCCGGCAGACTCCCGCGTACGAACTGCCGAAGTTCGCGGGCAACGCGCCATGGAAAGTGACGGTTGAAGAACTCAGCAACGACTTGCAGGCCGGGAACACCAGTTCGACCGCCAGCTATCAGGTCAACATCTGGGACTGGAAGCATGGACAGTCGCTGGGGAGCGATGTCACCGGCGCGACCCTGAGCGTCCCGGGCATCACCACCTCGCCTCTGACCCTGAGCCTCACGGGGAGCGGGACCGATCCGACCCCCCTCACCGCCACGGCGCTGGTAACGAATCTTGCCGGCGGGCTTGGTGGCGATTATTGGGGAGTCGTGCAGGTGACCGATGCGGCGCAGGGGGTCGGGCTCAAAGATGATCTGACCACGCCGGTCAGTATCACCGATTACTCCACCTGGCAGGTGTTTCCGGTCAGCGTCCCTGACACAGCGCTGCCTCCGAACGCCGAGGCAAACATCCTCAACTGCGACCCCGCGGCGATCCGGCTTGGTTTGGACGCCATCGCGGATGCCTCCGCCAGCACCCCCGGCGACCATCCCATCGCGACCTACGAATGGGACCTTGATTACGACGGCAGCAACTTCGATGTCGATGCCACAGGAGTCCGGGCCTGGCGTCCGTGTCTCGCCGCAGGCACTTTCACCATTGGACTGCGGGTCAGCGATGCTTTCGCCAACAGCGACATCGCCACCGCCACCATTACAGTCAGCGCGACCCCGGCCGCCTGGCAGCCGGCAGTCCGGCTCACCAACGATGGCCGGGACGAACGCTTCGACTGGGAAGGGGATGAATCGCTGGTCGTCGGACCCGATGGGACGATCTACCTGACGTACATCTCTTTCCAGTCACCGAGTCGTCGCATCGATCAGGTGAGCTACGGTGGCTGCCCGGTTCCCAGCTGGAGCGCACCGGAAACGATCGCGCCTGCCACCGGCGGCAGCGACTACATGCCCGCGAGCCTTTTTGATCAGAACAGCGATATGCACGTCATGTACTACGGCACCGGCAATCAGTGGACCCACATTCGCAAGAACGGTGGTACCTGGTCGGCTCCGGTGACCGTGACTTCTGCACCTCCCCAGGGCAACTGGTACTCCGCTGCCCGGATGGCGTTGAATGTCGATGGCCGGATCGGCTTTGCCGCCGTCGCGCGTCCACAGGGCTCCCTCGTCTGCCAGGGGCAGCCGGCTCCGCAGTCGAAGATGTATCTCTACGAGTACAACGGCACGTCATGGAGTGGTCCGGACCAGTTCGCCGGGGCGGACACCATCACAGCCATCGGTGCCGGATGTGGTGGCTATACCGCCTGGATCGAATCTCTCGATATTGTCAGTCTCTCCAATGGCGACTGGCTTGTCACATGGGAAGACCTGGAGACGCCCTATGTCGCGGCGGATGTCCCGACCTGGACCCAGATCGGCTGGATCCGGCAAAACAGTGGGGTCTGGGGGCCCGAAGGAAATCTCTACGCAGCTACCGCCCGGGCCGGTGAATGCCGTCTCGCCCGGGACCCCGATGGCCTCATCTGGATGATCTTCCGTCGGAACGACTCCATGCAGCTCGCGATGGCCCAATACGACGGCACCAGCTGGAGCCCATCGCCGACCATTGTGATGACCGTTAGCGGCGGATTCCCCCGCCCGACGCTGGAAATTTCGCCCAGCGGTCGGGGCATTGTTTTCGGCTCGACGGCGGCTGGTGCGACGCAACTGCGCCTGAAGCGCTTCCGACACACCGACACCCCCGCCATGATCGCGGGCTACGCCATCGAAGAGCCGCAGGCGACACAACCCTGGGCGCGCAACTACGGTGGCGCGGTACAGGCGCAGGATGGCCGGATGGTCTCCTTCTGGCGGAGTGCACAGTGGGGAACCGGGTCGGCGTATGAGCTGGAAGGGATTGTCTGGCAGTAACCAGCGCTCTCCATGCACGACATGTCAGTACCAAACAGCAACGGCGGGCGATCTCGCCCGCCGTTTACTTTTATAACCGGACCCGGCTGTTACCGCTCCGGACCCTGGTGCTGTGAGACGAACTAGGTGCCGTGCTGCCAGGAGTGAAGGTACTCCACCTGGGCCGGTGTCAGCTTGTCGATATCGATCCCCATGCTCGCGAGCTTGAGCGTGGCGATTTCGGCATCGATAGCTTCCGGTACGGAGTAAACCGTCTTGTCCAGCGTCTGATACTCCTTCGCCATGTAGGCAGAGCAGAGCGCCTGATTCGCGAAGGACATATCCATGACTGCCGCCGGATGGCCCTCAGCCGCCGCGAGATTCACCAGCCGTCCTTCGCCGACCAGATAGATCAGCCGGCCATCCTGCATGGTGAACTCCTGCATGATGCCGCCCCGGACCAGCCGCTCGTTGGTGGAGGCTGCGCGGAGCGCCGGGATATCGATCTCGTTGTCGAAATGCCCGGAGTTGGCAACGATGCAGCCATTCTTCAGCAACGGGATGTGCCGGTTGTCGATGATGTCGCGATTCCCGGTGAGGGTCACCACGAAATCCGCCAGCGGAGCGGCCTCCTCCATGGTCATCACCTGGAAGCCATCGAGGGTTGCCTCCAGCGCCCGGACCGGGTTGATCTCGGTCACGACCACATGCGCGCCGAGGCCCTTCGCCCGGCTCGCCACCCCGCGTCCGCACCAGCCGTAGCCAGCCACGACAAACGTCTTGCCCGCCAGCAGGATGTTGGTCGCCCGCAGCAGTCCATCGATGGTGCTCTGTCCGGTGCCATAGCGGTTGTCAAAGAGATGCTTGGTGAGGGCATCGTTCACCGCCACGATGGGGTAGGCGAGGGCGCCTTCGGCTGCCATCTGCCGGAGCCGTATGACGCCGGTGGTGGTTTCTTCCGTGCCACCGATGATGGTCTCCAGGAGATTCCGACGCTCCGTGTGGACCACGGTGACCGTGTCTGCACCGTCATCCATCGTCAGGTGGGGCTCAATGTCCAGCGCGCCATTGATGTGCCGGTAGTACTGATCACGATCCGCGCCGTGTCGGGCAAAGACCAGGATGCCGAAGTCCTGCACCAGGCTGGCGCAGACATCATCCTGAGTCGAAAGAGGATTGGAAGCGCAGAGGGCGACTTCCGCGCCCCCCGCCTTCAGCACCCGGGCGAGATTCGCGGTCTCCGTGGTGACATGAAGGCAGCAGGCCATCCGCAGCCCTTTGAGTGGCTGATCCTTCTCAAACCGGGCCAGGATCTGCTGGAGCACCGGCATTTCGCGAAACGCCCATTCGATGCGGTCCAGCCCCTTACTGGCGAGGGCGGGATTGGTGATGTCCGAGGTCAGAGTCGGCATGGGCTCGTGGAGTCCCCCTTGCATGAAAACGGCCCCGGTCGGGGCGTCGCGTAACACCGCATCTTACCCCAATGACGGGCCGCCCTTGCGATGACTACTCAGCCGAGGCTTCCAGCCGGGCGGCCAGGGCCGCCTGGACTTCCTGCGGCGACCGATAGGACCCGCGCAGTTCCCCGAGGCTGCAGTTCTCCACTTCCAGGAACCGCTCCAGCCCCTCCCGGACAGTTACCACACGCTGGGGATCCACGAAATTCACGGTCCCCAGGGCCAGGGCACTCGCCCCCACTATCAGGTACTCAACCGCGTCTTCCCACTTGTAGATGCCGCCGGATGCCATGATCGGACAGTGAAAGGCCTGCCAGACCTGATGCACCATCCGGAGCGTAATGGGCTTGATGCCCGGTCCCGACAGCCCCGCATGGTCCCGTCCCAGACGGCTCGTGCGACGGTGGATGTCCACCGACATCCCCAGATACGTGTTGGCGATGGTCAGGCCCATCGCTCCGGCGGTCAGGGCCGCCTCGGCGAACGGACGGGGGTCGCCCTGGTTGGGGGAGAGCTTCACCACGACCGGCTTCGAGGTCGCGGCGCAGCAGAGCCGGGTCACTTCCGCGACACTGGCGGCTTCCGCACCGATTTCGATCCCCCCCTTGTCGACATTCGGGCAGGACACATTCAGTTCCCACCCCGCCAGGGGGAGATGCTCCAGCCGTTCGATTACCGTGACGTAGTCCCGCATGGAATACCCGATGACATTCACCAGCACCGGGACCCCCGCATCGGCAATGAGCGGCCACTTGCCGGTGAGGAAGCCATCGATGCCGGGGTTCTGCAGCCCGATGGAGTTCAACAGTCCATGCCCCGCCACTTCCGCCAGTCGGGGAATCGGGTTCCCGACCCGGGGCTCCGGCGAGATCCCCTTCGACACTATCGCCCCGAACGCAGTCAGCGGTACGAGGTCGGCGTACTCGCTGCCGTAGCCATAGCACCCCGAGGCGGCTACCAGGGGATTGGCGAGTGCGAGGGAGCCGAACGACGTCGCGAGCATGGGGAGAGGATACGCCACGCACGGTTTTCGACTGCCTCGAGCGGAAGGCACCTCGAGTATCCTGCCCTCATGCTGCGGATCAGTGACCCCGACCAGTTACGCGCCCTGCCGCATCAGTCGTTTGCTCTCCCAGCGCTGCAGGGACTGCTGATGGTCCGTCCGGATGGCTTCCGCCTCAGCCCGCAAGCTGCGTCCGATAACCGATACATGCGGGCGACTGACGCTGATGCGGCGATCGCCCTCGAAGAACACGCGCGCGTGGTAACGGCCCTGGAAGCTGCCGGACTCCGGGTCGAGGTCCTCCCCGGCGACCCGCAGTGGCCCGATGCCTGTTTTCCCAACAACGCGGTTGCGACCCTCCCGGGCGGAACGGTCATCTATGGACGCCTGCGGCATCCGGATCGGCAGGGGGAGCCCAATCGGCCAGTCCTGCGACAACGCATGGCCGATCTTGGTTATCACCAGATCATCGACTGGTCGGAACCACGCGAGGCGGTCTGTGAACTCACCGGCAGTCTCGTGATTGATCATCGCCAGCGGATTGGCTACCTCGGACGCTCCGATCGCATGAACGCCGCCGGTGCCGACCTGGTGGCCGCGCACTGGGATCTGGAAGTCCTGGTGGAGTTCGATCTGGCACCGGGGGAGTACCACACGAATGTGGTCCTGGCGATTCTGGCAGGACGCGCCTGTGTCATGGCCCCTGCAGGTTTCGCCGACCACACGATGGCGGCGGCGATCGCGGCCCGCTATGCCCCACAGGTCCTGACACTGACTCCGGAGCAGCAGGCCGCCTTCGCCGGCAACATCCTGAGTCTGGGAGATGCGCTGGTCGCGATGTCCATGACCGCAGCGGACGCCCTGGGTGCCGCCGGACTCGGTGCGCTGGCCTCCTGGGGATTCCAGCCCCTGGTGGCCCCGATCCCGGAACTCGAAAAGGGCGGCGGGTCGATGCGCTGTCTGCTGTGCGAGCTGTGGTGAACGGGAATCTTCCCACTGACGCCGCCCCCCAGACAGGAGCGGACGGTCTCACCAGCGATGAAGCATCGGCACGTTTGCTCCGCTATGGACCGAACGCGATTGTGGAGTCGGTCGCAACCCCCTGGAAGGACTCCCTGAAAGCAGCCCTCCGGGATCCGATGCTCTGGTTTCTCGCCGCAACAGCCCTGCTCTACTTCCTCATTGGCGACCAGCGCGAGGCCATCATCCTGCTGGTGGCCTTCATCCCCATCATCTTTATGGACCTGCTGCTGAGCTGGCGGACGCACGCCAGTACTGCCGGACTCCGGAGTCTGCTCGCCTCGACCGCACGGGTGCGTCGCGATGGACAGGTCCGCGAGATCCCGGCGACTGGGCTGGTGCCGGGGGATGTCGTGCTCCTGCAAGCCCCGGATTCGGTTCCCGCAGATGGCACGCTCTGGCAGGCGGATGCCCTCCAGATCGATGAGTCGATGCTCACCGGTGAAGCCCTCCCGGTGGCCAAGAGTGCGGACATCGCGACGGGCGGCACACAGTGCTTCGCTGGTACCCGACTCCTGGCGGGGTCCGGGGAGATGCTGGTCACCGCCACCGGAGCCCGCACCCGCTACGGCGGGATTGTCCGGCTCGTCCAGACGCATCAGGAGGAACGGACACCTCTCCAGCGCGCGATGGACCGCCTATTGGGGCAACTCACGGTCATAGCCGGCGGGCTGTGTGTCCTGCTGTTCGTCGCCCAGCTCCTCTATGGCCAGTCCTGGCAGACCGCCCTGCTGAGTGCTGTCACGCTGGCGATAGCCGCACTGCCTGAAGAGTTTCCCGTCGTCTTCTCGGCGTTTCTTGGCGTTGGCGTGCTGCGACTGGCGAAGCAACATGCTCTGGTCCGACGACTTGTGGCGGTCGAGCACATCGGACGGGTCGACTGCATCGCGACCGACAAGACGGGCACGATCACCACCGGACTCCTGAGTCTGGAGCATCTCGTCCCTGCCGCCGATGTCAGCGCTGAACTCTTGTTATCTCAGGCCGTCCTGGCGACCGGGGCGTATCGGGACGACCCCCTCGATCGCGCCCTTCTGGAAGGGGCTGCTGCACGCCAGCTCCCGCTGCCGGACTTCCCAGCGGGGACCTACCTGCCTTACACCGAAACCAGTCGACGCGCGACTTTTCTGGCAGCCGGGCTCACGCCGCTGGCGGTGACGAAAGGCGCGCCGGAGACCATCCTGCAACTCTGTGCCCTGCCATTCGACGAGCAGGCTCGCTGGCTGGAGCAGACAGAGGCCCTGGGGGCGACCGGTCATAAAGTCATTGGAGTCGCCGCGCAGGAATTGCCAGCGCACCAGCAGACTGCCCCAGAGTCTGGCTATCGATGGCTCGGCCTGCTCGCGTTCGAAGACCCCATTCGACCGGAAGTGCCAGCCGCTATTGCGGCCTGTCAGTCGGCAGGCGTGCAGGTGATCATGGTGACCGGTGATTTCCCGGCCACCGCCCACGCCATCGCTGTACAGGCTGGAGTCGCGCCTCCCGGATCAGCGGTGGTGACCGGGGACGAGATCGATGCCGGGGCGGACCAGTGGACCGATGCTGCGTTGCGGTCGCTCCGGATCGTAGCCCGGGCGACCCCGGCGCAAAAGCTGACGCTGGTCCAGCGGCTCAGGGCCATGAATCGGCGGGTTGCAGTCAGCGGCGATGGGATCAACGATGCCCCGGCGCTCCGTGCGGCTGATGTCGGCATTGCGATGGGCTCCAGGGGGGCGCAGGCGACCCGCGATGTCGCCGCCCTGGTGTTGCTCGATGACAACTTCGCCACCATCGTCGCCGCCATAGGAGAAGCCCAGCGGCTCTATGCCAATCTGCGACGCGCCTTCGCGTATCTGTTACTGATCCATGCACCGCTGGTGCTGGTCGCCGCGTTGTTACCACTGGCAGGTCAGCCCGCCCTCCTCCTGCCGGTGCACATCGTCTGGCTGGAACTGGTGATTCATCCCACTGCGCTGCTGGCCTTTCAGGGGCACTCCGATGGACGCCCCCGCCTCGACCCAGCAGCCATCGCCACGTTCTTCACGACCTCAGAACTTTGGAGTCTGGGAGCAACAGGACTGATGACTACCTCCGGCCTCTGCCTGTGGGTGATCGCCCAGCGTGCGTCGGGGCTGCTGGATCCAGGGTTGCTGCATGGGGTGATCGTCGCCAGTCTCATCTGCATCAGTACCTGGGCTGCGATCGTGCAGGGAGCGTTGGGAAGTGCTGCAGGACGCTGGATCGTGGGGCTCGCACTCGCCAGCGGAGTCCTGCTGATGCAATGGCCCACGAGTGCCAGCATCCTGGCGGTCGCGCCGTTGCCCTGGCCCTGGTGGGTCGTGGTGTTCGGTGGTGCGGGGATGGCAGTGGGCGGAAGCTCGCGACTGCTGCAGCTACTCAGCCGCGCTGTCAGGCGCTGAAGGCGCGGCATCCAGTGGGTGAAACCCCAGGGCTCCTGAAGGGCACTGCCGGACCTGCGCTTCGATAGCAGCAGCGTCGGCACCTCCGGTATCGACCCAGGGCTTGCGCTGGACATCAAACACCTGCGGCAATCCCTTCACACAGACTGCCGCGTGGATGCAGGCCTCTTTGTCCCACGTCACCCGGAACCCTTCGCCATCGTAAGAGTGAACTGACATGAAAGACCCTTTCGGTTACTCGGCTGCCGCGAGGCTGGCAGTCCGGTCCGGCAGCTCGCGATACAGGGTGTCCCGCAACACCGGTACCCGCCCTGCTTCCCGAATGGCCGTGGTGATGTCGCTTTGCAGGAGCCCGCGTGGGGAGGCGCAGTTGGCATCGTGGACGATTTTCTCCTGCACCACCGTGCCATCCATATCATCCGCCCCCCACCAGAGCGCGACCTGGGCCAGCTTCGGTGTCAGCATGATCCAGTACGCCTTGATGTGGTCGAAGTTGTCGAGCAGCAGGCGACTGACCGCAATTTCCCGGAGGTCATCCATCCCGGAGGCTTCTGTGACCTGCTGGAGCGCTGTGTTCTCCGGATGAAAGTGGAGCGGAATCAGGCACTGGAAGCCGCCGGTCTGATCCTGCAGGTCCCGCAGACGCATCAGGTGGTCCACCTTATGCTCCGGCCGCTCCACATGCCCGTAGAGCATGGTGGCGTTGCTGCGGAAGCCGCATTCATGCGCGACCCGGTGGATCTTCAGCCAGCGGTCGCCACTGATCTTGTGCTTGCAGATGATCGCCCGGACCTCGGGATGGAAAATCTCCGCACCGCCGCCGGGCATCGATCCGAGTCCCGCCTCCCTCATCTCCTCAAAAATCTCCGGTAGCGGCTTTTTACTCAGCCGCTGCATGAAGTCGATCTCCACCGCAGTCCAGCCTTTGACATGGATGTGCGGATACGCCTCTTTGATGACCCGCATGACATCCAGGTACCACTCATACGGCAGATTGGGATGGAGGCCCGCTACCATGTGGACCTCATCGACCTCCGGATTCACCATTTCCAGGACCTGCTCCGGGGTCATGGCGTAGGTGCCCGGGGTCCCTTTGAACTTGCCGAATGCACAGAGCCCGCAGTCCACCCAGCAGACATTCGTGGGGTTGATGTGCATGTTGAGGTTGTAGAAAGTCTTGTCGCCCCAGCGATGCTCCCGGACCTGATTCGCCAGCGCTCCGACTGTCAGCAGGTCGGGGGTCTCATACAACAACAGGCCATCCTCCAGCGACAGGCGCTCCCCCGCTGCCACCTTCGCGGCAATCGGTTCCAGACGTTTATCGAAGCCCATGAACACCGGACGGTCGATCGTGGTGCTGGCAGCGGTATCCGGCGACTGGCGGCGCAGGCTGGAGGAGACGGCGTTGGGGTCCATGCCGGTCCGATTGGCGATGGTTTGCGTGAAGCGGCTGTAGGCGTCGGTCATGCCCGTCATTGTGCCACTCCTGACGACCCATAAATGTGATGTTTCAGGGGGTCGCGATGATGTTGTCGGGTGGCTCGCCCCGGCCATTCCCCGGCCCGATCCACTCGGCCACAAAGACGTTCGTGTTGCCCTCGTGGCTCCCGCCCCGATTGGAGCAAAATGCCAGATACCGCCCGCAATAGCTGAACATGGGGAAGCCATCGAACTCCGGACTGTGGGTCACCTGGGTGATCTCGCCAGTGGCGATCTCCACCAGATAAAGCTCAAACTCCCGGGACCGGGGGCTGTCGAGATTACTGGAAAAAAAGAGGTAGTTGCCGTCGGGGGAAAAGATCGGTCCGAAATTGGCCGCCCCGTTGTTGGTAATGCGGCGGACATCGGACCCATCGCGATTGGCGACATAGAGGTCCAGGGCATTCGGACGAATCAGATGTTCTCCCAGCAGACGCTGGTAGTCCGCTACGGCCTCCGGCGTGTCGGGATAAGAGGCGCGCCAGGCGATGCGGGTGCCATCGGGGGAAAAGACCGCGCCACCGTCATAGCCCACCCGGTGGGTCACCTGCTGTTCATTGCCATCACGAAGGTTGCGAACAAACAGATTGAGGTCACCCTCCCGCAGCGCCGTATAGACCATCCATGTGCCAGTCTGGTCAGTGACCGCCTCCGCATCATAGTTGTCGGAGGCCACCAGCGGCTGCAGATCGCTGCCATCGGGCCTGGCGGTGTAGATGTCGTAGTCCGGATAGATAGGCCAGACATACCCCATGGAGTAATCAGGCTTCGCGGGGCAGGCGGCGTTGTGAGCGTGTGTGGATGCGAACAGCACCCGGTCCTGCCCCGGGATGAAGAAGGAACAGGTCGTGCGTCCCTGGCCGGGGGAGATGAGGGTGCGCTCCCCGGTCAGGAGGTCGAGGCTGAATATCTGATCGCACTCGAAGGGTTCTGCGGCATCCGGCGTCTGGGGAGTCCGCTGGAAGATGAGCCGGGTACCGCTGGTGTGCCAGTACGCCTCCGCGTTTTCCCCCTCGAACGTGAACTGCTGCAGTCTGCCGAAGAACGGCTCCTCTTCCGGGGCGATCAATGCGCCGCTCTCCCAGGGGAGCGTGTCCAGCGGAGCCTGACCCGCCGCGCTCACGCTGCAGGGGAAGGCGGCTGCCAGCAACGCCAGCAGGCCGAAACCTACTTGTTTTTCCACGTGGATGGTCCCTTTTCACCGGCAACAAAGGCTTTGAGCGCGGCCTGCCGATCCTGACTGGTCCAGGAGAGGGCGATCATCTCGCTCTCCGCCGCGTTGCCATAGTGAAGCGATGTCTCCAGGCCCAGGTAGACTTCCCGCTTCCCGAGGCCCAGGGTGAGTCGCGACTTGTTGACAAAGTCTTTCGCGAAGGCCCGACAATCATCCAGCAGCGACTCCGCCGGCACGATGGCGCTGATGAGTCCGGTTTCCAGCGCCCGATCCGCCCGGACCTGTTCTCCCGAATAGATCATCCGGAGTGCTTCGGTCTTGCCCACTGTGCGAACCAGCCGCTGGGACCCGCCCCAGCCCGGGACGATCGCCAGGTTGGCTTCCGTGAGCCCCATCCGTGCCTTCGGGACCGCGATCCGAAAATCGCAGCAGAGAATGAGCTCCATGCCGCCCCCCAGCGCCAGGCCGTTGATGGCGGCGATGGTGGGACAATCCATTTCCTCGAACTTGGCGAACACCTGCTTGCCCCGACGGACAAAATCCCGGACTTCCCACTGGTCCAGCTGGTGCAACTCCCCACGCACATCCGCGCCGGTCGTAAAAACCGGGTCCTGCCCTGTCACGATGAGGGTCTTGATGTTGGGGTCCTGGTAGACCCACTCCAGGGCTTCATCCAGCATCGACATCGTGCTGGTGTTCATCGTGTTCCACTTGTCATCCGGACGTCTCAGCTGAAGCACCGCAAAGGGGTACTCCAGGCGGAGCTCCAGATGGGGCCAGTCCAGGATCCGGGGAGGGTCCTCGGGGCTGGTAAAGGCCGCCGCGACCCGGGCATACGGATCCGGCCGCAAGGTGGCGGAGCCCGGGACCCGGATGGGGGTGGGCGACGAAGCGGATGTGGGGGGCTGCAACTCCGCACTCATGTGCTGGCAAGCACCTCCTGCAGATCGGGACTGTCCCGGTTGGAGGCGAGTATAGCGAAGAGTCTGCCTTCGACCAGCCTGCGGCATCGTCGCCTGCTGGCTGTTGCCGCAGCTCCCGCTCACGATGACTCGGGTAGGGAAGGGGAGCCTCAGCACCCACCACCCCAACCTTTCAGGCCAGCATCGGATTTTCGCCCTTACTGGCCGCAATCAGTCCCGCAGCAGAATCAGGGTATTTTCGACCGAGAAGTCGCAATTTTGGGGTTGTGCGGAGCCAATTTGAGTGCAATACTCCGCCTGGCGTCGCTGGAGCAGCGTTCTGACCCTCTGGCGCCGATACAAAAATATCTCGCTATCACGAGGTCCGTCACATGGCAACCGCCACCCGCTCCCGCGCTAAAAGCGCTGCCGGCAACGGCCAGTACGCCACATCGGCCAAGGAAGCCGCCATCCGCAAGGCCATTACCGACGCCAATGTCCGGTTCCTGCGCCTCCAGTTCACCGACCTGTTGGGCGGACTGAAGAATGTCGAGATCCCCATCGAGCAGCTCGACAAGGCCCTCGACAACGGCATCATGTTCGATGGGAGTTCCATTGAGGGCTTCAGCCGCATCCAGGAGTCGGACATGCGACTCCATCCCGACCTCGACACCTTCCAGGTCTTCCCCTGGACCCGCAACGATCCGCAAGGAGCCACGGCCCGCTTCCTGTGTGATGTCCACAACCCTGATGGCACGCCGTTCGCCGGCTGCCCCCGCCTCACCCTGAAGCGGAACCTCGCGATCCTCGCCGCCCAGGGCTACGCCATGATGGTGGGACCGGAGCTGGAGTTCTTCCTCTTTGAGCGGGATGAGAAGGGCCACATCACCGAGACCACCACCGATGCCGCCGGGTACTTCGACCTCCACCCGGTCGACAAGGGGGAAACGGCGCGTAAGGCGATGGTCCTCGCACTCCAGGGGATGGGCTATGAAGTCGAAGCCGCGCACCACGAGGTCGCGCCGGCGCAGCATGAAATCGACTTCAAGTACACCGATGCCCTCAAAGCCGCCGACAACATCGTGACCTTCCGCTTCATCGTGAAAACCATCGCCCAGCAGATGGGACTCCACGCCACCTTCATGCCGAAACCGATCTTTGGTGTCAACGGTTCCGGGATGCACACCAATCAGAGCCTCTTCAAAAAAGAGACCAACGTCTTTTTCGACAAGCTCTCCGAGACGGGGCTCTCCCGGCAGGCGGAGTACTACATCGCCGGCCTCCTGGAGCACATCCGCTCCTTCTGCGCCATCACCAATCCGCTGATCAACAGCTACAAGCGACTGGTGCCCGGGTATGAGGCGCCGGTGAACATCGCGTGGTCCCAGGCGAATCGCTCCCCCCTGATCCGGATTCCCGCCGCCCGGGGGAACTCCACCCGCATCGAGCTGCGGAGTCCGGACCCCTCCTGCAATCCCTATCTCGCCCTGGCGGTCATGTCCCGTTCCGGGCTCGATGGCATCGAACGGCAACTCGAACCGCCGAAGCCGGTCAACGAGAACGTCTACGAAATGAGCGAGCAGAAAAAAAAGCGGCTGAAGATCGGGTCCCTGCCGGGCAACCTGCAGGAAGCGGTTCTCGAGCTGCAGAAGTCGCCTCTCATGCGGGAGATCCTCGGGGACCATATCTTCGAGCACTTCATCGCGGCGAAGCTGCAGGAGTGGGAGGAGTACAACATCCAGGTGACTGCCTGGGAGCAGCAGCGCTACTTCAAGGTCTACTAGCCCCCGCTGGCGCAAGGCCATCCACGACGGGAGGGGTTCGCCCCTCCCGTTCGCCTTGCAGGGAAAAATTCTGGTCGCGGCGACCAGTTAATGACAGTCAGTGCATCTGAATGTGAGACAATCATCCTGCGGTTGTCGCTTCGCTCCAGGGATCCCGACCCGCATCTCGGCACCACATTTCTGGCCTTTTAGGAACGGCTTTGCTCGCTGGCGTCACGATGCCAGGGGAAAACGCTACATCCGCGGAGCAACCAGTGACTCCTGATCCTTGCCTGGCTAGTCTGACAGTTCCCACCCGACGAGCTCCGGCTACTGATCCCGAACTGGCGCCATTGATTCGTCAGATCGAGGAGATTGCCACCCGACTCGATGAACCTGTCGTTATGCGAGTCATCTTATTCGACGACGACGTCCACTTTTTCGATGACGTGATTCGGATTGTCGAACTGGCGACCCGGTGTCCGAGGGCGAAGGCCGAGGCCATCACCCGCCGGGTCCACGAAGAGGGGGAAGCGGTCGCGTACATCGGCACTCACCAGGACTGTTGCCGGGTGGGTGCGATCTTCGAACGAGCCGCACTGCGCTGGCAACTCGCCTGAGCGACTGCCGTCAGTCTTGCGCTTCCGGATCGTTCAGGCCGGGAGGAGTCATGCATCCCCACGACCCGGGTTCCCCCGTGACTGTCACGGGACTCGATCCCTCACATGCACAGGTCCTGTGCGAAGCGATCGCCTGGCAATCGACCGCCCATCAGTTTGACCGGCGTTCCGGGACCACTGCCGATGATCTTGCGGAGATCACCCTCCACGAACTGATCCATGACGTGCTTCCTTCGGCCGTCAACGATGACCCCTCGCAACTGGAGTTTCCCCTGCGACTCGCGAGCTTCCTGCGACAGTATGCCGGCGATGGCTATGCCGCCCGCACCCTCCTGCGCTGCATCGCCCTGAGCCCCAGCTACACCACTTTGTTGCGCCGCTGGGTGCCGAGCATCCTCCCGCATCCCGCCGATCTTGTGGCCTTTCTTCAGGAGTGGGAGTCGGCCGAAGGGGGCTGGACCTGCACCGCCCTCGCACCTCTGGGACCGCAGCCAGTGCCATCCACTCTACGCCAGGGCATCCGGGATGCCTGGCAAACCTACCGGCCAGGCGACATCACGGCCTTGAGCCGTCGTCAGCGGGACCTGCTGCGTCACGCGCACCGGGCGTTGCGACTGACCGACTCCCGCAATGCCGGTCTTGTATCAGTGCCAGCAGGCGGGATCAACGCGTTCCTCGATGACGCCCCAGATGCTGACCATTCACCAGTCCGAATGCTGAGTGCGCTGGCGACCGCATTGAAGTCCGGCGCTCCGCCAGAGCCGTTGTTGCGTCGGTTGGGCGACCCGGCCACCTGGGGTCCCGAAGTCTGGCCGGTGCATCTCTTCGCTGCCTGGCTGCAGGTCGCGGACCTCCTGTCACCACGCCATCCCTGGAGCATCCGGACCACGAACTCCCTCACGCCGTCGTGCCCGGACAAAGTCGCAGAGGCGGCTTGCCGCTGGCTCGATCAGAGCTTCCGGCAGATGGCGCATCGACTGTCGCTGCCGCCATGCCAGGGGTTTGTGATAGTCGACAACCTGCCCAACTGGCGACGACAACACATTCCCGCCACCCCCTGGAGTTACCCGGTGGCGGCGTTCAGTCAGGCCGCCACCCTCCTGGCCAGCGGACACGCCCAGAGCTGCTGGCTCCTGGCACCGACCTGGCACGAAGTCGCTGCCAGTCCACCCGAAGAGCCCCTCCCCTTGGTCGCCCGCCTCCTCTCACGGGGACAGCAGTGGCGCGGCTGGAACAAACAGGCACCCCTCGATGTCCCCCAAGTGGAAGGTGAGTTCTGCTGCTGGATCAGCCCTGCGCCGACGCTGCCAATGCCGCTCTGGCGACGGATTCCGGATCGCTACCCGGTCTGCTGGCTGGCTCCCGGACTCGCGCTGGGCGAGCCGCCACTGACCCGCTCCCGCAGTCGGGTCGGCCTCTCCGGCGCGATGCTCGAGAGCCTCCTGGCAGCCGTGGTGGAAGGGAGTGACCTGACCGATTTCGTCCTGGCCCGCCCACTCTGGACAGGCCAGCGACCAACACTGGTGCCGTCACCAGCCGCCTGATCTCCGGGGAGACAGGGGCTGGCGGAACTGACGAGACAGGAAGGTGCCGCGTACCCGGGAAGGGCCGGAGCAGTACTGGCCGGTTCGGCCCGGCGGTCGCAGCGCCACAAGTGGGGTCTTGCGCCAGCTCTGCGCACGACGGTGGATGGGATGAGAAACGTAGGCCGTCCGGCAGTCCGGACGGCCTATTGCTTTGCGCGATCAAGAAGCGCTTGTTAGTTTGGACTGAAGACCCGCAGGACTCCTGGCAACAACCGGATAGTGACAGGAGTCGGGTCCGCGAGTTCGCCATCGACCGCAATCCTCTGCGGACGCGCCGGGGTCCGCAGCACGACTTCGCGTCCATGGAGCATTTTGACTCCGGGGAGCGTGAGGTGCGTGCCCTTGAAGACCCGGGGGAGAGCCTGGATCAGTCGCCACTTCGGCACTTCGCTCATACAGAGAATCTCCAGCTGCCCGTCTGTCACACTCCCTCCCGGACAGATGAACATCCCGCCACCGATCCAGGGACCGTTCGCGACGATGTACCACCAGCCCCGGTCCTGCATCACCTCGCCATCGATTTCCATTTCGACGTCGGTCAGCTGCAGCGAGGAGAGCGTTTTCAGAAACAGCAGCGCATAGTTCCGTCGAATCGCCCCCCGACTTCGTTCCCGCACCATCAGCGTCTCGGAATCAAGCCCGACACCGGCGGAGTTAAGAAAACGGAGGTCACCGACTGTCCCGACATCCCATTGTGTGATCGTGCGCCGCAGGATTGGCGCGAGGGCCGTCTCCAGATCGTGAGGGGCCCGGAAGTTGCGGTAGATGTCGTTGCCCGACCCCACCGGAATGATGCCGAGGGTCTGCTGTGCGAAATCGAGCCCCTGCAGAACCGAATGGATGGTCCCATCGCCGCCCAGGGACACCACCGCCCCGCCCCCGGCAGCACCGTGAGTCGCGACCACCTCTTTGGCTTCCGCCGGTGAAGTGGTCCTGGCGATATGGGGATCCCAGCCAGCCTCCCGCAGGCGCGGCAGGAGCGACTCCGGATCGATCATCCCGGAGCGTCCCGCCCGGGCGTTGAGGACCAGAAGCAGTGAGTCAGCCATGCGAGGTAGTGTAGCCCCCGTGTCGAAATGACCGCACCCCGGAACTGCCGGGGTGCGGGCGTAAAAAAAGTCTGACTGCCGGGTGTGTCCTAAGGGATGAGCTTCACCCGATAGATGCTCCAGCCCTGATAGAACGGAGGGGTGGAACCATTCCCGGAGGAGTTGGTGGAAAAGACGAAGCGACAGACCACCTGCTTCTTGCCCGCCGCCGCCGACAGATCAAACTGGCTCGTGGTGCTTCCCTCGGAGTCGCCTGTAAAGGCGCGCTTGTACGCCAGGACATCGAAGGGGCCAATCTTCGGCAGCATCTCGGCGTCGTAGCCACGACCGGACAGGACTGTCAGTGGTGCCCGGTAGTCAAAGGTGAAGCCACCATCGGTACTCAGGAACACGGCCGCGCCATCGAGGGTCGGCTCCAGGCTGTACTGATGCACGAGCTCCAGCACCGGGAGCGCCGATGAGAAAGTGAGGTCCATCGGAGGAGTGTCGAGGGTCAGCAGGACATTGTTTTCGTACGGCTGATTGTTGTTGTCGTCCCAGTACTTCCCGTTCGGTCCCGCAGAAGCGAAGAGCGACCAGCCTGCCCCGGTGCCGGGGACCGGAGCGCCGGTGATCCAGCCAGTCTGCGTGATGGGGTTCTCCCGCTCGAATTCGTCGTCGTAGGGGATATGCAGGTTTCCAACAGCCCAGCCGGCAAGGCTGTTCACCTGATCCCGGGTCTTGATGAGCATGGGATAGGTCCCGAAGGAGGCGGCTTTCGTGTTGGAGATGTTGACGTTGTAACGGTAGGGATCCGCGAAAGTGCCCGCGCCGCCGGTGGAGGGTATTAGGGAGAAGGGGGAGTCGGAGAGTACCGGGGCTTCGATGCTGACTTCCGCCACATTGCTGGAGAAAGGAATCGTGTTTTCCGGGTCATCCCAGTCGAGCTCCGCCCCCTTCGCCGGCAGATTGCGCTGATGGTCCGCGACCTTTACTTCGATCACCGACTCGCTGGTGGCATCTTTCCAGGTCAGCTGCGGCGCGCTGGAGAGTCGGGCCCCCTCGATGAAGTAGGCCTCCTTCTGATTGAACGCCGGGATGAAGTACCGGGCATCCGGGCGATCGTCCCGGCTCCGGATCGGGGTGCCGTAGTTGCCGATGATCGCCAGGAGGAACCGGACCGTGTTAAACGTCCGGGAGACATCGAAGGTATAGGTCCGGGACTCGAAGCCCTGGCCCTGGCGGAACCGGCGCTCCAGCCCATCGGACTGGTAGAACTTGAACGGGTTAATGGTCGACTGTTCGGTGGCATACGCCGGGTTAATGAACGTCGAGTCGGTCCAGAGACTCCGGCCAGCGGAGGTGTAGCCATCGGCGTTGCGGAGGCTGTAGAAGTCGCCACGGGCCTTCACGCCAGGGGCGACTTCGCTGTTGAACTGATACGCCCCGATGGTCGGCTCCGGCAGCAGCACAACCCCCTTCACATCAAAGGCATCGAGGTCCTTGCGCGGGAACGACGGATAAGCCGGGAAGGGATGCCGGATGGCGAACGCCAGCGACAACAAATCCTTCGCCGGATCGAGGCTGATGGTTTCCAGTCGCAGACAGGTGGAGCAGGGACTCGCGGCCAGGTACCCCGTGAGATTTACCCCGGCGAAGACTTCGCCGAAGGTCAGTGTGTTGCGTCGCAGGGGGACCATCTCATAAGAGAGGTCATCAAGGTGGACTGTCACCTCCGCGGCCATCATGAGGGCCGCCCCTTCCGGGAGCGTGGCCTCCACGCGAGTCGCCGTCGCGACTGGCGTGTCAGTGCCGGGAAGCAGTGCCGGATCAGTCGCCGGCGCACTGGCCGGAGCCGAGCAACCGGTAAGGGCACTCCAGAGGGCTCCCAAACAGAGCATGGAGAGGGGAAGTCGGAGGGTGCTGCGCCGCTGCATCGTGTGAACCTCGGTGGCGTGAATTCGGGACTGCACCCGCTGGATGGGAACAGATGGGGCGTCCCGGCTGCTGTCAGCATGGTGCACTGTGCCTGTTAAGGGCTTTTAAAGAGAGTGTAACACGCACCACTAAACACAGAGGCCGATGGGATGTCCGATACTCGGGGGCATGAGCACCCTGCCGGACCCACCAAAACTCGCGGCAGCCCTGCGCTACGACCAGGAGCGGGACCGGGCACCCCGGGTAGTCGCCAGTGGTCGCGGCGCACTGGCAGAGCAGATTCTTGCCCTCGCAGCGGAGCATGGACTGGAAGTCCGGCGTGATGCAGCGCTGGCGCAGGTGCTGGTGCAGGTTCCGGTCGGCGGCGAGATTCCGGCGGAGATGTACGAAGTGGTGGCGGAACTTCTCGCGGCGGTCTACCGCGCCGAGCAGGATGCAGCTGCCACAGAACAGATAAGCTGACTGGAGGGTCGACCTCCCGGTTGACCGGGACCCCGATTTTAGTCGGTGGGTTGCGGGACCTGAGTCCCGCCGATGGCATAGCTCACCAGCGTGTAGGTCCGACGCGCCCCCGAGGGCTCCAGCGTGATCTGCTTCACGAGTCCGACTCCCGGCGCATAGAACAGCGTCTCCGTACCGCCATCTCCTGTCAGCGGCTCCTTCTGCAACTCAAGGCAGCTGAACGTCCCCAATGGCAACATTACCGGCACGCTGGTCCGCTCGACCCGCCAGCGGAGTTTCCCCGGCGGGTCCTCCCAGGTCGCGCCCTGGGTCAGGGGCGACCGCAGTTGCACGAGCCCGGCGGATGCCGGCGCGCGTGAAGCAATCAGGTCGTCGCCGGTAATGTAGTAGTAGAGCGTCTCCTGGCCCAGCCGACATTCCCAGGTTGCCCGATCGTGGTTCCAGTCGACCGCGGTCACCTCGAAGCTCATCCCCCGGTCAGCCGTTGGTGGGGCTCCGGGAACCTGGACTTCCTGGGCGAAATCCCAGCGATGACCTGCTCCCAACGGGAAGTAACTCAGGATTTCGGTCTCCGCGCCGGGATCAGGCAGGGGCAGCGACTGGGGGTTCCCGGAACTGGCGGGAGGAGTTGCAGGCGTGGGGAGGGGCAGGTCGGTGGCAGCCGGGAGGTCGGCTGGCGGACGGGGTCCGAACCAGCCTGCCGTAGTGCCATACCACGCCAGCAGCGCGACCACGCCCGTGACCGCCAGCATCCACTGCCCCAGACTGGTCGACCGGGAAGGAGCGATGCCGTACTGCACCCGGTAGCCGAGAGTTTCCTTCATCAAGGTGGGATTGTACGGACTTCAACCGGCTTACGGTATTGGGGCACAGGGGCAGATTTGCTAAGATAGGAACTCGCAACGCGGAAGTGGCGCAATGGTAGCGCATCAGCTTCCCAAGCTGAGGGTTGCGGGTTCAAATCCCGTCTTCCGCTCCAATAGATTCGCCCCCCGGACTCCCCGGGGGGCGCTTCGATTTTTTCACTCCTCGCCTTCGGACTATCATCCCCCCATGAGCCAGGTATCGCCCCCCGCTGTCACCCATCCGCTGCTGACTATCGTGACCCACCCAGTCATGGCCCAGGCCCTCGTCGCGCTGCGGGACCAGACCACGGACTCCGCCGCGTTCCGGAATGCCGCCCGCCAGATCGCCATCGGCCTGCTGCTGGAAGCGACCCGGGACCTCCCCACGACGTCAGTGCCGGTCCAGACACCGCTCCAGGCCACCACGGGTGAGGTCCTGGCCGGGCGAGTCGGGGTGGTACCGATCCTCCGGGCCGGACTCGGCTTCATCGAACCGGTCCTCACCCTTCTGCCGTCGGCCGAAATCTGGCATCTGGGGATCTACCGCAATGAAGAAACCCTGATGCCGGTCACCTACTACAACAAGCTCGACCGGGCCACCCCACCAGAGACCGTCATCGTGGTGGACCCCATGCTCGCCACCGGCGGCTCGGCGGCGGCGACCCTCGATGTCGTGAAAGCGTGGGGACGCGACCAGGGGCAAGCTCCGCGACATCTCAAGTTCGCCTGCATCATCAGCGCGCCGGAGGGGATCGCCCATCTCGAGGCGACCCATCCGGATGTCCCTATCTTTACGGCGGCGGTCGATACCCAGCTCAACCAGGTGGGGTACATCCTGCCGGGGCTGGGCGATGCCGGAGATCGGCTTTACAACACGACTGGTGCCTGAGACGCCCCCGCCCACGGATCGGCTTCGGCTGATCCCGGTCCTCCCCGACCACGCGCCTCTCTGGTACGCCTGGCGACAGGAAGCCTCGACCCAGCGTCACAATCCGGTAGACCCCATCGATGTCTCGGAACTCGCCACGCGGCTCTCCGGATTGGGATCCGATTGTCGCGATGAGTCCCGCTCGGACTTTCGCTGGATGGTGGAACTGGATGGCACCTGGCTGATCGGGACTGTTGCCCTCAAAGATGCGAACTGGCGGATGCTGACTGGTGAACTTGCCTGGGGGATCGGCGAAGCCTGGCAAGGAGTCGGGTGGGGGACTGCGGCCGTGCAACTGCTGATTCGGGAAGTCTTCTCGAACAGTCGATTACAGCGTCTCTATGCCCTCATTCATGTGGAGAATGCGGCCTCACGACAAGTGGCGGAACGGAACGGGATGCGCCTGGAGGGGACCCTGCGGCAGCACTTCCTCATTCAGGGCGTCCGGGTGGATGAATGTGTTTATGGACTCCTGCGATCGGAGTGGACGGGCTAGTCTGTTGATGGAGGCAGCGCTTCCGTGGCAACGTGGCGTGCAATGATGTCGTCGACATCCGCCATCGTCACCCCGGAGTAGAGTCGATGGGCCGGTTCGATCAGGACATTGGGGCCGATCTCGCAGCCTTCCATACAGCCCGACGAATGGACCCGCACCCGCTCCTGGACCCCATGCGTCTTGCAGGCCGCCTTCAGCGCGATCCGGATTTCCTCCGCGCCGTGGACGCCACACGACACCCGCACACCTTCGGCGTTTCCCCGATTGTTGGTGCAGACAAAAATGCAGACGGGGTACAGGGCATCCTGTTCCTGCATGATGGGGGCATCCTGACTCGCGGCTACAATGCCGCTGGCAATCCGGCGGAGCGGTACGTTCCCGGGATTATAGAAAGCGCCAGTACCAGTCGAACGACAGCAGACATCACACCTGTGGGGGGCATGACAGCATGGGACTCTTCGACAAACTCCTGGGACGCGGCAAGCCTGCGACCGACTCTGCCGTGGATCCGGAGCCGGAAGCCGAGTCCTCCGCTCCGCCCAGCGATGCCTGGGACGCCTCAGCACATCAGTTGACCGCCGACGAACTGGCGGCGCTCCTGGCCGCCGATGACGACTCCCTGAAGCTGATTGATGTCCGCGAGATGTGGGAATTCAACAGCGGATCGGTACCGGGAGCGATCAACATCCCCCTGTCGGAACTCGGCATCATGGTCCGGGACCTGGAGCCCGAAAAGCACTACATCACCATCTGTGCGATGGGAATGCGGTCTCTCGATGCCGCCTATCTCCTCTCATCGCACGGCTTCGAGCAGGTCCATTCGCTGGCTGGCGGGATGTCGGCCTGGAACGCCCGCAAATCCGACTAACCATGCCGACCGGAGCCGCCTCATCGCTGCCGGATCTCGACATCCTCCATCCCGATGATGTCCCGTATCTCCGCAGAGCGCTGGACCTCGCGGCAGCCACGGTCGGACTCACCAGCCCGAATCCCATGGTCGGCTGCGTTCTGGTGAAACATGGCGAGATCGTGGGCGAAGGCGCTCATCGTTTCGCCGAACGGGATCATGCCGAAGTGGTCGCCCTGCGACAGGCCGGACGAAAGGCGGCAGGCGCGACTGCTTACATCACCCTCGAGCCCTGTGGCACCACCGGTCGCACGGGTCCCTGCACTCAGGCCCTCATCGATGCGCATGTCACCAAAGTGGTGATGTGCATGAAAGACCCCAACCCGCAGAACGCCGGAGTGGGCTATGAGCAATTACTGCAGGCGGGGTTGATTCTGCGCTGGGGGCTCCTCAAACAAGAGGCGATGCACCTGAATCGGGCGTTCATCAAAGTCCATACCCGTCAGTTGCCGTATGTGACCATCAAAGTCGCGACTTCCGCCGATGGTCGTCTCGCCACGTCCGCAGGTGAGTCCGCCGGACTTTCGGGTCCCGAAGCGCACTGGCTGGTGCATCAGCTCCGCGCCACCGTCGATGGGATCGTCATTGGAGCCCGGACCCTCACGGCCGACAACCCCCGCCTCACCACGCGCTGGGATGACTACGCCCACGCCGCGGTCGCTTGGCCCGCCGGACTCATTCCCTATGCCGCCGCCACTTCGCGGACACCGGTCCGGATCGTGGTCTCCGGGCAGCTCGCCTTCGAGCCGGCCAAGTACCGCCTCTTCCAAACCGCCCGGGAACTCCCGGTGATGGTGGTGACTCGTAAGTCGGCGCCAGTCCCAGTCCTCCGGACACTGGAGATGCTGGGCGTCCGGGTCCTGTTCGCGAAGGCGAATCGCGCAGGCCTCGAGGCGCAGGCGGTGCTGCAGGCACTCATGCATGCCGGACTCAACCATCTGCTGATCGAAGGAGGTGGGCAGCTCCTGACACCGATCCTGGAGCAGGGACTTTGGGATGAGCTGCTGCATATCCAGGCGCCGGTGCTCCTCGGAGGGGAAAGTGCGCCGTCATGGATGGTAGGGAAGGGGTCGCGCCGACTCGGGGGAGCGCCGCGCCTCTGTCGTACCGATGTGGTCCCGCTGGGAGACGACCTCGCCGTGCGCTACGTCCCGGAGCCAACATAAATCGTCGAGTTCAGATGTCCCTGCGCCGATCAATCGCACGGACTATCACTCGTATTCCACCAGGCGATACGCCGCGGGGATCTCGAAAATCCCCGGCGCGAAGGTGGCATCGGTCTCGATGCTCAGGAACTTCACCTGCACCTGCTCGTCTTTGTCGCGCTGGTAGTCGAGTCGCAAGGGCATCCCATTTTCCGTATTGACATAGAGCCGGAGATTGTCGAGGGGAAAATTCACGTCGGCGGGGATGCTGAGAACCCAGGCCTCGACTTCCACGCCCTCGAGCTTGTCTTTCCCGAGCGACCGGGCTCCCAGCGTCCGAAAGAGCGCTGGCAGCTGCGGTGGCGCGACCTGCAACGGATCCACCAGCCCCCAGTACTTTTGTTGCGCTGCCGGGACTCCGGCTCCCGGCTTCCTGACAGGCGTCACCTGCGCCAGTTCGAGGGCAGGCTCCAGCAGGTAGGTCTTGTTGTCGCGAATGATTGCGACTGTCGTCTCCGATCCCGTAGTGGTGTCGGTCCGGACCAGCCCATCCTGCATGGACGTCGTGACCCGTGTCGCGGCCGGAGCCATGTTCGAGCTCACCTCGACCGTAAATCGCAGTCCGCTCTCAGCGGCCTGTGCGAGCGTCAGGCTCCCGCTGGTCAGGAGCAGCAGCGCGACACACGCGATGCGGGTCAGTAAAGTCGACATGACGAGCCCTCCCGGGAGTTGCAGAGTCTCCCATAGCATAGGATGCTTTTCGCCATCCGGGGGTTCTGTCCCGACCCACCCTGCTCCGCACACCCCCGGTGTCGCCCATCTGCTGCCCACAAGGGAAGGACTCCGCCGATGCCTCGATCCATCCTTCGCACGCTCCCGCTGCTCGCTGCAGCCACGACAGCCCTGCTGCTTACCTCCTGTGGCGATGCCGCCTCCCCGACCACTCCCGCCCAGGTCGCGGGAGAAAAGATCACACTGCCGCCGCCTATCGCCGATGCCACGGGCAACTTGACGGCCGCGCTGGGAGCCTGGACCCTGTCGCTGGACCCCGAAACCCTGCAGGCGATCCTCCTGCCGGTCCACACCGCCAGTGCGACCACTTTCGGCCAAGGAGACACCTATGCCCTGTCGATCCGGCCCTTCTTTGGGCCCCGGGATCTGCGGGTGTCCGGCATCGAACTCATCTCGCCCAACGAACTGAAGATCTCCGTGACGGTCACGCATCCCTTTGCGGTCCCGACCGATACTACCCGTCCGGCTACGGCGACCAAACGACTCGATCTCCATGTCTTCGAGACGCATCTGGTGCTGGTCGCCGAAGGGACTGACAGCTTTTTTGATGGAGCCGTGACACTCAATCATGGATTTGTCACCAACGCTGATGGCTACCGGACCACTGGTCCTCTCTTTGATCCGGCAGGCTTCGGCGTCTCCTCCGCCAATACCTTCCCCTATGTCATGGTCGGCAGCTACGACAGCGGCAACCCCGGCGGCAACTACAACCCGACCGCTGATGGCTGGCAGGGGACGGCGCTGTCGGCTCCGACCGGCTATGGGGTCTTCCCCCAGGGGGCCAATGTCGAGCGGGACCTCATCCTCGATCTGGGGAGTGGGAATCTGGTGAATCTGGGAGTCATTGTGGTCGCGAAGTACCAGGACCCGCGCAACGGCACGACCGCCACGCAAAAGCGGGCGAACCGCCTCCCGGATCCGGGCAATCCTGCCGCCCTCCGCTACCTCCTCCCGCAGGGCGCGGGCGACCTGGAGCGCCTGACTGTGACAGTGACCGGAACGCTGCCGGATAACGATCCGGCCGCGACAGTCCCCCTGACGGGCGAGGTCCTCGACTGGGATGGCGGCGCGACAGTCATTGATCCGGCTTCCTGGCCCAACAACAGCGACTTGAGCCAAATTCCCGAAAACTCCGCGCCCATCAACGCGGTCGCCGACCTCCCCGACCTCCAGGCCAGCGGGCCCTTCCCCCTGGGGCTGACCATTACCCCTGGCGACCCCATCACGGTCATCAACGGTGACCTCACCAATACCGACTCGTTCCCGGTGACCGGGGCTCCGGTCGAAGTGAAGGGGCTGGTTCGCATCACCGACAGCCAGGACAGCGACGACACCAGCCCGACCGGGGTCCTGCAGCAGGTCCTCAGCGAGGCCTCCACTGCGCCGCTCCCGAATCCGGGCACCACCCTCCTGCCGACCGTCCGCTACCAGGCCTTTACCGTGACAGTTACCGATGTCGTGGCACCACCGGCAGGCATCACGTTTCAGTCGCAGGAAGTGCCGATCAACGCGGACCCCGCGCAGGCTTTCCGCGACATCCGGACGTACACCTACGAGTACAAGCGGATCCAGGCGGCAGATCCCCAGGGCGACCTCTACTACTTCTACCGCTGGAACGCGAGCCCCAACAGCTGGTTCGTTTCCCGTTCCACCGATGGGGGCGATTCCTGGGGTTCCCCCGTGCAGATTCCGACGCCCTTCCTGGGCACGCTGACCACGGGAGTCAGCGACTCCCTGAGCATGAGTGTCCTGCCCACACTCTCCGTCAGCCAGCCGATGATTGTCGGCTCCTCGGGCTCTTCGCCCACCGAAACATTGGGGATGCTGCGGGGGACCGACAGCGCTCCCAGTCTGACGACCTGGAATGGGGCGATCGGGAGTATCGTCGGGTCGCCGGGGGCCTACTCCGGCACAATCCTCTCAGGTGACTTAAGCGACCTCACCGGCAATCGGGCATATCTCCTGGCCCGGGACACCTACTCCTCGAGCCCGAATCACAACCGCCTGGTCCTCTTCCGGACCGCCAATGCCCAGGCAGCGACTCCCACCTGGACCCAAATCGCCACCCCGGACGCCAACGGAGGCGGCGGGCTCAACGGCGAGACGAATCAGGGGATGGTCGCGGACCTCACGGGAAATCTCCATGTCAGCTACATCGCTGGTCCCATTGGGACGAACGATGTCCGGTATGTGAAAGTCACGTCACCTGCCACCAGTCCGGTGGTGGGGGCTGAAGTCAACATCTCTAACTCGGGTACCGACAATGTCGGTGAGTCCAACATTTTTGTCGACTCCTCCGGACGTGCCCTGGTGGTCTGGGAACGCTGGCTGGGGAATGACTCCAACCAGGGACGCATCTACATCGCTCGTGGGGATGCCGCTGGCACCGCCTTCAGCGCCCCCGTGCTGGTGGATAGCTCCGGGGCGGACTGCCAGATGCCGGATGTCATTGTCGATGCCGCCGGGAGTGGGGCGGTGATCGTGGCGTACATGCGACGCGGTGTCTCGGCTGATGAGATCTACCTCGCTGCCCGGTCGGCTGACCTCACCACAGAACTGGTCGCCCCGACCCGCGCCCATACCGACATCCCGGCGGCGGATGTCCGGTATCCGCATCTGATCATCGATGTCGTGCGGCAGCGCAACGTGGTCTGCTATGAACGGTCCGGCTTTGGTGGCCCTCTGTCTGCCCCGGACAGCAACTACGAGATCCGGTCGCGCTGGTTCCAGCTCACGCCCTGATCCGGCGCGGAAGCGTCCGGGAACGCGACAGCCCCTGGTGCGCCGGGGGCTGTGTTTATCTTGCGGAGAACTGATGTGACGCCGTTGTTACATGCGCTGTCGGGTGATTGGTAGGATGACTTCGTACGCCCATCACCGCTCTTTGGAGGCTCCGTACTCATGCGCAGACTGTTTGTCGCACTGCCGGCAGTATTCACGCTTGCTGCCTGCTCGACCTCAGGCCCTCTTGCTCCTGCTTCCCAGTCCATCAGCCAGCCAGATCCCTTTGGCGCAGTCGTGGGGCTGGGCGACATGGCAACCGGATCACTGGGCGCGATGGAAGTCACCATCGACCCTGCGAGCCTCAACTACGAAGCGACCCCCCTCTTTCCCAGGGAAGCCGCCGGGCAGGGTGACAACTTTCACCTCAGCATTCGTCCCTTCCTTGGCCCGAAGAATCTTCGACTCACCGGCATTCAGCGCAACGGTGATGGCAACCTGGAACTCACAGTCCGCCTGACCCACCCCTTCGCTGCACCGCCGGACCTGAACGGCCCTCCCTCGGCGACCAAGCGGGTCGATCTGCACGTTTTCGATGTCAACGGGATCGCGGTCATCGATGGCGCTGACACCTTCTTCAATGGCAACGTCAAGACCAACGCGAACTTCCTGATGAACGCCGATGGCTATCGCGACCCGGGCGTCCTCTTCGACAAAACCACCTTCGGGATTCCCACCAGCGGTGCGAATGTCTTTCCCTATCGCCTCTTCGCGGCCGGTATCGACACCACGCAGCCCCGGACCGCCCAGGGGAACTACGACGCTACCAACAACGGCTGGCAGGGGAACGCCCTGCTGAGCCCGAGCGGCTTCGATGTCTTCCCGCAGGGGGGGGCTGCTGAGGTGATGTACGAAGTGACCCCTCCGGGATCCGGATCCTTCAACTTCACTCTCGTAGTCACGGCCAAGTATCAGGATCCGCGCAGCACTGGTGCCGGACGAACCAAGCGACTCCCCACCGGAAACCCCACCGACCTGCGCTACATCCTCCCCGAGGCCTGCGGTGACCTGCAGCGTATCTCTGCCAGTGTCAGTGGCACCCTGCGCGATGACCAGTCCAGTGACATCGCGTCCGTCGCCTTCCAGATCCTCGACTGGGATCACGATGCGACAGTGGCCGCCACGTTCCCCAATGGTGCGGACCTGACCGAAGTCCGGGAAGATTCCTCCATCATCGCCATCGATGCCGACTTCCCGCTCCTGAATGCCAGCGGGCCGCTGAATGGGTCGGCGGTCGCTCCGGTGGCCGGGAATCCTGTGCTCTGGGAGTCAGGGGTCTCGGTGAACAACACTGACCTGTACGACGTCGCTCCTGGCGGCGAATGGGTGGCCGGCCTCATCCGGGTGCAGGACAGCCAGGACCTGGATGATGGGTCGCCGACTGGCATCAAGCCCTTCATCCTCAGTGAGGCGAGCACGGTCCCGGTGCCGGGCGCGACCCTCTCCAGCACCCGCTACCAGGTCGTTCGGGTCCTCGTCGAAGACTTCAACTCTGGTCCACCGAACCTCGGCCCGCCAGCGAGCACCACTTTCACCTTCCCGCCCAGCGTTGTGGTTGACACGCCCTTCAACATCGACCTCGACACGGCGGTTCCTGGGCTGGCGACCCTGGATCCCGATGGCTTGTCGCTCTTCGAAGTTGACTGGGACAACAACGGGACCTGGGATGCCAGCATCACGGCAACCTCCGGGGACAACGCCCCCGATTTCACCCATACCTACACGGTCGAGAATCCCTCCCAGCAGTACAAGCTCCGCATCACCGATGCGTATCTGCCGGCTGGCGGACGCCTCTCTACGGAGTACGGTCCCTTCACGGTCAATGTCACCTCGGCTGCCGGTCCGATCACCCCGACGATCGGCCCCAACAATCCGGTCGCGCCCTCACAGCTGCAGGGGACCTTTAGTTATCAGTGGGATCGCTTCATGAATCCCATGGTCTCCGATGGCAATGGCAACATCTATGTCACCTACCGACCCGGCTCCCTGACGAACACCATCATTCGTTCCAATGATGGCGGCGTCACCTGGGGCGCGCCCGTGGACATGACGGGGATTAGTTCGTCGAACGGCGGGTCCCTGGCGGTCCTGGCGAACGGCAATGTCGTGGCGGCGTACATCTCGACCGGGACCTCCGGTGCTGGTGGCAATCTCGCCTTCATGAGGATCGTCCCGGGAGCCGGTGCCAGCGTCACTATCAATCCGGTGCAGACGGTCAGCGCGGTCGCCGAGTGGCGCGACCCCATGATCGTGGCCGACCCCACCGACACCAATAAAGCCTGGATTCTCGCGAATCGTGACACCACTCCCTCCAGCAGCGTGTCGGACCAGTCCAACGACAACCTCCACATCTATGCCGTGACCAACGCTGCTGGCGCGGCGTCGTTCGCGTCGGTGAGCACCGGCCTGGATCCCGCGTCGCACATCGGGAACCTCAATGATCCCCACATGGTGATGGGGAGTGGCGGTATCCTGCATGTCGTCTGGACCAACGCCAACACCACGGCTGGACCCGACAATGGGCTCTTCTATCGCGCCTTTGATACCAACACGAATACTCCGGTTGCCGCTGAGGAACGGGTTTCTACTTCCCTGCAGACGGCGGCGAGTATGCACGGTTTCATCCTGACGGATCAGGCGGGCAACCCCGTGGTCTTCTATGATGAAAACGCCTTCACCACTGCCACCAACGACATTTATGTCACTCGTCGCACTGGCACCTGGAGCACCCCGGTCGCCGTGAGCCAGCCTGCGGATGTAGGACAAACTTCCCCGTACGCGATTCGTGACAACCTGGGTCGTTTCCTCGTGGTCTGGCGCGACTATCGCACTGGCTCCGCTAACGCTGACGTCTACGGCCGCTTCCTGAATGCCGACCTGACCTTCAACGACGTCGAATTCGCCATCGACAACACCACCGACAGCACCCTCCATCCCCGCATCGCGTATGACGGCACCATCGACCGCATCGCCTGCACCTTCTACAACGCCTCCGGAGCCGGTTCGCTGGCCCGGATCCAGCGGCGCGTGATCGACTACTAATCGGACTCGCGCCATGCCTCTCACCACCGCGCCCCCGGTCCTGCCGGGGGCGCGGTGATTTCTGGGGGGCCTATTACTGTGCAGGGGGCATTTCAGAGTCCCGACCAAACGGACTGGGAGGGGGGCCGAGACAGGCATTCAGAATCGGGGCCAGTCCGGCCGTCAGCGTCAGATACTGCTGGAGCTGTTCCGGTTGGCGAGTCGGCGTGAAGTAGAAAATCGAAAAGCGATAGAGCAACAGGATCCGGGTCAGGTGCTCATACGCCGGGTCCGCGCCGGTGCGGGGCAGATCATCCGGGAGACGGGCTTCGATGCTGGCCGGGAGGGTTGAGAGGACCTGAAAGCCCTGCCAGACCTGCCCAGCCTCCAGGTCCCGCCCCTCCAGATAGAGGCGCCGGACAAAGTCGGTCGCCTGTCGAATGATGCGGGGATTCTGGCTCGGCTCCCAGCTGGTCGAGAGCAGCACCACGGTGTCGCGATAGTTCTGTGGATGCGGATGCGTGGTCAGGACCACCACGCAAGGCCCCTTGCCCCAGGTGTCTTCTTCCATCCAGAGGACATATTCACTTTCAGGCAACTGACGTCGTGCCTGCGCGACCGCACCATCGATGGGGTCATCGTTCAACCGGTCGAAGGGGGGAGGCGGTAGTCCCTCGCTGATCACGGTGTGGTCATCGGCGAGCTGTCGCAACAGCGTGATATCGCGTGGGCGACGCCATTCCCGCACGAGCAGGATGCCGAGGGTCGCCGCACCGATGCCAAGCACAAAGAGGAGTTCAGGCACCATGCGGGACTACATCGCAGCCCGGTAGTGAGATGGTCGCAGCTCCGGGACCGGGATCGCGAGGGGCATACGCAGGGTCGCCAACTGGGAAAGCAGCGTATGTGCGGTAAGGCGGACCGAGCCGTCCGAAGTGGCGGGCAGCAGGAACCAGGCCCCTTGCGCGTCCAGGCTCAGCAGATGTCCTTCAGCGGCCACAATTGATGGCAGCAGTGTGTCAGGGAAGTCGGGAAGCGATGGCAGGTCGCCAGTCGGACTCATCGCGCCGATGCCCAGTCCGCGCCATGACGCCGACACGTCGCAGCGGCGAAAGTACGGCGGCACCAGCGGCGCTTCCAGCGGACCCTCCCAGCGGGTCGGGCCCAGCAGAACGATCGGAGCGATCGCCGGACAAAACTGCCCGAACTGGAGAATCCCCACCAGTCGACGAGTCCGCGGGCCGTTCAGGGGCTGGACCGAAAACTCACCCAGCATTCCCAGGGCATCGTGATCCATCCGCCATCGGGCGACCCCGTGCCACTGTAGCGGCCAGCGCTGGGGCGGGCGAAAGCCTGCCCGATGGGCCAGCTGTGCCGCAGCCGGATCGAAGCGGCCGGCATACGTCGCCTGCATTCGCTGCCCAAACTGGACCAGCGAGGAGTCAGCGGCACGCCTGAAGAGGAAGCTCACACGGGGAGTGTAATCAAGAACCGCGCCAACCGCCCCCGCGATGGTGGGCATTGTCCGGTATTCACACGCCGACCCCGCCCTGGTGGACGGGGTCGGGGGTCAAAATTTGGAGGCGACGTGCGGATTCGAACCGCAGTAGAGGGTTTTGCAGACCCTTGCCCAACCACTAGGCGACGCCGCCTCGGACCCCGGTGGTGCCGGAGTGGACCCTCAATCTACCACAGGCCCGGCCCCCCAGCCGGCCGCTTCGAGCCCCGCGACAGACAGCCCCGATCCGGACAGGGCCAGCTGCCGCGCCACATAGCGGCTCAGTAAATCCGCTTCCAGATTCACCAGTCCGCCGGGCTGCAGACCCCCAAGGGAGGTCCGGGACAAGGTTTCCGGGATGAGCCAGACGTCGAAATGCTCCCGGGTGACATCGGTGGGTGTCAGGGAGACCCCATCGACCGCCACGCTTCCTTTATGCGCGATCAGCGGTGCCAGTTCCGGCGGCAGGGCAAAGCGCATCTGAACGCTTTCCCCGTGGGAGGTGCGCTGCAGCAACCGACCCACCGCATCCACATGCCCCGTCACCAGATGTCCTCCAAGCTTGTCCCCCAGTCGCAGGGACTGCTCCAGATTCATCTGATCGCCGGCGCGACGTTGTCCCAGGGTGGTGCGGCGGAGCGTCTCCAGCGACACATCGGCTTCGAACCCAGACGCACCCGGCAGCAGGGCGGTCAGGCAGATGCCATCGCAGGCGATGGAATCACCCGTCTCGACTCCCTGCATAAACTCTGTCGGGACCGAGAGCACCAGCCGGGCGTTGGCCCCCCGGGACTCCAGGCGTTCGATGCGTCCGCGATGCTGAATGATGCCGGTGAACATGGTGACGTTTAGCTGACGAAGTAGACCCGTCCGGCGGGCGGTAGCGATCCCACAGTCGCTCCCATCTCGAAAAGTTTACTGATCGCCTGCTTCTCCTCCGGACCCAGCTTGTAATGCATCACCTCGGTCAGGTAACGCCAGATCTGAGCTTTATCAACCTCCCGGCTCCGGGAAAGGCGCTGGATGATGTCGTCCAGAATGGTCCCCCCGGTCTCCCGGGCCCGGACCAGCACCGGTGCCAGGTCCTTCACCGCACACGATTCACCGCAGGTCCAGGCAGCCCAGACCATAGGCAACTGCGTGTGGTTGGTCCAGAGTTCGCCGATATCCGACCGGTCCCAGGAGCTTTTCAGGAACTCCCAGGTCTTGTCACCGATGCTGAGGAAGGCGTCGTAGTCGGTCAGCGGAATCGGCTGTAGCAGGTTGCGGTTATGCCCCGCAGGACCCACCGGCGCGACCACTGCCGCCACCCGGGCAACACCGTGGCCACCTTCCAGTGGGCCGGCTGGCAGGTGTCCCTGATCGACTGCTTCCCCCCGGGCCAGGGGGGGCAGGATCGGTTTCGCGGCAGCATCCGGGACCGGATGCAGCAGATGCGGATCCACCACACCCGTGGCGAACTCCCGATCGGCCAGCGGGAAAATGGTGTTCAGCAGCAACTTGGCAACAAACGACGAGGTTCGGGAGTCCTTGTCCAGCAGGACTTTCCTGCATTGCGCCAGCGGTCGCTGATGAAAAATCTGCACCGTCTCCACTGCACCGCGACTGGCGATACAGACACCATCCACCACCCGCAGCCGGACATTCCGCATCGCTTCCACGATCGAGAGCGTGGCGCAGTCCACCTGCCCGGCCGCCAGGTCCCGGGCCAGGCGATCCGGGACTGCCTTTTCAAACGTGAAGGAATGCTGGGTAGAGACCAGGTGCTTCTCCAGAGGGACCCAGAGAGGCATGGCGTTGACATACGGGACGACACCCAGACGAAAGTGCGTCATACGGCTCCGCTGGCGGGCAGAATCTCGGGAACTGCCCTACAGGATACATGGGAGTTCCGCCGGTGCCAGTCCGTGATACTTTGCCTCCGTGACCCTGCAGTACGCCTCTCTGGCAGCCTGGATCGATGCACAGCCTGTCCTGACCCATGTCAGGAAGCTGGCGGCTGCCGCTGGCGTTCCCTGCTGGCTGGTCGGCGGCGCGATCCGCGATGCCCTGCTGGGACGTCCTCCCAAAGATGCCGACTGCATTTATGTCGCGATGCCTGATGCCATCCCCCTCCCGGAGCTCCTCGCTGCGGCCCTCGACGCCCCCTGCATCCGGTACACCCGTGAACTCACGGTCGAACGGGTCATTGTCGGGCAGCAGCCCTACGACTTTGTGCGGCTGGAGTCGGCCGAAACGCTTGAGACAGAACTCCGTCGCCGCGACTTCACCTGGAACGCGCTGGCTTTGCCGCTACATCGTTCCCTCGACACGCCAGACAAGTGCGCGGATGCACTGGTGGATGTCACTGGGGGACTTGGGGACCTGGCAGCAGGGGAGGTCCGCTGGACCAGCCCGACAGTCATCGTGGATGATCCGCTCCGGATCCTGCGGGCGTATCGCCTCGCGCTCTCTCTCCGCTTTGCCCTGCCGGAAGCGACCCGGTCGGAGATTCATCGACACCGGGAGCTGCTGACGCAGCCCTCCGGCGAACGGGTCCGGGATGAGCTGATGCTGATCCTGGGTCAGCCCGGCGGCGCCGCAACGCTGGCCGCGCTCTGCCTCGATGGGGTACTGGGCGTGCGCTTCCCCGCCATCGATGGGATGCGCGACATCCCGCAAAACGGCTACCACCATTTGCCGGTCCTGGAACATACGCTCGAGTGCGTGCATCAGCTGGAGATGCTGTGTCAGGCCTGGCCCGATCCGCTGGCGGATTTTGCCGACCGCCTCGACGAACGGGTTGCTTCGTCCTTTGTCCTGGGGCGGTCGCGCCTCGCGCTCATGAAACTGGCCCTCCTCTTTCACGACCTCGGCAAGCCGGGGACCTGGAAGATGCGGGATGACGGCGCGATCACCTTCATCGGACACGACCAACTCTCAGGTGAGCTGATGCGGCCGTATCTGGAAAACCTCCATCTGTCACAGGAAGAGATCGGGTACATCGATGCGCTGGTCCGGGGGCATCTGCGACCAGGGTTCCTGGACCTGGACGCCCCGACTGCCCGACGCATGGTGCATCGGTACTTCACCGCGCTCGGGGACTATGGTGTCGACCTGGCGCTGATTTCCATCGCAGATCGACTGGCAGCCCAGGGGCCGTTACTGAAGCCGCATCACCTGGCGCGTCACTGGAAGATCGTCCGGCATCTGTGCCATGTCTGGTGGGAGGAGCAATCGACTGTGGTCAGTCCGCCACCGCTCCTCAGTGGTGATGATCTGCTGCACGCCCTCGGACTCACTCCCGGTCCCCGGATCGGCCAGTTGCTGCGTCAGATTCGGGAAGCGCAGGCAGTCGGGGAGATCGGGAGCCGTGAGGACGCGCTCCAGCTGGCGGGCCGGCTACTCAACGAATCCACTGGTCACTGATCTGGCATCGGCACTGGACGACGGCCCTTGGGCCGTCGAATCTAATGGAGCAGGGCGGCGCAAGCGCTGCGGTCCACAGTGAAGGGCAGTCGAAGCATCGATAGCCGCTACGGGCCCGTGAAATCACAACGTGCCGTACATGTTTCCGCCACCGTGACCCGGACCAGTCCCGGCAGGACCGGCTTCAGACGCTCCCAGATCCATTGAGCGATCAGCTCCGAGGTCGGATTCTCCAGTCCCGGGACTTCATTCAGATATCGATGATCCAGCGCTTCCCGGACCGGTGCACAAGCCGCCTTGATGTCGGCATAGTCGATGACCCACCCCAGCGCCGGGTCCAGCTCCCCGGTGACGGCTACCTCCGCCCTGAAGGAATGCCCGTGCAGCCGGTAGCACTTGTGGTCTGACGGCAGGTACGGCAGCCGGTGGGCCGCCTCGAAGGTGAAGGTTTTGACCAGCGTGGTTGGCATACCCGACGCATTCTAGTCACTTCCGCGTATCCTGCCGCCGTGACCTCCCTTGCTTCCTACGCCGCTGCCCGCTATCCGACCCCTCGTCGCGCCCTCATGGCTCTGGATCTCGATGGCACACTCCTGCTGCCGGACCAGTCCATCCCGCCCTCGGCCATCCGTGCACTCAGCGAGGCTGTCGACCGGGGAGCAGCGGTCGTCATTACCACCGGACGCCGATATCGCGCTGCCATTGAACCCCTGCGGGACCTCCCCTGGCCCTGTTTTGTGTTGTCACACAACGGCGCGCTGCTCAAAGACCCTCACACCCACGAGACCATCGAGCGGATCGACTTTCCCGCCGCACTCCTCGGCGTCACCTGGCAGGCGATTCTGGCCGAAGGGCTTGCCCCGGTGGCACATCTGGATCGCTTTGGTAACCCCCCGGAAATCTGGTCAATTCCCGCGGACCCCGGCACCTATCACGCCGAGGTCCTGACCCGCCGCTACGATGGCCTGGTCGCCATCGCCCCGCCAGAGCACCTCCCGCCGGGTCCGGTGATTCAGTTGCTGGCATTCGGCTCCCCGGAGGCGACCTCTGCTGCCGCTGATCATCTCGACCGGCAGTTCCCCGGAGCCCTTTATCTCCACGCGATGCAGGTGCCCCCGGCTCCCAGCTTTGTGCTGGAAGTCCTCGACCCCGCAGGGGGGAAGTGGCCCGGCGTTCAGCGGATTGCGGCCGCCTGCGGCATCCCTCTCTCGCGTGTCGTAGCGGTGGGCGATGACGCCAACGATCTGCCCATGCTGCGGGGAGCCGCCATCGGAGTCGCGATGGGTAATGCCACAGCCGCCGCCCTTGCCGCCGCCGATGTCCGGGTCGCAGCGAACGATGCCGATGGCATCGCCGAGGCTGTCCAGACCTGCCTGTTGCCGCTGCTGGACTAACTGGTCCGTCGGAACCACATCAGATTCAGCACGATAAGCACCAGGCTCAAGCCTACTGACAACCCCAGATCGAGCGCCAGCGGAAAGACCCCGGAACCCAGTAGCAGATGCCGAAAGGCATCGACCCCATACGCGAGAGGGTCGAGATAGACCAGCGTCTGCAACCAGGGGGGCAGACCTGTCGGCGGGAACATTGCCCCGGACAAAAAGTAAAGGGGAAACACCAGAAAATTGACGATCGTCCCGAACCCTTCGAAGCTCGTCATCCGCTGGGCGATCAGCAGTCCGATGGCGGTGGTGCCGAGCGCCATCATGAACATGACCCCCAGGATGAGCGGCAATTGGATCAGGGGAAAATGGACATGTACCGCTGGGGCAAAGGCCAGCACGATGACACCCTGAATCATGGCGAGGGTCGCGCCTCCCACCAGTTTCCCGATCAGAATCGCCAGGGTCGGGACCGGGGCCGCCATAATCTCCTTGAGGAAGCCGAACTCCCGGTCGAAAATCATCGTGACGCCCTGAAAGAGTCCCGTAAAGAGCACACTCATCGTCACGATGCCGGGAAAGATGTACTGCGTATAGGTGACATCCCCGGTCACCCCCTGTGGCGCGAAATGCGCCTGCATCCCGACCCCCAGCACAAAGAGCCAGAGGATCGGACGGACCAGTGACCCATAGAACGTCACCGGTTCCCGGAAGTACCGCAGCAGCTCCCGCAGCCAAAGGTAGTAGATCGCTCTGCCGTAGCGACGCAGGGTCGTTTCTTCCGGCAGATCACCGGCCGCCCAGCCCGCGAGCTGCTGGAGCGCAGCGGTGGAGGTCGCGATGGGCTGGCTCAATGCGTCGTCCCTCCGGCTTTCCGGCCCAGCGCTTTCCGCAATGCCGCGTCGTGCGATGGGGACATCGCGACCAGCGAAACCCGGTTGCAGCGGTCCTCATTGGACAGGAAATTCGAGGGGGTCCCGGCCAGATGCCCCTCGTATCGCGCCTGCAGAGAGATCCACCCCTGCACAGACCGCGACGGCGGGTCGGGCCAGTCCAGCGTAATCGCTTTCACCCACATCTGAGCTTCATCGTCCGGGGCCTGCTCCCGGTCCACGGAAGTCGGCCCGTACCGCTCCCACAGGCCGCTGGCGATCAGCCGGTCACCGCCATCCTGCGTCATGCTCAATAGAATGCGCTGTTCGCCCAACGCCCGCTGGTGATACCCCAGCGTGATGGTCGCGCCTCCCATGGCCTTTCCCGGAAACTGCTGGATGCCATAAGTGCGGGTTTCAAAGCCGGTCAGGGTGGGCGGATAAAGTGGCGGCGAAGGATCCCGCATTCTGCTCCAGCCGGTGGGGAGCAACGCTTCCGCCTCTTCGGGGGAGCAGCCCCAGGGGAGTTGCAGCAGGGGAGTCGTGAGACGTTCCGCTTCAGGCAACGGTTGCGGCGCGACCCCGGTCAGCCGATTCCAGTACGTCCGGCTCGCGGCCGCAGCGGAGTTATCCGGACGTCGCACCGCAGGCTTGGGATAGTGCGGATTCTCAGGGGTGAATTTTGCCTCGATCTTCCCGGCCTTCGCGGACTCCTTTCGCTCCGGTGAATTCCGGGTGCAGCCCGCCACGAGTGCTGCGGCAACTGCACTCAGCAGGAGCAGCAGGATGACAGAGCCAGCAGGGAACGTTTGTCGGGTCACCGGAAGCGACCTCCGTGGCGCTGCATGATCTGCCGCATTCGTCCCTTGCCATCCATTTCCGCTTCCCGAATCGCCTTGCCGGTCAGCGCGATAAAGACATCATCGAGGCTCGGACGCTGCACATCGAGGGACAGGATCCGTGTCCCGAACCGCTCCACCAGGAGTGGCAGGGCGGTGTCTGCCTGCTCGACCTTCAGTCGCCACTTGTTGTCCGCCATTGCTTCCGCCGGATAGGGAAAGTCCGCGGGCGCCTCACCAGGAGCCAGACGGAGTTCGATGGTTTCGCCCTTCAGATCCCCCTTGAGGGCGGCAGGCGAGTCCAGCGCGATGATCTGCCCCTCGTCCATGATTGCCAGCCGGTCGCAGACTTCGGCTTCTTCCATATAGTGTGTGGTGAGCAGGACACTCACTTCGCGCTCGTTGCGGATACTCCGGATCAGGTCCCAAAAGGCGCGCCGCGACTGCGGATCGAGTCCTGTTGTCGGTTCATCGAGGATCAGAATGCTGGGGACATGCAGCAGCGCTCTGGCGACTTCCAGGCGACGCTTCATCCCGCCACTGAAGGTCCGGGGGGGGCTTCCCGCCCGCTCTGTCAGCCCCATGACCTCCAGCAGAATGCCGATCCGCTCCGTGGCGACCTGCGAAGGGATGCCATAGAGCGCCGCGTGAAACTGCAAATTCTCCCGGGCGGTGAGGCGGTCATCCAGGGAGGGGTCCTGGAAGATGATCCCCATGCGCCGACGCACCGCATCGGGGGCCTGGACGACATCGTGGCCCGCGATCCGGGCGGTCCCCGAGGTCGGCAGCTGCAGAGTCGACAGAATCTTGATGGTGGTGGTTTTCCCGGCCCCGTTCGGACCCAGCAGGCCAAAAAATTCCCCGGGCGCCACCGCAAAACTAATCCCCCGGACCGCGGCCACCGCGCCAAAGTGCTTGGTGAGGTCGGTGACCTCCACGACCGGGACGGTGAGCGCCATCGATGGCATTCTACGCGCCCTCAGGCACACAACTCGCCGGGTACACTTCCGCCGTGACGTCCGGCCAGCTCACGGTGACCGAAATCTTCCACTCCATCCAGGGTGAAGGGACCCAGGCAGGCCGCCCCTGTGTCTTTGTCCGGCTGACCGGCTGCCCCTTGCGGTGTGTCTGGTGCGATACGGCGTATGCCTTCACCGGCGGCACGTCGATGACCATCGCGGCGATCCTGGCGGAGGTGGCGGCCTTCGGCTGTCCGCTGGTGGAGGTCACGGGGGGCGAACCCCTGGCACAGCCCGGAGCAGTCGCCCTCATGGAGACGTTGCTCGACAGCGGGTATGAGGTGATGCTCGAGACTTCCGGCGCGTACAACCTCGCCCCGGTGAATCCCCGGGTGAAACGGATCATGGACCTCAAGGCCCCTGACTCCGGCGAGGCAGACCGGAATCGTTGGGCGAATCTCGATCTGCTGACTCCCCACGACGAAGTGAAGTTCGTGCTGGCTGGTCGTGCCGATTATGAATGGGCGCGGGGCGTGGTGGCGGAGCACCGGCTCGCGGCACGCTGCCCGGTGCTCTTTTCCCCCGTGCATGGGCAACTCAACTATCAGGAGCTCGCCAGCTGGATCCTGGCGGATCGGCTCCAGGTTCGCTTTCAGGCACAATTGCACAAACACATCTGGGACCCCGCCACCCGGGGCGTCTGAGACCCCCCGCAAAGGACACCGTATGGCTGCCATGATCGAACTGGACGGGCTCACCAAGTTCTACGGGGACTTCCATGCGTTGCGAGGGGTGTCATTCAGCATCGAAGAAGGGGACATCTTCGGATACATCGGTCCGAACGGTGCGGGCAAAACCACTTCCATCAAGATCCTCGCGACCCTCCTGCGCCCTGACAGTGGCACCGCCAGGATCGCTGGCCACGATGTCATACGGAATCCCCAGGCGATCCGGGGGCTCATTGGCTACATGCCCGACTTTTTCGGCGTGTACGACGAGATGACGACCTACGAGTACCTCGACTTCTTTGCCGCCTGTTACAACATCCCCGGGCCATCCCGCCCGCCTATCATCGCGGATGTCCTCGAACTGACCGATCTCGGCGGCAAGCGCGACACCAATGTGAACGGCCTTTCCAGAGGCATGAAGCAGCGCCTCTCGCTGGCGCGCTGCCTCATCCACAATCCGCAGGTGCTGCTCCTCGATGAGCCCGCCTCGGGTCTCGATCCCCGGGCGAGGATCGAAATCCGGGAGTTGCTCAAGGAACTTGGTCGGTTGGGTAAAACGATTCTCATTTCCAGCCACATTCTCACCGAACTGGCGGACTTCTGTAATGCGGTCGGCGTGATCGAAAACGGGACTCTGGTGAAGGCCGGGCGTATCCAGGAGTTGTTGCGCGAGATTCAGCAGGGACTCATTGTCGCCATCGATCTCGCCCAGCCCGACGAGCGCTTCGAGCAGCTTGCTGCCCAGTTCCCCGGCCTGGTGGCGGTCAAGCAGGTCTCGACCCGGGGCTGGCACTGTACGGTCTCGCCGGAGGTCACCGACTTCAGCCTACCGGGCTTTGTCCAGTATCTGATGCAGCGGGGATTCCAGGTGGAGCGATTTCAGGAACGGGAGGGGACGCTGGAAGAACTCTTCCTCCAGGTCACCCGGGGCGTGGTCAACTAGCCCGTGCCAGATGCGCACCAGCCGATCGGGACGCGGCGGCCCCAGATCCCACTGGCGGAGCCCGACGCGGCGGACATCGCCCCCGTCCGGGTAGTCAGCTCAGCGCTCCCCCGATCTGCCCTGAGCCCGCTGGTGGTCGCCATGCTGCTGGGACGTGGGCTCCGACGCGAATGGGCGCTTCTCTTCACCGTCGTGCTCTTCGCCGAGGGCTGGATCCTCGGCCTGATTCCCCAGGCACCATTCCCCGAGAGTGTGCGTCTACAGCAGCAGGTCCTGCTGCTCCACTGGGGTTTCACTTGCCTCTTGTGGCCGGCGATTGCGGGACCAGTCCTGGTGGAACGGATCGCACGCTTCGGTCAACTCCCGATCCCGCTCCTCGCCTCCTGGCCTGCACTGCTGCTCTGGGGTGTTGTCCTGGGGCAGTTGCTGTTGTATCTGGCGCATCTGTGCTGGGTGGTCCCCCTCTTTGGGGCATTCCCGCAGATGGACAACCTCCTGCCGATCGCGACCCTGCTGGCGTTTCGTGGCACCACCATGAGTGCCTGGTGGCTGGCAGGACGTGCCCTCTGGGGATGGCGCAGCCTGCGTCCCGGATTGTGGCTCCTGGTGGGTGAATTCACCGGATTGCTGGTGATTCTGCTGGATCCCAACATGGTTGCGATTCGCGGAGTCGGTGGGGAATTGTTACGGGGGCTCTGGACGCCCTGGCTGTTACAGGGCTGGCTGGGCGTCACTGACATCTATTTCCCGGTCGCGACACCACTGACACTCATCGCACCCATGACATGGATGCTGCTGCATCTGTTGGGCTGCCTGGCCATGCTGGCCATCAGCGCCAGACTGCTGCGACGCACCTCACCTGAAACCGTGCTGTCAGGCTAATCCGCATCCCCGGACTGATAGATGTAGCAATACTCTTCACCGCTGCCAATCGGGAGGGTCACGGTGTCGGTCTGGGGACTGTTTTCCAGGGCCGCCTTGAACTCCCGGGTCCTCTCATGCGACGAAATCATGTTGTCAGCGATCACCAGTCCTCCCTGGCGGAGCAGGGGCTTGAAGGTCTGATAGAGCCGCAGGTAATCCGGCTTCCAGGCATCGAGAAACGCCAGATCAAAGGGACCCTGCAGTTGCGGAATCGTTTCGAACGCATCTCCCAGCCGGATCTCCGCGACATCCGTCAGCTCAAACTCTTCCAGCAGGCGATTGGCGTGCTGCCACTTCGCCTCCACGAACTCCGTGCCGATGAGCTGACCGCGTCCCAGTTCCTTTAGCGCTCCGGCGAGCCAGAGCGTGGAGAGCCCCTTGGAGCTCCCGACTTCGAGGATGCGCCGCGCCTGCATCACTTTCGCCGTGATGTGCAGGAACATCCCGGTGTCGTAGGGGACCGCCAGGTACATCGCATCCAGATGGCGCTCTTCGTCGTCGCGATGGGCCTCAAACTCGGCAATCGCTTCGTTGTGCAGTTCCCGCAGGCGGGCGATACGGGCCGGGGTCAGAAAGCGGTAGCTCATGGCAGGGGAGTGTAGCAGGGAGGGGCTCTGTTACGATGCGCTCCCGTGAGTGCGCCGTATCAGTCCCGCTTTCGCGCCTTCTTCGCCCAGGGACGCGACACCATCCGCCGGGACTGGGACCCCTATCTGGCCCGCTACTATCGCAAGCTCTTCGATGAGCCCCGGGAAGTCGAGGGGCTTCTGCGGTGGCTCACCCGACTCACCCGCCATTGTCCGGTGGCGGGGACCCGTCTCCTGGATGCCGGCTGCGGATTCGGCATTACATCGGCAGCATTCCTCGCCCTCGATGCCCCGCCCGCACAAGTGGTCGGGCTCGACCCCTCCGCAGGCAAGGTCACCCTGCTGCAGCGACTCAGCGACTGGCTGGAAGCCGGGGAAGCGCTCCAGGCCGTCCAGGGCGATGCCCAGGCACTGGACCTCCCCGATGCCAGTTTCGGTACCGTTTTCGTAAAGGATGTCGCGTCCCATGTCGCCGACCGTGCGCTCTTCTTTCGTGAAGTTGCGCGAGTCCTCCAGCCTGGTGGGAGGCTCCTTTTTACCGATGAAAACAACAGCCTGAGTCTCGCCGGACGTCGGGAACGTCAGCGCATCTGGCAGACCCACGAATTCGGACCCATCCCCAGTGATGGCTATCTGAAGCGACCCTATCGCGAAGAGCGATTGCTGATGATCAGTGAGGTCCGGCCGGACCTGCCCGATGCGACTCGACAGGAACTCGCCGCGAAGTCGCAGGGGATGTGGGGCGAGGAACTGCTGTCTGCGGTGCGGGACTGGCAACCCGGCCAGGCTTTTCACAACACCGCCGATTTTCCGTGGCGCAGTCCGCAATCCGGGGAGTACCTCGAATACCTCTTCCAGCCCTTTGCCCTCGCCCGTGAACTGGCGTCCTATGGGCTGCAGGCCCGGGTGATTCCGCCGGCCTATCGCACCGGCGACCCGCTGAAGCAACGGGCCGGCGACCTCATCGCCGCCTGTCATCCGTTGTCGATTGTTGTGCAATCGAGCTTTTACATCGTCGCAACAAAAATCAGCTAGTCGCTGACCAGCAAGCCGGTGGAGAGGAGGGGCGCGATGGCGGCGATGTCTGTGGCCATCACTCGGTCCGCGTCCCAAGGCGCGACCTGCGCCCGCACCTGCCGGTGGATCGCTTCCAGGGCGGGAGTGGACTTGAGGGGGCGTCGCAGATCGATCCCCTGAGCCGCCGCCAGGAGCTCGATGGCCAGCACCTGCTGACAACGCTCTGCGACCATGAGCGCTTTGCGGCCGCTCCAGGTCGCCATGCTCACATGGTCCTCTTTGTTGGCCGAGGTCGGGATGGAATCGACCACCCCCGGATGACTCAGGGTCTTCATTTCACTCACCAGCGCTGCCGCTGTCACCTGCGCGATCATGAAACCGGAATGCAAACCGCTGCCGGCCACCAAAAATGCCGGGAGTCCTGAGGCCGCGGGATCTATCAACTGCGCGACCCGACGCTCGCTGATCGAGGCCAGCTCAGTCAGGGCCAGCGCGATGGCATCGGAGGCAAAAGCGCAGGGCTCAGCATGAAAGTTCCCGCCACTGAGGATGTCGCCGGACTCCGCAAAAACCAGGGGGTTATCGGTCACCGCATTGAGTTCCCGCTCCAGCAACTGACGTGCAAACGCCAGTGTGTCGCGGGCCGCCCCGTGCACCTGCGAGGCGCAGCGGAAGGCGTACGGGTCCTGCACTTTGTCGCAATCCGCATGGGACTCCAGGATGGGACTCCCTTCCAGTAATTGCCAGATCGTGTCTGCTACCTGCTGTTGCCCCTGTTGCCCGCGAGCCTGGGCAATGCGCGGATCAAACGGTGACCGCGATCCGGCAAAGGCTTCAATACTCAGGGCGCAGCAACGATCAGCCGCGTCGGCCAGGCGCTCTCCCTGCAGTAGTGCCACCACGCCCAGCGCACATGAGACCTGCGTCCCGTTGAGCAGCGAGAGGCCTTCCTTCGCTTCCAGCGCGAGGGGTGTGAGCCCGGCGGCGGGCAGGAAATGGTCGGCGGACCACCGCGCGCCCTCCCAGTCGACTGCCCCAGCAGGATGACCGAGGAGGATGAGGGTCAGATGCGCGAGGGGTGCAAGATCCCCGCTGGCGCCCACCGATCCCTGCGAGGGAATCACCGGAATCGCCCCGGTATTCAGCAGCGCGACCAGCGACTCCACAACCTCCAGGCGGACGCCTGACAGTCCACGGGCGAGATTGTTCGCTTTCAGCAGCAGTACCAGTCGCGCGACATCCGGAGGTAGGGGCTCACCAACCCCGGCGGCGTGGCTCAGCACCAGATTCACCTGTAGCTGGCGCAGATCCGATGCCGGAATATGGACACTCGACAGCTTCCCAAACCCCGTCGTGATGCCGTAGACCACCGCACCGGCTGCGACTGCTGCTTCCACGACATCCCGGCTCGCCTGACAGCGGGCGGTGACTGACGGTGCCAGGGTGACCGATCCCGGCGCATCCAGGAAAGTCGCGACTTCGGCGAGGGTCAGGGCATCGCCATGGAGCACCAACGGTTTACTGGTCATTTTTCAGCTCCGGCTCCAGGGCAAACGTCGGAAGGCCCTGCGTTTCCCGACAATGGATAAATGTGGCGATCGCGTGGGCGGCGAGCCGACTGGTCATCTCCTGAAAGTCCAGGGGCGGCGACACCTCCATGACATCCAGCGCACACACGGTGCCACTGGAACCGAGCCTTTCCATCGCCGCCAGCAGATCGCCACTCCGCATTCCTCCCGGGCCCGTGGCCGATGCGCCGGGGGCATCCCCCTGGTCCATAACATCGATGTCCAGCGACACCCAGATCCCCTCGGTCCCCTGACTCGCGATGTTGATGGCTTCCTGCATCACGCTGTCGATACCGCGTCGACGCAGGGTCGCCATGTCAAAGATCGTGGCTCCCTGTTCCCGGACATATTCCAGATAGTGTGGACTGTTGGCGAAGGGGCGAATCCCGACGTAAACCAGATTGCGCCCCGCCAGCGCACCAGCACCTGCATCGAGAATCCGTCGGAACGGGGTCCCCGAAGACAAACTGTCTGGCGTCCACTCGCGCACATCAAAGTGGGCGTCGAAGACGATAAGGCCCAGCTGATGCTCATGAAACCGCTGATACCCCAGGAATGCCGGTGCCGTGAGTCCATGATCCCCTCCCAGGGTGATGGGGAACATGTTGGGCTGACTGGTCAGGATCGCTTGCCAGCTGGATTCAAGTCGGGCGTGGGTTACCGACGCTGTCGTGCCAGCCACCTCGACATTCCCCCGATCACAAAGCAGTGGCGTGAGCGGCAGCCCCGTCTCTCCATGCAGCAGCCCGAGCCTGTACCACTGCGCCCGGATGGCATCCGGCCCAAACCGGGCTCCCGGACGGGTCGGAATGCCGCCATCAAAGGGACATCCCAGCAGCGAGTAAGGAACCTGCAACTCCGGGTCGTCGGTCACCAGGGCATTCCACTTCGGACTCGTGGTGGACATCCCCAAACTGGCGGGGAGGACACAGGCGGGCAGCAGATGGGGCAGGGGATCCATAGTCCGGGGATGATAGAGGAGTCCAGCGCAGCCCCGATTACTCAGGAACCCTAGCTGGTGAGGTCGTCGTCGTCAAAGTCCTGCGGCAGCCTGGCCGGATGCTCCGGCTGATCCTGTGCCGTGAAGTGATAACCGCATTCGGCACAGTCCGCTTCTTGCAGGGGCGACATCACCCCGCAGACCGGGCAGGCCCGCACCACCGGATGCCGCAGGAGCAGGGCAATCGCCACCGGTCCCCCGAAAAACGTCAGCAGCATCCAGTAGTAAATCCCCTGATCCCGCTGACCAGCGAGGAACACCGAATAGACCATCAGCCAGGTGTTCATGAAGAGGAGGGTCCCAAATACCAGCGGCCAGCCAATGAACCCCCCACCCCCCGCATGATCGGGGAGGACCTGAGGATCCGCCGCTAACGTGAGCAGCCACGGGGGCATGGAGGGGAGTGTACGGGCTCCGGCGAGGACTCGCTCGCGCTTGCAGCAGCATCGCAGGCGGTATAGTCCCGTTCATGACTCCTGCACCGACCGGGCCGCTGACGGCCGCTGAACGCCTGGAGGACCTGGCGCGTCGAGCCGATGCCCTCCTCGAGGCGATTGCCACCATCTGGGGGCATCTTTGACATCGCTACCCTGCGGCAGCGGATTGCGATTCTTGATGACAGCACCCAGCGTCCCGGTTTCTGGGACGACCCGAAAGGCGCACAGGAAGCCCTCCGGGAACGGAATGCCCTAATCGCCCGGGCGGATACCTGGGATGGCCTCCTGGGGCGCGCCAAAGACCTCACGGACTATGTGGAACTCGCCCGGGAATCGCTGGATGAATCTTTCGTCCTCGACCTCGATGCGGATATGCAGCGGCTGGAGAGCGACTTCGCCCGCGAGGAGACCAAAAATCTCCTCTCCGGCGAAGCCGACCACTATCCCGCCATTGTCTCGATCCAGGCGGGGGCGGGCGGCATCGATGCCATGGACTGGGCGCAAATGCTCGCCCGGATGCTGACCCGCTTCGCGGAACGGCAGGGCTGGCGGGTCGACATCATCGATGAGCATCCCGGCGATGAAGCGGGTCTTAAGTCCATCACCCTGCGCATCACCGGCGAATCGGCCTATGGCTATCTGAAGAGCGAGCGGGGAGTCCACCGCCTGGTCCGGCTCTCCCCCTTCGATGCGGCGCACCGACGCCACACCTCCTTTGCCAGTATCGAAGTCGCCCCGGAGATCGATGACACGATCGACATCGATCTCAAAGAGAGCGATGTCGAGATGGACTTCTTCCGCGCCTCCTCCGCCGGGGGACAGCATGTCAACAAGACTTCCAGCGCGGTCCGCCTGACGCATGTCCCCACCGGCATTGCCGTGGTGAGCGAGAACGAACGGAGTCAGCATCAGAACCGGGCCACCGCCTGGAAGGTGCTGCGTGCCCGGCTGTATGAACGGGAACTGGAACGTCGCGAGGAAGAAGCCGCCAAAGCCCGGGGACTCCAGGGGAGCATCGCCTGGGGGCAGCAGATCCGCTCCTATGTCTTTCAGCCCTACACGCAGGTGAAGGACAAACGGACCGGGCTCGAAGTGAGTGATGTCCAGGGGGTCATGGATGGCAAGCTCGAGCCGTTCATTCAGTCGTACCTCCGGCATCAGCTCGATGGCGGGGAATGGCTGAGCGGGTCCGACGACGATTAACGGGTCGCCTCCTATACTCGCGGGCATGTACACCGCCGGCCCCTACCGTCTCCACTTCCACCGACCAGTCCTGATGGGCATTCTGAATGTCACCCCCGATTCGTTCTCCGATGGCGGGTCCTTCACCGATGTCCCTACGGCCATCGCGCATGGCCGTCGACTGATCGCTGATGGGGCCGACTGGATCGACATCGGCGGCGAATCGACCCGTCCGGGTGCAGCGTCTGTGCCTGTCGCGGAGGAACTGCGACGAGTCCTGCCGGTAGTCACGGGACTGGCGGATGCCGGGGTGCCCATCTGTATCGATACCTGCAAGGCGGAGGTCGCCCGGGAAGCCCTCGCGGCAGGCGCGGTCGTCGTCAACGATGTGCGCGGTGGGGCGGACCGGGCGCTGGCAGAGGTCGCCGCTGAGGCCGGAGCGCCGTACATCGTGATGCACATGCAGGGGACTCCCGCCACGATGCAGCAGACTCCGGACTACGAGGATGTCGTGGCGGAGGTCTTCAGCTACCTCGGGGAGCGCTGCGCCCGCCTGCAGCAATGGGGGGTCGCGCAGCTCATCACCGATCCGGGCATCGGCTTCGGCAAGACCCTGGTGCATAACCTGCAACTGATGCAGCAACTCGACTGGTTCCTGGAACTCGGTTTTCCCATTCTGCTGGGGACTTCCCGCAAGTCCTGGATTCCGAAAGTCCTTGGCGCAGCGACGCCGATTCCGGAGCGACTCCCCGCCGACCTCGCCGCTGCCGCGCTGGCACTCCACAAAGGAGCGCGCATCTTTCGGGTGCACGACGTCGCGCCCCATCTGACCGCCCTGAAAGCCGCTTGGGGACTCCTCCTGGCGCAGGACATCAGCGGCGACACTCCGGCCCCCTGGCCCGTTGCGGTCGAAGCCCGCGTGAAACCGGTAGGAACGCGCGGCGCATAATGCTTCCATGCGCTACCTCCTCGCCCTCGGCTCCAATGTCGGCGACCGCCTGGAGCATCTCGTCGCAGCCCTCTGCGCGCTTTCGGAACTCGGGACCCTCGAGAGCCTCTCGGGCATCTATGAAACCGATCCTGTGGGCTACACCGACCAGGGGGCGTTCTACAACATGGCAGCCTCACTGCAGAGCGACCTGGAGCCCGGTGACTTCATCACCGCCCTGAATGCGCTCCAGGAACGACTCGGCAAAGCGGTTCCATTTCCCAACGGCCCCCGCACCATCGACATCGATATCCTTCTCGGTGAAGACGAAGTCTGGGAGACCCCCGTCCTGACTCTCCCGCATCCGCGGCTCCACGAGCGGCTGTTCGTGCTCCATCCCCTGGCCGAGATCGCCCCGTTGGCGATTCATCCGGTTCTCGCCGTCACAGTCGAAAACCTGATGGGTCGGCTGGACGTCGGGGAGCCTGCCGCCCGGGTGGTGACCCCTGAGACTCTCTGGGAGCGGATTTGGGGGACTGGCACTTGACAGTGACACGCTCAGATTTTATATTGATGTCACGTTAGAAGCCGGCGACTGTCGCCGTCCACACCACAGGCCAGACCGTCACCATGAGCGCCAGCACGATGCCACCAAACACCGGTCAGCGGGATCCCTACGAAGTCCTGGGAGTTGAGCGCAATGCGTCCCCCGAAGACCTGCGTAAAGTCTTTCAGAAGCTCGCCCGCAAATGGCATCCCGATGTCAATCCGGGCAACAAGGAAGAAGCGGAAGCACAGTTCAAGGAGATCGCGCAGGCCTACGAGATCCTGAGCGACCCGGAGAAGCGGCGCGCCTACGACCAGTTCGGTTTTGCCGGTGTCGGTGCCAGCGCCGGAAGCGGACCGGACTTCGGGGGCTTCGATTTCTCACAAGGATTCGGTGGGTTCGAGGACCTCTTTTCAGCCTTCTTCGGCGGCGCAGGACGCGGCGGGGGGCGACGTGGTGGCCCCCAGCCCGGCAGCGACCTGCAGGTGGTCGTGGGTCTCACCCTCCAGGAAGTCATGGAGGGGACACAGAAGGAGATCCGCTACGGCCGGGAGATCGGCTGCGACACCTGTCACGGCTCCGGTGCCAAACCCGGCACCTCCCCGGAGTCCTGTCGCGACTGTGGCGGCAGCGGACAGGTCAGCTTTTCCCGGGGCGGCATTTTGCGGATCTCCCAGCCGTGTCCCAGGTGCCAGGGACGGGGTGTCACGATCACCGATCCCTGTGGTTCCTGTCGCGGACGCGGGGTCATCACCAAAGACGAAACACTAACGGTCCGGATTCCGCCGGGGGTCAGCACCAACACCCAGATTCGCATCGATGGTCGGGGCGAAGCCGGGCAGATGGGAGGCCCCCCTGGGGATCTCTATGTCATCACCCGGGTCCAGGACCACCCGCTGTTTCAGCGACGGGGGGACAACCTCTACGTCGAAGTTCCGCTCTCTTACACCGAAGCGGCGCTCGGCGCCAAGATCGAAGTCCCGGCGATCAAAGAGGCAGATGGTGTCACTCGCCTGACGATTCCGCCGGGCACCCAGACCGGGAATCAGTTCCGGATCCGGGGCTATGGAGTCCCGCATCTCAATGGCCGGGGAGCCGGGGATCAGTATGTCGTGGTGGTGGTGCAAACCCCCCGCAACCTCAGTTCCCGGGAAAAGCAGCTCCTGAAAGAACTCGGGGAGGCCTCCGGGGAGAAGCCCCGGGAAGCCCTTCTCAAAACGGCGCGCAAAAAGTAGAGCGTCGGGGGATCCGCGCCGCAGTCGCACCCTGACCCCGGCGCGTCATGGCTCATCGTCCTGTTGCATCTGCGGCACCGCCCAAAGCGGCGCATGATGGCTCTGACCGTTCCGTATCTGGCTCTGGCTATCAAGGAGGCTCCGCTATGTCCGGACACCCCATCTTCGAGCGCTTTACGCACACCTCCCGGGAGGCTCTGAACCGGGCGATTGGCTATGTCACGGATCTGAATCAGCAGGTCCTCGACACCGACCATCTCCTCCTCGCGATCCTCAGCGAGGAGGGGGGGCTCATGCCCGATCTGCTCAAAAGCCTCAAGAAGGAGCCCAAAGCGGTCCGTGATGCTGCCACGAAAGCGGTCTATCGGCAGCAGACACCCTCCGGACGCCTCCCCTCGGAAGAGACCCCCATCTCCATCACGCCCCGTATTAAACGGACCCTCGATGTGGCCCTCAGCATCGCCGACAGCATGGGGGATTCCTACATCGGGGTGGAGCATCTCTTTCTGGCCCTCTTTGAGGTCCAGGAGGGCAACGCCTGGCGGATGATTCGGGACCTCGGGGTATCCGCCCCGGAAGTCCAGGAAGCCCTGAAGAAAATCCGGGGCGCGAAGAAGCTCGAGACTCCCACCAGCGATGAGCAGTACCAGGCCCTGGAAAAGTACACCCGGGACCTCACCGAAGAAGCCCGCAAGGGGAAGCTCGACCCGGTCATCGGACGTGAAGAGGAGATCCGGCGGGTGATCCAGGTGCTGTCGCGCCGTCGCAAGAACAACCCCGTGTTAATTGGCGAGCCGGGGACCGGCAAGACCGCCATTGTCGAGGGGATCGCCCAGCGCATCATCGCCAATGAAATCCCGGAGACCCTCCGCGGCAAGCGGGTGCTTTCCCTCGACATGGGCTCCCTCCTGGCGGGGGCGAAGTTTCGCGGGGAGTTCGAGGATCGCCTCAAGGGGGTCATGGACGATATTCGGGCTGCAGAGGGGAGTGTCATCCTCTTCATCGATGAACTCCATACGGTGGTCGGGGCCGGCAGCGCTGAAGGAGCTGTAGATGCCGCCAACATGCTCAAGCCCGCCCTCGCCCGGGGGGAACTCCGGGCCATCGGGGCCACGACCCTGGATGAATACCGGAAGTACATCGAAAAGGATGCCGCCCTGGAGCGACGCTTCCAGCCAGTGCTGGTGTCCGAGCCCAGCGAGGAGGACACCCTCGCGATCCTCCGGGGGATCAAGGACAGCTACGAGTCGCATCACATGGTGACCATCACCGATGATGCCCTCGCGGCGGCCGTCCGGCTCTCCTCCCGCTACATCACCGACCGTTTTCTCCCGGACAAGGCCATCGACCTCCTCGATGAAGCCGCGGCGATGGTCCACTACGACAACATCTACATCCCCCTGCCGCTCCAGCAGCTGGACCGCCGCATCAAGGACCTCCACAAAGAGGAAGAAGCGGCGTTTAAGCAGCAGAACTATGAGCGGCAGATGGCATATCGCACGGAGATCGCGAAACTCGCAAGCGAGTACGAGCAGCAGCTCGATGCCTGGAAGGTCCAGCGCGGGGATGAGACCGACAGTGTGGTTGATGCCGAAGACATCGCCCGGGTGGTGAGCAAGTGGTCCGGGGTCCCGGTGTCACGGATGCTCGAGACCGAAAAGCAGAAGCTGGTCCATCTGGAAGACCACCTGCATCAGCGGGTGATCTCCCAGGACGAGGCGGTCCGCGCCGTGGCGGAGGCAGTCCGACGCTCCCGTGCAGGGCTCCAGGACCCCAATCGTCCGATGGGCTCCTTTGTCTTCCTCGGCCCCACCGGCGTCGGCAAGACCGAACTGGCGAAAGCCCTGGCGGAGGCGATGTTCTCCTCGGAAGAGGCCCTCATTCGCCTCGACATGTCGGAGTACATGGAGCGCCATGCGGTGAGCCGTCTGGTGGGGGCCCCTCCGGGCTATGTCGGCTACGAAGAGGGGGGCCAACTGACGGAAGCCGTACGGCGTCGCCCCTACAGCGTGATCCTCCTCGATGAAATCGAGAAGGCGCATCCCGACGTCTTTAACATGCTCCTGCAAATCCTGGATGACGGCCGGCTCACCGACTCCCAGGGGCGCGTGGTGAACTTCAAGAACACGCTGCTCATCCTGACGAGCAACATCGGGTCGCATCACATCGCAGAAGCCTTCGGGCAGGACACCCCCATCGATCAGGCGCAATACGAACGGATCCGGGAGCGGGTCCTGGGTGATCTGCGGATGGCATTCCGGCCAGAGTTCCTGAACCGCCTCGATGAGATCGTGGTCTTCCGGCCCCTCAACAGCGCGGACCTCGCCCGGATCATCGATCTCCTCCTGGCGCGCCTCTATCGTCGGCTGGCAGACCGGAACATCACCCTGGTGCTGGACGAGTCCGCCCGGGCGCTCATCGCCGAAGAAGGCTACGACCCCGCGTATGGGGCGCGGCCTCTGCGACGGGCGATCCAGCGGCTGGTGGAAAATCCGCTGGCGAAGCTCCTGCTGGATGGGACCTTCGAGGATGGCGACACGGTCGCGATCACCGCAGCTGAGGACCAGCTGGAATTCAGTCGACAGGTCCCGGCATCAGCGCCAGCCCTCGCCGGGGCGTCCTGAGCGCACCGGGACTTGCGCGGCCTTCAAGTACACGAACGCCCCTGTCGTCTGTCAGGGGCGTTGTCGTTTTGACTGGCGCTGTGCGGATGCTACCGAGTGTTATTCAGAGTCGATGCATCGCCCTTCGCCAGGCGGTGATCCCACTTAAGGCACAGGCGACGGTCCCCTGGCCGGGAAACACCGTATCTCCCACCAGATAGCAGGGCTCACCCGGTAACTGCGAGGGAAGCGCGTTGAAGTTGGTCTGACCCAGGGTCTGTTTGAGCCCCCCCACCATGCCATCGGCCCGATGGGTCCAGGTCCTGAACGACTTCGGGGTCCCGGCAGTTGCCACGACCAGTCCCTGGCGCAGCCCCGGGAAGACCCGCGCCTCCAGCTCTTCCAGCATCCGGTCCATCTGCGCTGCTTTCGCGGCGCGATAGGCCTCCTTTGGCAGCGACAGCCACTGGTCCACTGCGGTATGCGTGCTGACTGTCATCACCCGCAACGCTGAACCACCCATCGGATCCCCCGCCGGAGCCAGCGAACAGAGCATGTTGTTGCCATCCCCCATGGGGGCGTGATAATCCAGCAACACCTGCTGATGCTCCCAGGCCTCTGGCGGGACCACCGACTCCTCTACAGCCAGATAGAGGGTGAACGCCCCCCAGCCGGGAGCCAGCCGTGCCACCCGGGAACGCCACGACGCTGGTGCATCGGGATAGAGTCGCGCGAGATCCCAGACTGTCAGATTCACTACCAACTGCCGCGCCGCGAAAACCTCCCCGGTCCGGGTCGTTACCAAATACCGATCCCCCCGCTTTGCAATGCCAGTCACTCGCTGCCGATAGCGCAGATCCCCTCCCAGTGCAACAAAGCGGTCCAGATGTGCAGCATGAAGTGCCGCCATCCCACCACGGCAATGCCGGACTCCCCGTCTGTAAATGTCGAGCCCCAGCGCGCAATTCAGCGCTGGAGCCGCGTCGATGGTGGTCTGGACCGTGTCCTGCAACAGCATGTTCAGTAGTGCCACGAAGCGCTGATCCTCGGGGACCCTGCCGATGCCGGCTGCTTCGAGGAGCGCGTGGCCAGTCCGATGCAGCCAGGGAAGCGCGCTCCAGGGCCGACGTCCCAGCAGCGTGGCATCGTGCAGCCAGTCCCGCAGCCCCAGGGGTGGCAGGATCGGCTGTCCCTCCGTGAGGTGCCAGATGGTGTCGGCCAGGGACTGCTGGAGCTGAAGAAAGCGATCCCCCCGGACTCCCAGCTGCGGGAAGGCGTGATGTACCGATTCCCGAAAGCGCGCCGGGTCGTGGGCAACTTCCACCTGGGCATCCGGCAGATGCGCGAGGATGCCAGCCACCAGTGAGGAGTCGACGCTGGCACCGATGTGGTCCAGCACCCATCGATGAATGCCCCCCTCCCAGAGTCCCGCGACAACGGTCGCCCCGGCGTTGAACCGGACTCCATCCCAGTCGAAGTACCCGGCAGAGCCGCCGGGTTTGTCATGAGCCTCCAGGAGGATGGTGTGCACCCCGGCGTGTTGCAGCAGGGTGGCGGCGGTATAGCCGCCGACTCCGGCCCCGATGACGAGGACTTCGGCTTCCCCCTGCATGGAGTCGGTGCGGGCTCCCACGCCCCTAATATCGCCCAAATCGTTCACGCTGTCCAGTGACAGGGAAGAGCGAGGGGACCCACCACAAGGCAGAGAGCAGAGCGATGTCGCGCTCTGCTCATCCTGAAGTTGACACGGCGATGGGAGGGTTAGCTCTCGGAGTTCTCGTGGAGCAGGTACTGCCCGGTGACCATGTAGACCACGCGCTCGCCGATGTTCTGGCAGTGATCCGCCGCCCGTTCGAGCCGTCCGGGGATGAAGTGGAGAAGGGAGTAGTAGTCGATGTCCTTCGGCTGCTCTTCCATCCGCTGGACAATCAGGTCATCCAGGGTGCGGCAATGCTGATTGATGATCCGGTCCCGGGCCCGCAGTTCGCGACAAAAGGCGACATCCCGGTTCTCATACGCACGGAGGGTGTCCCGCAGCAGGGCGATCACCAGGTCGGCGAAAAACTGCATTTCGGTCAGGGGGGCAGGATGCCCCAGTCTCTTGAGGTCTTTGGAAATATGCGCGATCTTCACCGCGTGGTCGCCGATCCGCTCCAGGTCGCCGGTAATTTTGAAGATCGACGAAATCAGCCGCAGGTCGGAAGCCACCGGTGCCTGAAGGGCGAAGAGCTGCACGCACCGGATCTCGAGTTCGGTCTCCATACGGTCGAGACGGGCATCGTTGGCGATGACCTGGTCGGCGGCATCCGGACGCCCCTCAAAGAGAGCGCTGCAGGCGCGTTCCATCTGCTCAGCGGTGAGGAGCCCCATGCGGATGACATCCGCATCGAGCTGACCGAGCTTCAGGTGAAATTCGGACCGTAGTTCCCGGGCCGCCATACTTCTCCTGCCTTTACGACTGGTCCCACCAGCGGGCCATCAGGGCAATCCCCGCAGTATACGGGGCAGACTGTCCCCTCACACCCATACGGCTCTGCCGTACTGACCAGGGAGCCCCCTAGCCGAAGCGGCCCGTGATGTAGTCGTTGGTTCGGGGGTCCTTGGGATTGGTGAACATGGTGTTCACATCCCCGAACTCGACCAGTTCACCTAGCAGGAAGAAGGCCACATAATCGGAAATCCGGGCGGCCTGCTGCATATTGTGGGTCACGATGATGATGGTGTACTCGCTCGCCAGCTCGTTGATGAGGTCTTCCAGCCGCGAGGTCGAGATGGGATCCAGCGCCGAGGCCGGCTCGTCCATCAGGATGATTTCCGGACGGGTCGCGATGGCCCGGGCGATCACCAGGCGCTGTTGCTGACCGCCAGAGAGCGCCATGGCGTTGTCGCGCAGCCGGCCTGAGACTTCCTCCCAGAGCGCGGCCCCCTTCAGTGAGGCCTCCACCCGGGCATCGATCTCACTCTTGCTCGTGACGCCACTGATGCGGAGGCCATAGGCGACATTCTCGTAGATGCTCTTGGGGAAGGGATTCGGCTTCTGAAAGACCATCCCCACCTTGCGCCGCAGTTCTACGACATCCACACCGGGGTGATAGATGTCCTCGTCATCGATGGTGACTTTCCCGGCCACCCGGGTCCCGTCGATCAGGTCATTCATCCGGTTGAAGATGCGCAGGAAGGTCGACTTGCCACAGCCCGAGGGGCCGATGAAGCTCGTGACCCGCTTGTCCTGGATCTCCATGTTGATCTGCTTTAGCGCCAGGTAGGAGCCGTAGTAGAAACAGAGATCGCTTGTCCGGATCGAAATCGGCGCTTCTTCCCGGGCTCGCTCACTCGAGCGGACCGAGATCAGCGACCCCCCTCCGGCAGGATTGTTCCCGGGCTCGAAGTTCGGTTCCAGTGTCGCGATGGCCCCTTCGGGGCTATGGAACAGGCTCTCAGGCATGGTGGCAGTGTCCTTGTCGGTCATATCAGCGCTCTAATGCTGCAGGCTCCTGCGGTACTGATAGCGGGCGATGATCGCCACCAGGTTGAGCCCAAAAGTCAGGACCAGCAGCACCAGGGTGGTGGCGTACTGATGCGGAAGGGTCGCCTGGGGGTCTGTGCTTTGTGTCGCCAGAATGAAGATGTGGTACGCCATCTCCATAAACTGGGTCCAGGGATTCATTACGGGAATCCCGTTCCAGTAGAAGAGTGGCAGGTCAGGCAGGAAGTACGCCGCCCCGGTAAAGAGAATGGGAGCGGTCTCCCCCGCGCCTCTGGAGATTGCGAGGATCGCGCCAGTGAGGATGCCCCCCCGGGCCTGCGGGATCACGTGGTCCCAGATCGCCTGCCATTTCGTGGCACCCACCGCCAGCGCGGCTTCGCGATAACTCCGGGGGACCGCCAGCAGTGCTTCCTCGGTCGAGACAATGATCACCGGCAGGGTGAGGCAGGCCAAGGTGCAGGCCGCCCAGAAGAGTGCGGGTTGCCCGTAGAACAGGAGATGCTGTCCGGTCTCCGGGTCGAGGGGCTGTGTCAGCCGATCCAGGCCGCTTCCCACAAACAGGATGAAGAAGCCGACCCCGAAGAGACCGAACACGATCGAGGGCACACCGGCCAGGTTGTTGACCGCTGCACGGACCAGGCGGGCAAACCGGGAGTTCCCCGCGTACTCCGTGAGATACACCGCAGTCGATACCCCCAACGGCAGGGCCAGCACGATCATCAGGATCGACAGAAAGAACGTCCCGACTATGGTGGGGAAGATGCCGTAGCTTGCCCCATGATCCGACGACGGGTAACTGCTGATGAAGGTCCAGTTCACATGCGGCAGGCCGTTCACCACGATGACCCCGAGGATCATGAGGAGCGCGCTGATCACCAGCAGGGCCGCCAGGCTGGGGCCGACGCCGAAGAAGAGGTCCAGTCCGCTGAAGCGGGGACGTCCAGACAGAATGCTTCGCTTCAGGCTGTTGCCGGGGCGGGGGAGGGAGTCGATGCGGGTCGCCATCAGTCTGCGCCTCCCGTTACAGATCGCCGGAGCCGGTCAGGGCGGCACGCATCCGCCCGACCACGCTCTCAGCGATGGCGTTGAAGATAAAGGTGATGGTGAAAAGCAGGGCCCCCACAAGAAAGAGGGAGTAGTACCAGTTCCCGACCTGATCGACCGCCCCGAGTTCCGCCGCGATGGTCGCTGTCATGGTCCGCACCGACTCAAACGGATTGAGCGTCACAACCGCCGCATTGCCGGTCGCCATCAGGACGATCATCGTTTCGCCCAGGGCGCGTCCGAACCCGAGAATGACCGCCGCCGTGATGCCCGAGATCGCGGCGGGGATCACGACCCCAATCAGCGTCTGCCATTTGGTAGCGCCCAGCGCCAGGGACCCCTGGCGAATCTCTTTTGGGACTGCCCGCAGACTGTCTTCCGCGATGGTCGCGACCACAGGGATGATCACGAAGGCCACACCGAGAGCTCCCAGCATCCCGTTGAGGCGATTGTTGAGGTTGAGCAGATCCTGCAGGGGTGTCGCGAAGACCATCAGCAGCAGGAAGCCCAGCACCACTGTCGGGATCCCCGCCAGCAACTCGATAGCGGGCTTGATGATTTCCCTGGCCTTCTTACTGGCAACCTCCGACAGGAAAATCGCCACCCCCAGTCCCAGCAGAGTCGCGATCAGTGTCGCGGGGAGCGCCACCAGCAAGGATCCGCAGAGGAGGGGGATCATAGAGTACTTGGGATTGTCGGAGTTTGGTTGCCACATACGGGCATAGCGTTCAGTGGTAGTGAACTCCTCGGTTTCGGCGTCAAAGTGCTGCTCGGTCACCACTTCGCCAAGGTACTCCGACAGCTCCACGGGCTCTTTGAGCAGGACGGTCGTATCGCCCCGGTCAATGGCCGCCGCATGGAGGTGTCCGATAGCGGTGTCTTCCAGGGCGGTCTCGGCATCCACCGGAGTCGTGAACACTTTGAAGGCGTCGAGGCCCTTGGTGAACAGGAACACGAAGATGAGTCCGATGAGGGCGATGGCGATGAAGGCGTTGATCTGCAAGAAGCGCTCAATCAGAAACTCCGCGACTCCCCGCCAGCCCCGGACTTGTGTCCGGACCACGGTTCGTCGCGTCACTGGCATCCTGGCTCCAGCGACCGCCAGTTGCGCTTCTACGATCTGCGGGAGCTCGGGCATGATGCCTCTTTTCTGAGCAGCTGCGACCGCCTCTATAGTAGAAAGAACCGCGGGCAGTCGGCATCACAGGTATGTAACAGCTTTAGGCGTGGTGTTACCGGCTTGTCACAAGTCACACAAACGCCGCCGGACCAGCCGGCGGCGTCCTGTCATCCTGGTGTGCGAAGGGCAGGCTACTTGACGTCAATGAGCGGGACATAGCCCTCCGCCCTGACGAACTTCTGCCCCTCAGCCCCGACCATCCAGTCGAGGTACTTTTTCAGGGCTCCGGAGGGCTGCCCGACCGTGTAGCAGTAGAGGTATCGGGCGATGGGGTACTCCAGGGTGCGGATCTTTTCCTCATCGACATGGCCATCGGCCTTGATCGGATTGATCGCCGGGCTGTCTTTGGTCTGCTTGACAGGGATAATCTTGGTCCCCCCCTTGCCAGCGAAGTAGGCTGCACCGCCATACCCGATGGCCTTGGGGTCCTTGGACACGCCACTTTTGATGGCCGCAGTTCCGGGCATGTAGAGGGCCGTGGGAGTGAAGTCAGCGTTGCTGAGGATGTGCTCCTTGAAGAAGCCGTAGGTGCCGGAGTTGGACTCACGGGAGTAGATCACGATAGGACCGTCACTGCCCCCCACCTGATTCCAGTTGGTGACGGCACCAGTGAAGATGGCCTTGAGCTGAGCCACCGACAGTTCTTTGACGGTATTGCTCGGATGCACCACGACCACGAGGGCGTCCAGGGCAACCTTGTGCTCGATGATGTTCTTGCCGCTGTCCTTGCCCTTGGCGAGTTCCGACGCCTTGATGGGGCGGGAGGAATTCGCGATGTTGCAGGTCCCCTCGATGATGGCGGAGATCCCGGTGCCGGAACCGCCGCCTGTGACCTGAATGGTGGTGCCGGGATTGGACTTCATGTACGCCTCCGCCCAGCGCTGGGCGATGAGGACCATGGTGTCCGATCCCTTCACGGTGATCTGGTCGGCGGCAGCCGCCATCGCTGTCAACCCCAGGGTGGCGAGGGCCACCAGCAGGAGAGTTACCTGTTTCCGCATGCGTCGAGGCTCCTTGTAGCAGGGAAAAGTAGAGCGAACGGTCTGTGGTGTCGGTCTGCGATGTGTAAAAACGAAGAGAACCCGGTGATTCGGAAGGACCGCACCGGCAGGGGGCTGCCGGTGCGGTGAAGCTAAAGGGCTAGAACTTGGCGACCGCGTCAAGATGCACGACCAGGGCGCCTTCCTCGGCATCCTTCGGGAAAGCCCGATCCCAGTCCATGACGCTCAGTCCCAGGTCGATGTTCTTCTGCCAGCGGTAGTTGATGCCGCCAGCGATGAACTCGGTATTGCCACCCCCCCGATCGCCATCCGCCCAGAGGCTGATCATGGCGTTCGGCTGGACCCGACCCCACTCGGCCCACCAGCTCCAGTCACCAACTGCCAGCAGCGTGTTGCCGTCGAGCTTGGCGTAGGCAGCCTTGGTCTGACGCTCGCTCGCGCCAGCCACTGGATCGTAGGAGCTTTCCAGGTAATTCCCGGTCAGCTTCAGGGGGTAGTCGCTATTGAAGAGTTTGGCGAGATTCAGGATGCCAAGCACTTCCCACTGCTTGTAGTTGGAGAAATCTGCGATCTCTCCCAGCAGCATCTTGTTGTTGAGCTTCTTGTCCTTGTCCGCCATGTCCTTCTGGATCTTGGTGAACGCCTTGTCGTCGATGTGGTGGTAGGTGGCATACAGATCGAGGGCATCGAATAACCCTTCGTAACCCACCTGATTGACGAGATGAATGCCGGTGTTTGACGGCTGCAACTGTGCCAGATTTAGCCGCCAGTTGTCATCGTCGAGGAAGAAGTTCCAGCCGAGCCCTTCCACGTTGGTGTCCGTGTCGTAGGTGATCAGCGTGCTCTTCCAGGTAGGAGCAAACTTCCCGGCGGTGAGCCGCCACTTGCCGAGCCAGAACGGATCGGCGGGATTCCACTCCAGATATGCCATGTCCAGAGCAAAGGGATCCATGGCGTAGTAGTCTTCCAGCGACTCGTTTGTCGAGACGATCTCTCCTTCGCCACCGGTGGCGAGCCGGAACACACCCTTCACTTCGCTGTTGACTTTACCTTCACCCTTCACCCGCAGGCGAATGCGGGCCCGCTTGGTTTCATCCTTGCCATCTTCGTTCGGATCGATGATCTCGATGCGGGTCCGCAGATCCGCCGTCATCTTCACCGTACCCAGACGATCGGCGATGGCCTTGTCCACCGTATCCATCCGCTTGGACAGATCACCAAAGGCCACCTCCATCTCACCCAGGCGCTCGCCCTGGTCGTGGAGCATGTCGCGCAGCTCCTCAATGTCCGCTCCGAACTCGTCCACCAGGCGACCAAAGATCGCCTCCTCATCCGGAGCCGGGCCGCCACCTTCGCCAATCATCGCCACGAGCTTGTCATACAGCCGCGCGACTACGATCGCGAACTCATACCGGGTCAGCGTGCGGTTTCCCTTAAACGTGTTGTCGGGATACCCTTCCACCAGACCCTTTTCCTGCAAATACGCCACCGCGTCGTACGCCCAGTGATCGGACGGGACATCCGGGAATGTCGCCGCGTACGAGGGGGTCGCGCCGGTCAGCGTTCCGCCGCCCATCAGGGCGAGCAGCGCACCGGCCAGGAACCACTTACGCATGATGCGTTCCTCCGTCAGGTCTATGCTGGCACTGTCCAAAGCCGAGAGCAGCCTAGACAGCGCGCATCACACAGATGCAACGGGAGGGTAACACTCATGTAACGACAAGCCGGGGGGGCTGTGATTCGCATCACTGCTGCATCAAAGGAGCCTTCCGGGGCGATCGCGGACGGCTGATTTTCAGCCACAACCAGCGTCCAATCAGCAACAGTGGCAGCCAGACGACGGACCAGACACCCAGCCAGATCACCTGCGCCCAAATCCCCTGGCCAAACAGCACCAGGTCCCGCAACGCCGCTGTAAACTCCTTGCGGGTCGAAAATCCGTAGGCCGGACGCAGCGGCTCCGGTCCCGGTTCCGGCTGCAGGGTCACCGACAGCGTGGAAAATGAAATCCGGTGGGCGAGAAACTTCAGCCGACCTTCCAGCCCCTCCAGTTCGCCCCGAATCCTGGTGATCTCCCGCTCGACATCCAGGGTGTCCGACAGCTTTTTGCTGTCTGCCAGATGGGCCAGGAGTCGGGCTTCCGTGTCCCGCAGATTCCGGATGCGCGCCTGCGTATCGACAAACTGTTCCGTGACATCTTCGGCACTGACATACTTCTGGATAACGCTTCCCAGTTTCTCGATATCGCCAATCACCCGCTCGAAGTCTTTGGCCGGGACACGGAGCGACAGGCTGATCATCTTGCGCTGGAGATGGTCCACCGACTCATTGAGCTCTCCGGTGTATCCCTGATGTGACAGTGCCAGTTGTTCGATCGCCCGGGCCGCCTGCGCCGGGTCCTTCACCTCCAGCGTCAGGCTGCCGTTGCGAATCAGGAACCGGTCGGTCTCGCTCTGCTGAATCAGCTGCATGGGGCTGGTGCCCCCGCCTGATCCTCCCGAAGCCACCGGAATCGCGTTGATCCCGCCGGGTTGGGGAGCCATCGCCGGAGGCATGGATTCACCGATGTACGCCCGATCCATGCTGACCGCCGCATCACCGGCATACCCCCCCATCGCCTTTTCTTCCATCGCCCCCATGGAGTAGCGGGCTGATTGCATAGATCCAGTTCTGGCATTGAGGGCCAGGATCAGGAGCAGGACTGCACAGGCGATTGCCCACGGATTCATGCGAGCCACGGTGCCACCTCCGGCGGACTGACAGGTACCTCTGAGATGGCAGGATACTCCGATTGGTTGAAACAGCGCTGAACTATTCCGCGGCAGGCGTCAGGACAATCCCAGAAGTACTGACCCGGGGAAGAGTGATGACAAAAGTCGACCCCAGCCCCGGCTTGCTCATGACATCCACCTGGCCCCCATGACGTTCCACCAGATTTTTCACGATCGCCAAACCGAGCCCGGTCCCGCCCTGCTCCCGCGACCGTTGTTTGTCGGCCCGGTAAAACCGCTCCCAGACCCGGGCCTGATCCGCAGGCGCCAGGCCGATACCCGTGTCCCGAATCGACACCTCCAGCGCATCGTCCAGCAGCCGCTCGCTGTATTCCACGATGCCGCCCCGCTTGTTGTATCGAATGGCGTTTTCGGTGAGGTTCTTCAGAATCGTGTAGCAGTCCGCCGCCGCAAAGGGAAGTGGCACGCTGCCGGACAGCGGTTGCGCCCGCAGGGAGACATCCGCCGCTTCTGCCGCCGATGCCAGATCGTTGAGCACCATCTCCCGGACTGACCGGTAATCGCATTCCTCCGCCTCGAAAATCGGAGCCGCCTCTTCTTCGGACCGGGCAATGAGCAGCAGATCTTCGATAAGCGCCCGGAGCTGGTCCGCATTGCGCTGAATGATCTCCAGGAAGCGCCCACGGAAATCGGGGTCTTCCATCGCGCCGCTTAACAGCGTTTCTGTGGCACCGACAATGTTCGTCAGCGGGGTCTTCAGTTCGTGCGTGACATTCGTAACGAACTCCCGACGCAGTTCCCGGAATGCCGCAGTCGATGAGCGATCAGTCAGCAAAATCAGCGCCTGAGTCTCTTCAGCCCGGGTAAGGGGCAGGACCTGAATGGCGAATACCTGTTGCCGTCCCGGACCGACTTCCCCTTCGGCCTCCTGCGGCTCTCCGGTCCGCAACGTTTCAGTCACGGCGTCGATGAGTGCGAAGCTCGACACGACATCACGCAGCCGGACTCCGCGACGGGTGCTGACTGCCCCATGCAGCAAGGCGCCAGCGGCGGCGTTCCATTGCACCAGGCATCCTTCAGCATCCACCACGATCACGGGGGCATCCAGCAGGTTGAAGAGCGCCTCGAACAATCCCTCTTCCTGCTCCAGATGCGCGAGCTGCCCTCGCAAAGCCATCAGGGTCTCCTGCTGCTTTTGGGCCAGGGCTTTGCAGGCGTCGGGTGTAGCGGGAGGATCGGGCGAGAGACTGAACAGCCGCGCTGCGAAGGCTTCCGCCTCCGCCCGCGACCGCCACCACAGACTCGCCAGCACTGCCGCAGCCATCAGGCAGATGCCAGCGACGACCCAGGGGGTCATCCCGCCGTCCTCTCCGGAGTCCCCTCGGCAGCGTCGGATGCGGCGTCAGGAACCCACATGTAGCCAATGTTCTTGACCGTCACCACATGCACCGCTGCCGCTCCGAGTTTCTTCCGCAGGCGCTGCACATGGACATCCACAGTCCGGGTCCCGCCGGTGTACGACAGGTCCCAGACATGCTCCAGCAGATTATCCCGCGACAACGCCCGTTCCGGACGCGCCACCAGATATGCCAGGAGCTCGAACTCCTTGTGGGTCAGCAACAGGTCTGCGTCGCCCAGCATCACCGTCCGGCGATCAAAGTCGATCCGCAACTGATTCAGCACATAGGTCTTCCGGGGCGGAGGTTCCGCCCGTTGTTGCCGACGGAGGAGTGCCCGAACCCGGGCCACCAGTTCGTGAATCCGGAACGGCTTGGACATATAGTCATCCGCCCCGACTTCCAGCGCCAGGACAGTATCGAGCTCCGCATCCTTGGCGGTCAGCATCAGCACCGGCGTTTTCTGCAGCTTGGGGATTTCCCGCATCGCCTTCAGGATCTGGATGCCATCGGTCCGGGGGAGCATCCAGTCGAGGATCAGCACATCCGGCCGCTCGGTATGGAGCATCCGCAAGCCGGCGTCGCCATCGGTGGCACTGACGGTCGTGTAGCCTTCCTTTTGCAGGTTGTAGGTCAGCAGTGCCACGATGTCCTGATCGTCATCGATGATCGCGATGGTTGGTGCCATGCCCCCCGATCCTCCTGCCTGTGGACTAGTTCAGCGCGGGGTCCTGGGCTTCCAGACGCGCCCGGGACTGCCGCAGTGCTTTGACGAGACGAGCGAGCAACAGGTGGTGCGGCAGCTGCGACCCGATGTGCCGCAGCCGCGCCACCGCGGAGTCCAGTTCCAGCAATTCCTGATTCAGCGGGTAGTTGAGGTCGAGTAACCCCAACAGCGAGTTACAGAGCACGACATAGGCCTCATCCGGCGTGTGGTTGTTCATCACCGCCTGATAGAGCTCGTCGTAGTCGGGATCCAGGTACGTGAAGCTTTCGTGCAGGACCGGCAGTTGCCGCAGGGCTTCGACCGACGATACCCCGGCGCGGTCATCCAGCCAGTGGACCCGTCCGAGGCGGTAGGGCTTGCCCCCCTCCAGCGACTCCAGGGCGAAACGCCGGACCCCCCGCAGCATGATGTTGAAGCGACCATCGCCCTGTGGCTGCAGATGCTCGATGATCCCCAGCGTGCCGATGGGATGCAGCCGGTCCGCTTCGTCGTAGTCATCTCCCTGTGACAGGTCATAGGCGATGATGCCGATTTGCCCGGATGCCGCCGCGGCATCACGGACGAGCTGACGATAGCGAGGCTCGAAGACATGCAGTGGCAGGTACCCATGGGGATAAAACACCGTGCCCGGCAGGGCAAACAATGGGAGGAGCGACGGGGCTGCCATGGACGGCTCGCTTCCGGAGACGCCCTGAAGTCCGCTACGGGGCGGCGACGCGGCGTTACCGGGTCGGAGGCCTCGATGGACGGGGGCGTTCATGCAAAGTGCAACGTAGCACAGGGCATCCGGCGACAAGGGGAGACGATCCGGATGTTACTCCCGCGTTACGGGGACTCCCCCAAGTGTGACAGGTCCGTTACCTGCCTGGTACCCCAGTCGCGGCCGGGCACTCTGATCAGTCTGGAGCTTCTCCACCACAACGCAACAGCAACTTCTCCAACTGTCGACACTCGGTGGCAGAGAGTGCGCTGAACGCCGACTTCAGCCAGCGGTCCAGGGGCCCCTCCACCTGCCGCAGCATCCGGTTCCCTTCGCTGGTCAGCTTCACCTGCACAACCCGGCGATCATCTTTGCCGCGGGTCCGCTCCACCGCACCTGCCTTTTCAAGACCATCAAGCAGCCGTGTCAGATCGCTCGAGCGAAACGCCATCTGTCCCGCGATATGCCCCGCAGGCAGCCGTCCCCCCGCATCCTTGAGGATGCGCAGGACCTGGTACTTCGGCAGGGAGAGGCCGTACTCCCGCAGGATGCTTCCCTGTCCCGCAGAAAGCGCCGCATAGGACCGGCTCAGGACAGCGAACAACTCTGCGGTGACAGCAGACGTGGAGGCAGCAGGCATAGTCGGGACTATAGCAATTGACTTCCGCGACGGCTACTGCGCTGGTGGCGGTGCAGGCTCTTCCAGGCTGGCCGAGACACTCAGGCCATACAGACGTAACTGTCGTGGTGGCTCCAGACGCCATTCAGCACTTGTCGCACGACTCGTTCCCCCCTGTCGCGACAGACTAATGGGACCGGTGAACAGCAGCTTCTTTGTTGCGTAGTCATAAGTCGCACGTTTCGCCGTAAGCGTCGCCTGCTGCCCATTCCCTTCGAGGTCGCCAGTTACCGTGATCTCTTCACCCGCTTCGAGCGCCGCGAGTGCTCCGCCCTGTGTCTGCCAGCGAAGTGTCGGTGCTTCCAGGCGGAGTCCCGACTGCGTCAGCACCACCGGGGCCCCGGTCGCCTGGATCTCCTGACGAGTCCCATCCCAGGTGGCACTCGCGGCCCGGACCTGCACTGGAGCGGCGGAGCGCTGCTCCAGTCCTTTCACTGCGGAGAGTGTTGCCTCCACCTGGCCGGTGGCGGTGACCAGCGCACCTCCACGACTCACTTCCGCCGACTGTCCGCTAAAGACTTCGCCACCCTGAATCCAGCGGACTCCACCGGACAGGCGCAGAACATCCGTTGAAAACACATATGACGCCCGTCCGGCACTTCCATTGCCGTTTCCGGGCTCCGTGAGGGTTACCCGACCTTCAGCAGTGAGTTCCGCCGGTGTCCAGCGACGTTGTGTGGGCTGTGCACTCTGCGGCACCAGGCGCAATGTCGCTGAAGACGCCGTGACTCGTCGGGCGCCCTGCTGAAAGGCAATGCTGCCGCTTGCCTGCAGCACCACATCTCTCTCGGTCTCCTGCAGACTGACCTGCTCCGCCTTAAAAGTGAAGGGATCCCGGGGCAGCGGCTGCCCCGACACGGTGGTCCCCCAGCCGAACACCAGCAGTCCCGCTAACAGCCGTGCACGTGGAGTCACTGGCCGAGCACACTCGTACCCCACACCGCGGGGTCGAAACCGAAGTACTCCGCCAGCGTTGCCGCGACATCGCGGAACGATTCCCGGGTCCCGAGGTCCGTGCCGTGAAACCAGCGGGGGGAGTAGGCGAGGAGGGGCACATACTCCCGGGAGTGATCGGTCGATGGGGTCGTGGGGTCATTCCCATGATCCGAAGCGATCAGCAGCGGAATCTCTGCCCCCAGCTCCGGCAAGAAGGTGGCCAGCCACGCGTCGATTTCTTCCAGGGCACGCTGATAGCCGGCGCAGTCGTTGCGATGACCGTAGTTCTGGTCCGTGTCGATGAGATTGCAGAACATCAGACCATTGAAGCCCTGCCGGAAGCGGGTCTCGATCGCCCGCATCCCGTCGGTGTTCCCCTCGGTATGCACGGCTTCGGTGACACCCTGGCCATTGAACAGGTAGTCCACTTTGCCCACCGTCACCACGTCATACCCCGACTCCATCAGCGTGTCGAGAAAGGTCGGACCCGTCGGCGGCAGCGAGAAATCCTTGCGGTCGTAGGTGCGGCGGAATGCTCCGGGAGGTCCCACAAACGGGCGGGCGATGACCCGGGAGACACCATGCTCCCCCTGCAACAGGTCCCGCGCTTCTTCACACCAGGCATAGATGGTCTCGAGGGGGACGACATCAGTATGAGCCGCAAGCTGAAATACCGAGTCCGCCGACGTGTAGACAATCGGAGCCCCGCTGCGGAGATGTTCCGGACCGTACTCGTCGATCACGGCCGTCCCCGACGCGGGCTTATTCGCCAGGACGGGCCGCCCGATCCGCTCGCTGAACGCCTCGATGACCGCCGGCGGAAAGCCCCCGGGATATGTCGGGAACGGCACCTCCAGCGTGAGGCCGAGCAGCTCCCAGTGACCGGTCGTCGAGTCCTTCCCCTTCGAAATCTCCCGCATCCGGCCATAAGAGGCCAGCGGCTGCGCCATGGGGTCGATCCCCTGGATCGGTGCAATGTTCCCCAGTCCCAGCCGCTGGAACGTGGGGAGGGTCAGTCCGCCGGCCCAGGCCGCCAGATTCTGCATCGTGGCCGACCCCTCATCGTGGTACTCGGCCGCATCGGGCGCTTCCCCGATCCCCCAGCCATCGATGATGAGGAGCATGGCCTGACGGTGCACAGGTGTCATGAATCCGAATATAGCCCATCCCTTCGGCCTGAATCGGTAGGCTTCGGTCACGGAATGGTGCGGAGTTCCGGTCCCATCACGCTGCCACGCCGGAACCGGCCAGCCGCTTTCGGTATCCTATAGAGCATATGGCTGTCACCGCTCCCCAGACTGCTGCTTCCCCGAATGGCACCACGCCCCCGCTGGTGTTGCGCGCCGAGGGGCTCATCAAGACGTACAAGCGGCGACGTGTGGTAGATGAAGTTCAGATTGAAGTCCCACAGGGGAAAATCGTCGGTCTCCTGGGACCAAACGGAGCCGGCAAAACCACCAGCTTCTACATGATGGTCGGGCTTGTAAAACCCGACCGGGGCAAGATCTATCTTGGGACCCGCGACATTTCCCGGATGCCGATCCACCTCAGAAGTCGCCTGGGCATTGGCTACCTCGCCCAAGAGCCTTCGGTTTTTCGCAAGTTGACGGTAGAAGAGAACGTTCTGCTGATTCTCGAGCTGCTGGGGATGCCCTACAAGGAGCGGATGGCCCGCACCGACAGCCTTCTGGAGGAACTCGACTTGGCGCGATTGCGACATAATGTCGCTGCGACCCTTTCTGGCGGGGAACGACGCCGGTGTGAAATCGCGCGAGCGCTCGCTGGAAGTCCAAAGTTTCTCCTTTTAGATGAACCATTTACTGGGGTCGACCCCATCGCCATTCAGGACATCCAAACGATTATTATCGAACTTAAGCGCAAAGGCTTGGGCATATTAATCACGGACCACTCCGCCCGCGACATCCTGGCGGTTGGCGACGTCGTCTACATCATGCACAAGGGGCGGATCCTCCAGTCCGGGACCGCTAAAGAGATCGCAGAGAGCGATATCGCCAAGCGCTACTACTTAGGCGAGCGCTTCAAGGCCGATGAGAGTCTGTTTGCCATCCTTGAGGAAGAGACCCATCGCGAAGAGGAGATTCGGAAAGAGCTTGAGCAGCATGACCATTCAAGTGTCCTGCACGCCGAATCAGACAGTGATGATGAGTCGGAGTCCGGGGCGGCTGCTGGAGAAGCGACGTCGGAGCAGTAGTCAGCTGGGTCAGGGGAGGGGAGATGAGTCTGGATCACGGGGCCATCACCAGCGGCACATCAGCGTCTGCTGAAGCGACCAGCGCCTGGAACACCACGATGCCCCTGCGTCTGCGCCCCCACAACCTCCTCTGCCTGCAGGGCTGGGAAGGGATGGGGTACTCGCCTCTCTTCACCGCCACCATGAACGCGATCCACACCCACCTGCAACAACATCCTGAGACCCCGGTCACACTGGTGGAGGGACCCGACCAGTTGTGTGAGGTCTGCCCCTTGCTTCAGGAGGGGTCGTGCTGGCACGATGCCATGGAGGAAGGCTGGATCACGGCGCAGGATGCCCGGACCCTGGCCCGCCTGGCACTGCCAGCCGGTGTGACCCATTCCTGGGCGACCCTGGAGGCCGCAATCGCCGCAGCGTTTGCCGGTCCCGACCTCGCCAGCCACTGTGCGCACTGTCGCTGGCAGCCTCTGGGAGTTTGCGCCGCTGGTCTTGACCGGCTGCGCGCACGTCTGGCGCACTCTTGACGATCCCGGCGATGCACCCGGGAGCGACGTTTTTTGACAGCGAGGAGGACCCACTGATGGAGGTCCATGTCCATTCCCGCCAGCTCACGATTCGCGACAATCTGCGCGAGTATGCCGAGGAGAAGCTCGGCAAGCTGCAAAAAGTGTTTCCAGAGATTCTGTCCGCCGAAATCGGTTTCACCCGGCGGTCCAAAAACAGTGGCGAAGACAAGTACAAGGTGGAAGTGACCCTCCACTGCAAGAGCACCATTGTCCGGGCCGAGGATGACTCCACCAGTCCCTTCGCCGCCATCGATTTCGTGTCTGAAAAACTGGAGCGTCAGCTCAAGCGGCATAAGGGACGGATGTATCACAACCTCTCCCGTGAGGCGAAGCGGCACACCCAGACCCTGCGGACTGGCGAGTACTTCGCCGAAGAAATCCCCGAAGGATCCGTGGTACCAGGCGCTGCTGAAGCCGCGCTGTCAGCCTCCCCGGAACCAGTGCTGGTGGAGGATCCGGAGGACATCGAAGAGGCCGATGGCCTGCCCCTGATCGTCCGCTCCAAGCGCTTCGCGATGAAGCCAATGTCTGCGCCGGAAGCGGCCATGCAGATGGACCTGCTGGGACATGACTTCTATGTCTTCTCCAATCCGGAGTCCGGAGCGATGAACGTGGTTTATCGACGCAGAGATGGGCACTTCGGACTGATCGAGCCGGAAGCCTGACACGGCCATTGACCTCTCCGACAGCGCGATACACACCAAACGGGCGCACCTCACTGGTGCGCCCGCTGCTCTCTTTGGCTCAGTCCTGATCTCAGGGACCGGTGGATCCGGGAGCTACCCCCCACCCTTCCCCCTCTTGGCTGGCCGCTGATGATGCGGACTCTCCTGACGATGCTCCGTTGGGAGTCGTGGCGGCGGCTCATGCCCCTGTTCTTCGATCTGCGGTCCGCGCGGATTCACTTTGGAAGGGGTCTGTTCTTTCCCGGTGGGGAAGTTACGAGAATCCGGCTGTTTCCCTGGATTATCTGTCATGCGTGTCTCCTGCAACGAGATGCCGACTCATAAAAGAATACCCCCGCGCGTTCCGGAGGAACGTCACGGGGGTCACGGAAATCCGGACTGAGGAGGGAGGCTGTCGGGGCTAGAACGCCTGGACTTCCTCGCCGGCGGTCAGCACGAGCATCACGGCATCCGGATAGCCATCCGGCGACCCGTAGATGAACGCGTTGGGGTGATCCAGGGAGCGGTTCGGGGGGAACCAGGGGCCCTGCGTGTTGTTGCCTCCACCCATGATGACCGGCAGCAAGCCGTTGTTCAGGGTGCACTGCTCGACCAGGGCTCCGGTGCTCCACGGCGGCGGGAAGCGATAGTAGATCTGCTGGCCCGAGTAGTTCCGGCCCTCGATGCGGATCACATCCTGCCCTTCGGTGGTGTAGGAGCCATAGGCTCCCATGATGTACCGGTTGATTTCGGTCTTCACGAAAGCGTTGACGCGATAGATCGTCCAGCCCTTGCGGGTGTACTGCGCGTCGCCGATGCCGTGATAGAAGAAGTTGCCAGGCCAGTGGGTGTAGGCGGTGTAGACCACCTGTTGCCCATTCTCTGTCTTCACCGCCCGACGACCACCCATGGCGTAGTGCACGGCGTTCGTGCCGTTCGAAAAGCCAAAGGCGGCCGGGTTGTTGTTGGTCGTGGCGATGAGGGCGTCTTCCAGCTCGAAATTCAGAGTGGCGTAGTTGTACCAGTTCTTGAACAGCACGTTGTGGTCAAGACCATTGCCCATGCTGTCGCCCCGGAAGCCAAAGCGTGGGTCACCATCGCCTGGCTGATGCGCACCGCCAGGACCTGTCGCGGCACCGGTTTGGGAAATGATGGTGTTGCCGTTATCCACGAACGGATTCCGCGGATAGGCATCCAGGTAGGTGCTCTCCAGAAGGATGTCCTTCAGGTTCGCCCGAAAGACACCGTTGAGACCAGGGTTCGGCTCGTCATAGCGCTGGTGCCAGACACGCCAGCCCTCGCGGTCGCCCCCCATGAGCCATTGGGGATACTTCTCAAAGTCCGTGTGGTAGCGCTCGATGGCCACCTGGATGGTGTGGAGGCTGGACTTGACCTGGACTTCCTTGGCCTTGTCCTTCGCCTTGATGTAGTTCGGCAGCGCGATCGCCGCCAGAATGCCGATGATCGTGATGACCACCAGCAGTTCGATCAGCGTGAACCCGCGCAGGGTTCCGCGAGTCTGAGTCTGAGAGGTCACAGAAGGTGACTCCTTCCGATGAGTGCTGCAATAGGGGGAGCTGACGGGACACGCCCGATGACCAGAGGCACACTGTCGGATAGATGATGGTGACAGCAGGCCGACCAGCCACCTCCGAACCCTCGCGGGAGCGATGGACGGAGTCACGGAGCCGGACAGAGCGCCCGGACCGATCCCAACTCCCCGTGTGACACAGGAAGATAGATAAGGCTATCACGACTGGAGCCGTTTGCATGGCCTAAAGACCACAAAAATGTCCCCGGACTTTCGTCCGGGGGCGTGAAAGCTGGTCAGCAGGGACTGATCCAGGCCGCTAATAGGCCTGGACCTCCTCGCCAGCCGTCAGGATGATGATCACCGCGTCGCTGTACCCGTCAGGCGCGCCATAGATGAACGCGTTCGGGAACTGGGGACTGCGATCCGGCGGGAGCCACGGGCCCTGGGAGTTGTTGCCACCACCAGCGATTTCCGGCAGACCACCGTTCACGCCGTTGCCGACGTAGGTGCAGAGGAAGAGGCTGGCGTTGGCCTGCCACGGTGGCGGGAGGCGGTAGTACACGTTGTTGCCGGAGTTGTCCCGCTGCTCGAGGCGCGCGACGTCCGACCCTTCCGTGGTGTAGGAGCCATAAGCGCCCATGATGTACCGGGAAGTCTGGGCTTTGATGAAAGCCTGCGGGAACCAGACCGTCCAGCCCTTGCGGTCCAGGAGCCGCTCGGGGAAGCCGCGATAGAAGAAGTTACCCGGCCAGTGGGTGTACGCCGTATAGACAATCTGCTGACCGTTTTCGACCTTGGTCGCCCGGCGGCCACCCATCGCATAATGCAGCCCCTGCGGGGTGCTCATGCGGGTGCCGAAGCCCAGGGAGATCGGGTTGTTGTTAGTCACCGACAGGAGGGTGCGCTCGGTCTCGATGTTCTGCGCATCATCGTTGTACCAGTTGCGGAAGGTCATGGGGTTTTCCAGACCGTTACCGATGGTGTTGCCCCGAAAACCGAAGCGCGGGTCACCATCGCCACCCTGGTGCGCTCCCCCAGGACCGGTCGGCAGACCGGTCGAGCGGAGGACCGACTCTCCCGAGTCCACAAACGGATTCTGCGGATAGGAATCGAGGTAGCTGAAGCCCACCAGGGGATCCTTGACCCAGGCATTCGCGCCCCGGACATTGGGATTCGGCTCGTCGTATTTCTGGTGCCAGTTGCGCCAGCCCTCGACATCGCCACCCAGCAGGAACAGGGGATACTCTTCAAAGTCGGTGTGGTAACGCTCCACCGCGACCTGAATCGCCTTGACTGCGGACTTGGTCTGGACTTCCTTCGCCTTGTCCTTCGCCTTAATGTAGTTCGGCAGCGCGATGGCTGCCAGGATGCCGATGATGGTGATCACCACCAGCAGCTCGATCAGCGTGAACCCGCGACGGGTCCCGCTGGCGAAACCATGAGACATGCGTCGTCTCCTCGTGATAAGTGCGGCAATGGGCGGCGAAGTCGGGGGCTCGCTCCCGGCAGCTGACCGGATACACAAACAGGTCCCTGCCAGGACAGTAGCGAGGTCGCTGCCACCTGTTGCCGATCCGGTGTCCGGAAAAATGCGGAATGATGGATGACCCGGCGCCCCTTCACCGTACCCCTGGGCGCCGCCGGTCGGCGGTGGGAGTGACCAAGACATTTTACTAGGAATTCTTTACCTGACTGCAACCTATTTGGCCGAAAAAGCATCATTCCGGCCCCCAGAAGGGACGCCGGAGGCTCGCGCTCTGGCGGGAACTGTACGATGGGCGGGCTTCAGTCCTGACTTGAACTAGCCAGGACGAGGGGAAGGGGTCCAGTCTCCACCTGGATTCGGCAGGACGAGGGGAAGGGGTCCAGTCTCTACCTGGATTCGCCAGGACGAGGGGAAGGGGTCCAGTCTCCACCTGGATTCGCCAGGACGAGGGGAAGGGGTCCAGTCCCTTCCCCCCGCCACCGGTTCCCACCCGGGAACGTCACCGTGCCGTCAGGCGCTCGCTCGCCCGGGGCATGGCCACTCACAGGCACCAGCCATTAGCCACCGGACGCAGAGTGCACGAGCGCGTAGCTTTGCGCCTGACGGCCTCCTCACCTCGCTCTAATAGAAGGCCTGGACTTCCTCTCCCGCCGTGAGCACCAGAATTACCGCGTCCTTGTGACCATCCGGCGCGCCGTAGATAAAGGAATTGGGATGCTCGGGATTGGTGTCAGGTGGGTTGTAGGGGCCTGCGGTTGGACCGCCCCCTCCCGCGACTTCCGGCAGCCCGCCCCGACTGATGCCCCCTTCGTAACGCGCCTGGAAAATGTTCTCGTCAGCTCCCCAGGGCGGGGCATAGCGGTAGTAGATCTGACTGCCGGAGTTGTCCCGCTCTTCGAGCCGGGCGACATCGATCCCCTCCGTGGTGTATGACCCATACCCGCCAAGGATGTACCGGCTGGTCTGGGACTTCACGAAGACATGGGGGAAGTAGATCGTCCAGCCCTTCCGGGCGATGGGGCGTTCCGGGAAGCCGCGATAGAAGAAGTTGCCGGGCCAGTGGGTGAATGCTGTATAGACCACCTGCTGCCCATTTTCGGTTTTGACCGCCCGACGCCCTCCCATGACGAAATGGAGTCCACTGCCGTTCTCCGGAACACCGAACCCCTTCACTGCGACGTTGTTATTCGTGACTGCCCGCAGCGTCCGCTCCGTGGCGATGTTTTGAGCGGTGTCCGTGGCGATCCATCGCCGAAAGACCATCGGATACTCCATCCCGTTGCCCATGGTGTTCCCCCGGAAGCCAAAGCGGGGATCGCCATCCCCCGCCTGGTGCGAGCCCCCCGGTCCCGTGGGAAGTCCGGTCTGCTGGATCACCGCGGTCCCGCTGTCCACGAAGGGATTGTTTGGATAGGAGTCCAGGTAGTTGTAGCTGATGAGGGGGTCCTTGACCCACGCGTTCTGTGTCTGATTCATGTCGGGATTTGGCTCGTCGTAGCGGCGATGCCAGACCCGCCACCCTTCCAGATCGCCCCCGATCAGGAAGAGGGGATACTCCTCGAAGTCGGTGTGGTAGCGCTCCACCGCCACCTGGATCGCCTTGATGGCGCTTTTGACCTGCACCTCCTTCGCCTTGTCCTTCGCCTTTATGTAGTTCGGCAACGCAATCGCTGCCAGGATGCCGATGATGGTGATCACCACCAGCAGTTCGATCAGCGTGAAGCCCGCAGGCCTCCGCTCCGATGCACTCAGTCTCATGGCACAACCTCTCTCTGGCACAGGCCGGCACGGCGCTGTGAAAAGTGAAAGCACGACGCATGTGGTCAGGCACAGCCGCACCGTGGCCCGGGGTACGGGGCAACTGCGGTCAGTCACTGACAAAGAGGGCGGTGAAGGCCCAAACGGAACAGGCGCGGCAATGAAGCCTCACCGTGTGGAGGCGGCCACTCATGAAGATGCCGGGGAGTGCCCCGGGGTTTCAGCGACTGCCGGATTTTCAGAACGTGGGGTAAACTCTGATTGCGACCTGCGCCGTACGAGTGGATGCCCGGGCCCGGTGGAGGGGCGTCCTTCATCTTTTCATCGTTATCTGCAGCTGACTCGTGCGATTTGCGACGGTCGCCGCCAGTGCCGGACGCGGCCCTCACCTTGTCCTGTCCCTGCCGTGTCCCGCTCCGGTCGCCCCTGGCTTCACCACCCCATCGTTGCACTACTGACCGGTCCGTGAGGTATTTGCCGTGAAACTACGGACTCACTGTTGGAACAGAGCAGGGGGCTTCACCCTCATCGAGTTGCTGGTGGTGATCACCATCATCGGCATCCTCGCTGCCATCGCTCTGCCCAACTACATCAAGGCGAAAGACAAAGCGAAGGAAGTCCAGCTCAAGTCTGCCGCCCATCAGATCCAGGTCTCCCTTGAGCGTTACCACACCGACTTTGAGAAGTACCCCATGTACCTCATCGGTGGCGACCGGGAAGGCTGGCGCGTCTGGCACTCCCGCTACGACGAACCCAACGCCAACATCGACCTACCAGCCAATGCCTGGCTTCAGGACATCCTCCTGGAGTACGGCTATCTCCAGAGCTATCCCCGGAATCCCTTCGTGGATAACGGCACCGCTGTGATCACCCAGACCGGGAATCCCACCGGACCGGGCGGTGCCCATCAGCCCGGTGACGGCGATCCCCGCTTCGGATATCGCGGAGAACTCATGGGGAACGGCCTGGAACTCCCTATCACCTTCCGCAACTGGTTCGACAACACGGATCTCAACATCGAAACCGAGCGGACCCTCCTGACGGTCACTGGTGGCAATCCTGCGTCGAAGGGGTTCTCCACCATCCCGAACGGTCTCCACTACAACATGGGGGGCCGTCGCATTACCACCATCCAGAACGGCCAGCAGGTCCAGCAAACGACCTTCACCCACTGGCCCGGGAACTTCTTCTACCGCGGACTCGGCATCCACTGGGTGACCCGCAAGGGCTACACCATCTACATCCCCACCACGTTCGTAAAGGCCGATGTGGACCGCTACATCCTCGGCGTCTACGGCTCCTACAGTTCGGAAGGGCAGGATGTTATTCGCCTCGAGGATCGCGACCCCGCCGGCAATCGCATCTACTACCGCTTCCCGCCTCCCTGGAGTCAGGGCAACACCGGCTGGTATGTGTCGTATGACAGCCGGGTGAACGGTGCCGGCGGTCTGCCGGAGATCAACGGCGGCGGCAACGCCTTCACCGGTCCCTGGTATCCCTACAACCGGAGTACGGACTACCCCAACTCCTTCATCTATGGTGCCCCCGACGGGCAACCGGATGCGGTGATTCTGGTCCTGACTGCCGGCGAAGAAGTGCAGGCGTTCTGATCCGGAGGGCAAGTCGGCTTTCGTGTCAGAACACGACAGCGCACCCGTTCGGGGTGCGCTGTTAGTTTTCTTCCAGCATGGCCCGGACGGCGTCACGCATCCGGGTCGAGTCGGTCTCCAGTGGGGGGCGATGCCGGAAATCCCACCAGTAAAGCCCCAGGCCCACCGCCACCAGCAACACGATCAGGAGCGCATAGACCGCAGCAAGACGGCTGAAGTGACGTTCTTCGCGAAAGGGATCGGCAGGTCCCGTACTCACATCGCGACAGCTTCATGGCCGTGGTGCGCTTCGGCCTCATGTGGGGTGGGAGCTGCAGTTGAGGCAGTCGCGGCGGGCTTGCCCAGCAACATGCCACTGATGCTCCCAAGCGGGCTGTGACGCAGCATTTCATAAGCGGCGACCGCATCGTCGTGCACTGCACGCGCGGCCGTCAGAGCTGCCGATTCAGCCCCGTGATCCTGGTGCTCGGCATCAGCCAGGATCTTGCGCGCCCGGTCCAGCTGCCGTTCCGCCAGTTGCCAGAGATTGACCTGCCAGACCGCCAGGATGAGCAGGATGACGAGCAGAGTGATGAGTAGCGTCATAGGAAGTCAGGGTAACACGAGACTTCCATCGACTGGTGATTACACCTCGCCCGGCTGCCTGGCCTACTAGTACCCGGTGATGCCGATCGCCCGGGTGCTAAAGACATGGCGGAGAAAGACTATAGGGTGGCCATAACTCTCGGAGTCGGTGAAGGCCGCAGGAGCACCGGACATCGCGCCACCATCAGACAGCCCTTCTGCTTCGACTTCGTCATAGTCACCATCGTTGTCCGTGTCCGTACAGATCACCCGCAGCTGCCAGACAGGATTCGTTGATGACCCGGAATTCGCCACTAACTGTTGTGGATCGTAGGAGGCGAGATCCAGAAAGTGGGGGGCCCCTGTGTCTTGCCAGATGGTCGCCTCCCAGGTGGCCGTAGCCTGCCCAGACGCATTGCCACCTGTAGCCCATCCGGCATTGGCATAGCTGTGCTGGAAGTATGCCAGGAGCCCCCGGCGCATCGGGGCTCGGGCTTCCAGATCGTCATACCCCAGAGCACTGTGGCCCAGCAAGCCACTCTGAATGTCCTGTGAGAGCTCCAGATGCCAGCGCCACCAGCCGACGCGATTGAGAAAGGGCTCAGCCACTGTGGAGAGGTTGTATTCCTGCACCAGGGCGGTGAGTTCAGCCTCAAGGGCCAGCCCCTCGTCACGCCAGCTGCGTGTCGTAGGATCGCTCAGGATTGTCGTGAGCCGCTGAGCCAGTGTGGCGGCCGCTTGCCGGTCCAGACCAATATGCGGGAAGGCCGACGGATCAAACTCCAGCGTCGCCAGCATATCGGCATACGTGGAAAACAGCGGTGCCAACTCACTTCCCCAACGCTCCCGACCGGACCGTACCTCTGCCAACGTGGGAGTCGATTGAGGTGGTACGGACACCTTGACAGCCCATTCGGCGGTGTTGTCAGCGCTGTCCCGGGCGATCAGGTAGACCTCCTGCTCCCCTTCCATGAGCACCAGTTGTTTCGCTGCTGTCGGAATCCCGATTTCGAACAGGCCGGTCTCGGGATCAAACGAGAACGCGTCATTCCAGGCGCTCACTTGCAGCACATTTGTCGGTGTGCACCAGAGACCAGTCGTGAGATGGTACTCCTGGAGCAGGAGTGGAGTAGTGGATGACAGCCCCAGGTCGGCCCGCACCTGCCCCCGGATGTAGAAGAGGCCATCGGTTAGCTCGGCATCGGGCTCCGGGGCTTCCGCAATCAGGATGGTGAGGCTGGGGTCACTGGCTCCCCGTCGGTCCAGTGTGGCGTGGCGGTTGCCCGCGCAGCCTGTGATGCTGAGGACAAAGACTACACTGAGCAAAGCTGTTAACAGGAACATCTTTCCGTACCTCCTTGTGGCAGAGCCCAACTGTTAATGCTCTGAATGGTGATGCCCAGGTCGCCAGGCTGACCGGAGTCCCAGTACTGGTTCCAGGCGGTCATCCCATCGCACCCAAAGACCGTAATGCACTGATCCGGACAGATCATATTGATCGTGGGACTGGAGCAATATGGATTCATGTAAGTCGGAGTGTCCCGGTACATGTGAAGGCAGAAGATGGCGCAAATGCAAGCTTCAGAAAGATTACCTTTGCTGAAGTGCGTCGAAACATACGCCAGGAATCCGCCAGCTGATTGCGATGGAATCGAACCCCCTTGGCATCCTGTCGAACTGCCGGAGGACTGACCTTTGGTCACAGCGGAGCCACCGGAAGGGACAGGCTGATTCGGGGAGCAACTGGCGAGCATTGTAGCCGCGGCCATAAAGAGCCCGGATGCCCACCACATACGACCGAGCAGCAGGAGTGGAGGTGTACGTTTCAACTCCCTCTTCCTTCTTTCGCAATCTCTCCCGCAGGAGGATGCAGGAGGATGCAGGAGGATGCAGGAGGATGCAGACTGCCAATATTATCCAGCTTGAAGATTGTCCTGTCAATCCATCCTAACAACTTCGATTCCAACTTCTGCGCAAGTTCTCCCCCGACTCTCCACACTGCTGGCACACCCGTTGCTGTACACCCTCCCGGACCGGGGATCCCCAGTGAAGGGATCGTGCATGAGCACAGTACTGGGATCCCCATTGACAGCACATGTCGAGCAGTTCGTCCATGACCTCGAGTGGGTCCGACGCCTCTCGCCCCATACGGTCGACGGCTACCGCCGCGACCTTGAACGCTTCCTGGCCTTCTGCCGGGAAGAAAACATCCTGAGTCTCGCGCCCCTCACCCGGCTCACCATCCAGCAGTACCTCGGCTGGGAGGATGCCCATGGGCGGGGTGCCCGGACACGCGCCCGGCGACTCAGCGCCATGCGCACCTTCTTTGAATGGTGCCGGGAGCGGGGCCTCCACAGCGATAACCCCGCCGCCCAGGTCGAGACGCCCAAGCTGGAGCGTCGACTGCCACCCACGCTGACCGTGGAGCATGTCCTCGCCCTCCTGAATGCTCCCGACACCGACACCCCGCTCGGCAGACGGGACCGCACCATCCTCGAACTCTTTTATGGGTCCGGCTTGCGGGTCTCGGAGCTGATCGGCCTCCCGATCACTGCGCTCCATCCCGATCAGGGGGTTCTGCTGGTCAAGGGCAAAGGGCGCAAGGAGCGGGTCGTGCCGCTCCATCAGCAGGGCTGGCGCTGGCTGATGGACTATATGCGCGAGGTCCGACCCCAGCTCAAAGGGGGCAATGAACCGGGCACAGTCTTCCTGACCCAGCGAGGCGAAGCCTTTTCCCGGCAGGGGATCCACAAGCTGGTGAAGAAGTACGCCACCGCTGCCCAGTTGCCGTCGGGCGTCTATCCCCACCTGTTGCGTCACAGCTTCGCGACACACCTGCTGGCCAACGGGATGGACCTCCGCTCTCTCCAGGCGATGCTGGGGCACGCCAAGCTCGACACCACAGAGATCTACACCCATGTGGTGGAAACCACGAAGCAAAAGGCCTTCATGAAGTTCCACCCCCGGGCCCAGATCGGACCGGCCACGCCTGCGGCTCCCACCACCCCGGCAGTGAAGCCTGTCTCCGTGCCACTCTAAGACCTTCGCACCGTCAGCCCGACAGGGGCCAATTGAACGGCTGACGGTGGACCGTTCCCACATCCGTGATGAATCCCCCCGACGCCTGGGTACGCTCCAGCCTTCGGGGGGATTTGCTGTGTGCGATGCCGTCTGCCGCGACCTGCGTCGCTTGCACTTTGCTCAGGGGCGCGACATCCTCCGCCCATGTCCCTCCACGCGGTCTACACCCTGGGCTTCCTCTGGCGACCTGCCACGCAGCGGGTCCTCCTCATCGACCGCGCCTCAGATCGCACAGAACTCGCAGGCTATCTCAACGGGCTGGGGGGTAAGCTCCTGCCCGGGGAGTCGCCGGCAGCGGCGATGCGACGTGAATTTTTCGAGGAAGCCGGAGTCATCGTGACGCAACTGCATGAGGCCGGGACCGAAAGCTGGGTCTGCTACAGCGCCGATGGTCAGTTGCACGATCAGGGGACATTGCACCTGTTCGTTGCCACCGCCTGGGAGGGGACCTCACGAGCCGCCTGCGCGGAAGGAACCCTGAACTGGTGGGGCACGGAATCCGTGCTGTCTCATCCCCGACTCGCTCCGAATCTCGCAACGCTGCTGACCGCCCTCCTCAGTCAGCCCCTGCCTCACTACAGCGGCCTCGCGCATTACCAAACCACATCACCCGGGAGCTACACCCTGCAGCAGCATCACTCCGTTTGCTGGTAGCGCTGGGCTCGTGGTGGACTCTCCTACAATCGGGTCATCATGCTGCCCGGCACTTCCCCCGCTGACATGGCGACCCAACTCCGTGAGCAACTGCGACTCTGGGACTACCACTACTACGTCCTGGATGCCCCCCTGGTTTCTGATGCCGAATGGGATCGCTGCTTCAATCAGCTCAAAGCCCTCGAGGCGGACTACCCGGAGCTCATTACGCCGGACTCCCCCACCCAGCGGGTCGGTGGTGCACCAGCGGGACAGTTCGCGGAGGTCGAGCACCCCGCCCCGATGCTCTCCCTCGATAACGCCATGAGCCTGGGGGACCTCGGGACCTGGCACGAACGGCTCCTGCGGGCCCTCGGTCGCCAGGAAGCCTGGGACTATGTGGTCGAACCCAAAATCGATGGCCTCGCGCTGGAACTGATCTATGAGCAGGGCGTACTGGTGCAGGCGAGCACCCGGGGTGATGGCGTTCGGGGCGAGGATGTCACGGCCAATGTCCGGACCATCCGCTCGGTCCCCCTGCGGTTGCATGAGCCGGTCGATCTGGTGGCCCGGGGCGAAGCGTTCATGCCGGTCGCAGACTTCCAGCAACTCAACGAACGGCAACGGGAGCGGGGCGAGAAGGAGTATCAGAATCCCCGTAACGCCACCGCCGGTGCGATCCGCCAGCTCGACTCCCGCATCACCGCCAGTCGACCCATCACCATGTTTTTCTACGGCCTCCTCTTTCCGGAGCGCTTCGGCCACGCGACATACTGGGAGTCTCTGCAATTCCTCGCCTCGCTGGGCCTCAGGACCAATCCCGCCAGCCTCCGCTGCCCTGATATTGAGTCGGTGCGTCAGCAAATCGAGGCACAGGCCACCACGATCCACGATCTCCCCTATTGGGCCGATGGTCTGGTGATCAAAGTGAATCCTTATGCGGTCCAGGAGGCGGCCGGCTGGACTGCCAGGTCCCCCCGCTGGGCGCTCGCTTACAAATACCCGCCAGAGACCGCCATTACCCAGGTGCTGGAGGTGGAGATCGGGGTCGGACGCACCGGTGCGCTGACTCCCACCGCGCAACTCGCGCCGGTCCGGCTCGGAGGCACGACCGTCAAAGCCGCGAGTCTCCACAACTGGGATGAAATCGACCGCCTGGGACTCCTCCTTGGCGACTACGTCGAAATCCAGAAGGCCGGCGAAATCATTCCCCAAGTCCTGCAGGTCTTCCCGGACCGCCGCTCCGGTGCCGAGCAACCAATCCCCCGCCCGACCCACTGTCCCGCCTGTGGATCGGCGGTCGTCCAGGAAGAAGGAAAGGTCGGCTATCGCTGCGTGGGACTCGCCTGTCGGCCGCAGCTGGTGCGACGCCTCGAATACTTCGCCTCCCGGGATGCCATGCGGATGGAGGGGATGGGGGTGAAGAATGTCGAGAAGTTTGTCGACCTCGGCTGGCTCACGACCGTCGCCGATCTCTACCGCCTGCACGAGCACGCTCCGGAGATGGCTTCCCTGGAGGGCTATGGCGCGACTTCGGTCCGCAATCTGCTGTCCAGCATCGAGGCGACGAAAGATCAGCCCCTCTGGCGACTCCTCACCGGACTTGGGATTCCCGGAGTCGGGGTGGAGTCCGCAAAGCTCTTAGAAAGCGCGTTCGGCACTAGTCAAGCGCTTGTCGCTGCTGATGTGGCAGCGCTGCAGGACGTGCATGGGATTGGTGCGGTCATGGCCGAGGACATCTGGCAGTTCTTCCACGACCCTACCAATCAGCGGATTCTTGAAGAGCTGCGGCAGCTGGGACTGCGGGCTCTTGCACCCGACTATCAGTCGTCGCTGGTGAGCCGTTCGGATGGTCCGCTGGCAGGGCAAACCATCGTCATCACCGGGACCTTCAGTCGTTACTCCCGCCCGCAGATCCAGGAACGGATCCAGCAGGCGGGCGGGAAGCCGGGATCGAGCGTTTCGAAAAAGACCCATCTGGTCCTCATCGGCGCTGACCCCGGCTCGAAGGCGGACAAGGCGCGGGAGCTCAATCTCCCGGTCATCGAGGGGGATGATGCCCTGGAGGCCTGGCTCGCCGCGCTGTAGCTAATGGGGCCTGGCCCTTGGCGGACATTTCAGAACAGGTGGCGCCTTGCCATTGGTCTGCACCACATCCACCCATGCCGGAGTCTCGTCGGGATCCCGGACCCCTGCGAGATAGCCGAGGAACCGACGATTCAGCCAGGTCTGGTTATGGCGACGCAGTTCCCGCTTGTAGGGATCGCGACCGCACCGGTACTCCCGTTCATAGAAGTCGAAGTGCGCGCCGAACCGCTTCTTGACTACGCGACCGGTGCGAAGATGTTCGTTGTACAGCGATGTCGTGTTCGTTCGTCGAGGACTCATGACCATGGACTCCAGATTTCCGAGATTGGGTAAAGGAGATCCGCCGTAGTGAATGCCGCACCACATAGCGCGGCATCCTCCAGACGGAGTCGTAAAAAGCGACGGTAGTCACTGCGTGCACCCAGCGGGACAGCTAAGGTCGTCAGGTGGTTGCACAGCGTGATGGCTAATTCCCTGGGCGTGACCTCCACCGTCCGCAGGTCCTGCAGGCAGCGCTGCACCAGGACCGCACTGCGCCGGGCATCGCACCCCAGGCTTGACATTAGGTGGGACTGCGCCAGCTCCAGCCACTCATGGACCGCGATACTCCGATGCCAGGGGGCAGGGAGCATCGGTTGCTGTGCAGCAAAAAAGAGCGATGCCTGAGCCGCCGCACGGCAGCTGCTCCAGCCTCCGGTCAGTGGCAACTGCCGCCCATCGACCAGCAGGGTCGCGATGAGCGTGGCGTCCTTACGGATTCGGGCTGCCTGCGCCTCCCAGTAGGTGGACCAGAGGTCCAGCGGAGAGTCCGCAGTCAGCAGGCGAGCCGTGGCGCCAGGGGAGTCCTGAAGACAAAGGACCAGCGCCGGTGATCCATGTGGAGCGAGCCAGTCGCTCGTGAAATCGGTGGTGTCGGGCAGCAGGCGCGCTGACGTGCCGTGAGTCGCGGCAGCGCACAACTCTGAGAGGGTGATCAACCACGGCAGGGGCCAGTCGGCCTCCGGCGGATCGGGGGTCCACAGGTCGCTCTCAAGCTCCCCTCCCGGAGCCTGCAAGGAGCCTGGGAGAGCGATGTGGCGATGGTGATCAGTCGGTCGGAACGCGTGTAGTATACGCACGTTTAGTGTTACCCCTTGTCGCGTCAGGCTGGGCGATAGAACCGATAGTACGGATTCTGTGGCCGAAGGCTGGCCTAATCAGGGCCAGTTATGGGGTAGAGATCAAGAATGGACGGTTGTGGAGAATTTGTGAATTACAGGGCATAACGCCGCGAGCTACCCCAGTCGCTTCAGGATCCCTTCCGCTTTCAACCGCAATTCCGTCTTCAGTTCCTCGGGGTACCGGACTTCCAGCATGTCCGCATAGGGGGCCAGCCAGCGCGCCGCTTCCGCGACATCCGCATACGACGTCTTGATGCGGAGCCGGCCATCCCGCTGCAAATGCGCCTTCGCACTCGGAAAGTTGAACTCCCGAAAGAAGGTCGCCAGGGCCTTGTCCACGACAAACTCGCACTGCGTGGGAAGTCCCTCTGATTTCCAGACGCCCCAGGCACCCCGGTAGGCCTTTTCGATATCGAATTCGGCAGGGTAGGGGAAGACTTTGTCGTACTGCAGCTTCACGGCCTGCATCCGCTCCAGCGCGAAGTTGCGGGGGGCTTTCTTGCGACGGTCGAAGCAGATCAGGTACCAGGTGTCGAGGGTGTACAGGCAACCATACGGGTCCACTTCCCGATGGGAGGCTTCCCCTTTGGAGTCGGTGTAGTCAAACTCCAGCGGATGCTCGTTGAGGATCGCATCGAGGCAATGCTTGAGATTGCCAAACGCCCTGGTAGATGTTCGGCGCAATCCCGCGTCGGTCTTGATCGCCCGTTTCAGGCGGACCTGCAGCATCTCCGTGTTTCGGCTGGTGCGATCCAGAATCTGCTTCGAAAGCGTATCCACCGCTTCCTGCACCTGCAACGATGGCTGAGCCGCGGTCTTGAGCATGATGTCCAGCGACAGCAGCTGCTTGTGAATCGACTGCGGCAGAATCCGAACCCAATGTTCCGGGACATACTTCAGCTGATAGCCCTGACCGCGACGAGTCTTGATCTCAAATCCCTGACTCGACAACGCTTCTTTGTAGCGACGAATCGTGCGGCCTGAGACCCCCATGCGCGTTTCCAGATCAATGCTGCTGACCGGCGCTTCACTCGCCAGTGCTTCCAGAAACACCAGCAGGTGCTTCGCATGAATGCTGATGCTGGAGGCTTGCTGCTCTTCCGGAGTCAGACCTTTGGCGCGGCGGGGCATAGGACGCATAGTAACGCAGCAAACTACAGTGGACGTTGACCCTGCTCAACAAGGCGCGTAACCCCGGTACAATCCTGCGGTCATGCTCCGTACTGCCTCCGTCAGGACCTTCGGCTGCAAGGTCAATCAGCATGAAAGTCAGCTCCTCGAGGATGCCCTCATCGAGGCTGGCTTCGGGCTGGTCAGCAGCACAGATCCCGCCGACGTAGTGGTCATCAATTCCTGTACCGTCACTCACCGGGGCGACAGTGATGCCAGAAAGGCGATACGTCAGGCCCTCCGACGCAATCCGAAGACCTATGTGGTTCTCACCGGTTGCTACGCCCAGGTGGCCCCTCAGATCGCCGCCCGCCAGGAGGGCCTCGACCTCATCCTGGGGAATCGTGAAAAGTACGACCTGACGCAGTACCTCCCCTGTGATCTGCTGAAAGAAGCTGCTCCCCGGACCTATGTGGGCGATGTCCAGCAGGTCGCGCCCCTCCAACTCCCCGCCGCCCCCACCTCCAGGCAGCGGGCCCGGGCGTTCCTAAAGGTCCAGGAGGGATGTCATCTCCGTTGTGCGTTCTGCATCGTCCCCGTCGCGCGCGGCAAAGAGCGCTCCGTTTCCCCCGACGAGGTCGTACAGGCTGTAAGGGACTACGCGGCGCAGGGCTACCCGGAAGTCGTGCTTACCGGCGTGCACTTAGGGGGCTACGGCCGGGATCATGGGACCTCTCTGGCGGGGCTGATCCGGACCCTCGATGCCCTGGACCTGGTGGACATCCGGGTGTCATCGCTGGAACCGATGGAGGTCGACGCCGACTTCCTGGATGCCATCGCAACAAGCCATCGAGTCTGTCCCCATTTCCATCTGCCGCTCCAGGCAGGGAGTGATCCGATCCTCCGACGCATGGGGCGGCCGTACACCCTCGCGCAGTTCGATGCCATCTGCCAGCAGCTCAAAGCCTGGAATCCCGCGACTTGCCTCGGCACGGACCTCATTGTCGGCTTCCCCGGGGAGTCCGATGAGGACTTCGCCGCGACGGCGCGCTATCTCGCGGAAGGGCCCCTGGACTACGCCCATCTGTTTCCGTATTCGCCCCGGGAGGGGACCCGGGCCGCCGCGATGGTGGACCAGGTGTCGCCCCCACAGAAGGCGCACCGGATGCAGCTCCTGCAGGGCATCGATGCCCGGAAGCGGACCGCTTTCGCGGCACGTCAGCACGGGGCGGCACGGCGCTGCGTGCTGGAATGGCCACATTCCGAGGTATGTACGGGACTGCAGGGTGTCGCTGATAATTACGCTACCTGCGCGATTGATCCGATGCTGTTCCCGGATCGTCCGGCAGTCGCCCGGCTGGCGCTCCAATGGAATGGAACCCAGCTGATCGGGATGCCCGTCAGCGCCTGACCCCCAGTGGAGTTGGGGAACCCGGCGTGATGAATCGTCACTTCTCTGTCTTTTCGGAGGAACTCAGCATGTCCACTCGCACGCACCTACTGGCCGGAAGTCTCGGCCTGCTCGCCCTGAGTCTGGTGTCCTGTTCATCTAAAGCAAACCCCCTCACCAGCGACGATCACCGTCCGGCAGGGGCGCTGTTCCAGCCCGGCGCGATGCTGCAGACCGCCGATGGGATCCTGCAGGGGGCGATCGCTCCCGGTCGCCTCACGGTGGACCCGTCAACCCTGAACGCCACCTGGGAGATCCTCCCCACCCGGAGCCTCCAGGATAACGATGCGGTTTTCGCCTTATCGCTGGAGCAGTTCTTCACCCCCAGCAACCTCCGGATCACAGGAGTCCGACGCACTATGCAGGGGCTTGAGCTGAGCTACGAAGTCCGGCATCCCTTCCCGGATTCCTCGATCTCCAACCGGGCTGATCTGGGATTTTCAGCCATGCTGCTGTTCGGCTTCGATGTCCCGAATGCCGGGGGCTACACCTGGTTCACCGGCACTTCCGATCTCATTACGGATCCCCGGTGGATCCTGGATGCCGATGGGTATTTCCAGCCCAAGTCGCTGGTCAACACCACCGGTCTGACCGCCAACGCCTTTCCATATAAAGTGCTGGTGCGCGATGACATCAACCGAAACCGGTACCGCCAGAAGACCGGCGAGATTGTTGGTTCGGTCTCGGGGCAGGGAAACTTCGGCACGCCCTGGGGCTGGCACTTCCAGGACTCCGACGAATGGGCGGGCTTCGGAGTCCTGCATCAGGGACAGTTCGCGAAAAACTCCATTCTCATCAGTAACGCGATGCTCCAAACCGGACCCTTTAGCGTCAATACGGTGCTGCTGGCGAAGTATGCCGATCCCAAGTCCGGGACGCCGGGCGTATTGCACCGGCTGCCCGTGCCGATCACGGATGCGGCGGCCGATGATGTCGTCACCAAGTTTGGCTACCGGATGCCTCACGGAGCGCTGGATGTCCCCCGCGCCTGGTTCCGCGGCCCCTCCGAAGGGTGGTCGCCGAACATTGAGAGCACATCAACCTTGCGCTTCCATGTCATCGACTGGGATGCCCGGGCGACGGAAACCACGGAGTCCTCACTGAAGCTGGAGCCCAACGCCATCAAAGTGGCGCAGGGCGAGTCGGGCATTCCGCTCCTGGCGCTCTGCATTCCCGGCGTGCTGGGCGGACGTTCTACGGTCGTTAACCTCCCCAATGTCCCGGTGGATGATGACCGTGAATATGGCGGCGATGCTGCCCAGGACTCGGGCTATGACGGTGACCCCCTGTTTTTCCAGGTCGATGTCACCAAGCCCGCCGGGTCCGGTCAGGTCAACGGGGATTACCTCGCCTGGCTCCGGGTCACCGATGTGGAAGGAAACAATCAGTCGTCGTATCTCACCCCCCTCAATCCCGACCTCACACCTGCTACCGGCGATTTCCCGACCCCCGTCACCTTCCATCCGTTTATCGTCAAGCTCGGTGACCCCTGCCCCCCACCAACCGGTGTCGGCTGGCTCACTTCCTTTGGCTCTTCGATGACCAACGATGCCGGACCCGCTGCCGTTGCGGTAGACAGCGCAGGGAATGTATTTGTCGCGGGAACCTTCTACTACAAAACTGATTTTGGAGCGGGTGAACGCACAACAGTCGGAGGCGAGGATGTCTTCCTGCTCCGGTTCACCCCCACCGGCACGCTCGTGTGGGATCGCACCTGGGGCAGCACCGATGACGAACGGTTCAGCGATCTGGTCATCGACAGCCAGGATCGGCTCTGGCTGGTCGGGCACAACCGGAAAGCGCTCGACCTCGGTGGAGGACCGCTGCCGGTCTCAGGTACACAGGCCATTTTCCTCGCGCGCTTTGACCCCGATGGGAACCATCAGTTCAGCGCCAGCTACAGCGGCTCCAGCTTTAACTACGGCCTGGAGATGGATCTGGGTCCTGATGACGCAATCACGATCATTGGGTACTCCGGTGGCTCCGTGAACTTTGGCGGAGGACCGCTCTCCACGGCGGGTGGAGAAGACATCGTCGCAGCCACCTTCAACAACAATGGCTCTCATCGCTGGTCCGGCATCTTCGGGGGCAGTGGCTGGGATACGGGGTACGGCACAGCGTTCGACGCCGACGGCAATGTCTACATTACCGGTGGCTTCAGCGCGTCTGCGAACTTCGGCACCACGCCGGCCACCTCCAATGGCGGAAAGGACATCTTCCTGGCGCGACTGGCCGCTGCCGATGGTGAGGTCGAGTGGCTCCGGACTTATGGCAACACCGGCTACGATGAAGGTCGTGCGGTGGTGATCGATGGGACCGGACGAGTCACCATTGTTGCCGAGCACATCGGTATCCTCGATCTGGGAGGCGGTCCGCTCCCCGGATCCGGGACGAATTTCGAGACCTGCATGGCCCAGTACTCCTCCGCCGGAGCGCATCAGTGGAGCATCAATTTCCCCGCGCCAGATGGCATCGCCCTGCAATACGGAGGCCTGACAGTGAACACGGCGGGTGATCTCGTGCTGGCGGGGTTTTCCAGGCGATCCCTCTCGCTTGGTGGGCCGCAGATCACCATTACCGATAACACTGACACCGCGATTTTCGCCCGCTTCGCCTCCGATGGCACCTGGCAGTGGGATGGCTGGATCGGGGGAGCCGGCACCGCCCGCCCGACCCGGATCGAGTGGACCGGCCCCAACTCTCTGCATCACATCGGCTACATCAAAGGGTCGAATTTCGATGCCGACCCCTCCTGCAACCGGGTGCTCCAGAGTGCGGACATCTTCTTCCCGGACCACTATGTCAGTCGCATCACGGGCGACGGTACCTGGTAATTCTCCCGCGACTGGTCTTGTAAAAAAGCGCCGCCGACCCCTGCCTGGGTCGGCGGCTTGTTCTGCGCCTGCGTTGCAACAGCCTGACCGCTCAGAGTTCAGCGAACTTGTGCGGTCAGATCAGAGAGTTACACCGGTTTTGCCAAATCTCATGCTGACCTCGTCGATGCCCCCTGGATCTCGCTTTTCATGCGGCTGAGCGGCCAGAAAAAATCTTGTCCTCCCCCAAAACAGACCGCCCTGCCAGTAGCGGCAGGGCGGAGGAGAGTCGTTTTGACAGAGTGGGCAGCGAGCGCGGCTTACACCATCGCCCGGGCGGCGATCAGATCCGCCGCCGTTTTGTTGCCGAACATCGCCACGCAGTCGGCGTAGCGCTTCGCGACCACCGACCAGTCAACGTTGTCCCAGAACTTGGCGATGTACGCCGGGGCATCGTTCTTGTAGTCGATGTAGTACGCGTGCTCGTAGACATCGAGGACCAGCAGCGGCAGGGTGTAGAACACCCCCCCGATGTCGTGCAGGTCCATGAGGTAGGTGTGGATTTTGCCATCGAGCAGCGAGTAGGCCGCCACGGCCCAGCCCCGTCCCGACTTGCCGACCGCTGTCAGGTCGTCCTTGAAGGCTTCCACCGACCCGAAGTCCGCCGCCAGCTTCTTCGCCAGGTCCGAGTCGGCATCGAGCGAGCCATCGCCCCCCAGATTTGCGAAGTAGAGCTCGTGCAGGATGATCCCGTTGTGGCTGAAGGGCTCTTCGCGCTTCAGCTCGCGGAACTCTGAATAAGAGGCATTGGCCTTGGAGCGATCCGCCTGCGGCAGCCGCTCTTCGATCTCGTTGAGCTTGGTGACATACCCGGCGTACTTCTTGCCGTGATGGTTGGTGATCTGATCCTCGGAGATGCCATTGAGCTTCGCGGGATCAAAGGACAGCGGACGAACTTCGTGAGCCATGGGGCAGAGTCCTCTCTCTCAGGTGTGCGTGCGTGCTGGGACGAAAGATACAGGAATCGTTCCTGATTTGCAGATGACCGTCAGCCAATCCCTGAAAACCAGGAGGGGGCGACGGGGAGAGCCGAGGCTCGCACATCGACTCCCCCCGGGTGGCGTGTTCGCGAACTACGGGTACTTCACGCCGCAGCCATAGGGCTTCGGCGTGGCGATACTCACGGCCTTGCCAGCGGAGGCTTCGGCGTAGGCGTCCTCGATGAAGGACCCCTCCATCTGGACTTCCGCAGCGCTGGTCGCGGCCTTGTCATCGAGGCCCCCAGCGAAGAGGAGGACCTGCTCTGGGCTGATGAGGTACATGTGCGGGGTGGTCTTCGCACCGAAGAGCTTGCCCACCGCACCATCGGGATCCCGCAGGTACGCGGTCGGGACCGCCTTCTCCTTGGCGATGCGATCCAGCAGTGCCTGGCCTTCCCAGACTCCCTGCTTCCCCATCGGTCCCGTGTTGATGGAGAGCCAGATGACGCCAGCGTCGGTCATCTGCTTCTGGAGCTTCTGCATTCGGCCAGCGCCATACTGCGCCACCACGAACGGGCAGTCGTAGTTCACCCATTCGAGCACGACGTACTTGCCCTTGAACTCAGTCAGGCTGTGCTTCGTGCCAGTCGCTGAGGTCAGCGTGAAGTTCGGAGCGGGCTTGCCGATGGCTGCCGTGGTCACGGCCGTCCCGGTCTTGGCCAGCTTGCGCTCGCCCTCCAGTTTCGTTTTGGTTCCCTTCGCAGGCTCCGCGTGAGCGGTGGTTGAGGTGCAGGCCAGCAGGCTCAGGTTCAGCAGCGCGCCGGCTGCCAGAACGAGCGTCAGATTGCGCATGATGTCGGACTCCCTTTCAAATTGCGGACCCTATCCCGGGTCCGGCGTAGGACGTCAGCCAGGTGGTGGGCCAGCCAGCGTCTCGAGGGCCTCGAGCACAATGGATGGCGTCAGGATTTCAGGCAGCAGCCGGGGTTCTCCCCCAGGGGGGATCAGGACATACACCGGCACGCTGTTGCGCTGGTAGCCCGCCAGTGCCCGGGTGATTTCGGCATCGCGACGGGTCCAGTCGGCCCGGATCGTGACCACTCCCAACTCCGCAAATTTCTCCGAGACCGCCGTGGTCTCCAGCGCGACTTTTTTATTCACCTGACAACTCAGGCACCAGGCCGCCGTGAAGTCGATGAAAATCGGTTGCTCGCCTGTCGCCACCAGGGCATCCAGGCGGTCCTGCGAGAAGGACTCCCAGACTACGCCATGCGCGCTCTCTGCCTCTTTCGCCAGGGCGGGTCGACTCACGGATGCCGAGTTTCCGACCGCGCTCAGTCCCAGCAACAGTCCCCCGACGATACAGACCAGAGCGGCTACCTGGGCATTGCGCTGCGTCCGGGCAGGAGCCGTGACCGGAGCAAAGTGCTGGAGGATCCAGCTGCCGAAGCCGAGGAACAGGAGCGTCCAGAGGAGTGCAGTCATGCCAGCACTCCCCGCGACCTGCCCCAGCACCGAGGCGAGCCACGCGATGGTCGCCAGCAGCAGGAAGCCCATCACCTGCTTAAAGGTGTCCATCCAGGGACCCGGCTTCGGGATGAACTTCAGCCATCCCGGATTGGCCGACAGCGCCACATACGGCGCGGACATCCCGAGGCCAATCGCGCAGAAGATCGCGAGGATCCCCACGGCTGGTTGCGTGAGGGCGAAGCCCAGTGCGGTCCCCATAAATGGTGCAGTACAAGGGGTTGCCACGACCGTCGCGGTGACACCATTCAGGAACGACCCGGACAAGCCATGCGCGGCCTGTGCTGCGCTGCCCAGCCCGGTGAGCGACGCCCCGATTTCGAAGACCCCCAGCAGGCTCATCGCAAACAGGAAGAGAAACGCCGAGAGCCCGATCAGGAATCCGGGCGACTGCAGATGAAAGCCCAGCCCGACCTGTTCCCCACCCGCCCGCAGCACGAGCAGGACCACCGCCAGCGCCAGGAACGACAGCAGCACCCCTGCCGTAAAGACCAGCCCGTGCAGCAGGGACTGCTTCCGGTCCTGACCGGCATGTTTCACGAAGCCGAACACTTTCAGCGACAACACGGGGAGGACACAGGGCATGAGATTCAGGATCATGCCGCCGATGAAGGCGAAGAGGAGTGCCTGCCACAACGTGGTGGCGTTGCCATTTCCCGCGCCACTGCCGGTACTCCCTTGCGAAGTGGTGGTGGTTCCCCCCCCCGCTCCTGTCAGTGCCGCAGGCTTGCCCGCAGTCGCAGCGATGGTCATCGCTGCTTCGGACCCCGGACCACGCCATCCTTCCGGCGACACCACAATGCCCTCGAGGGAGGTCACGTCGCTGCCATCGGCAAACTGCGACCGGGTCAGCTCCAGCTGATATCCCCCCGCTACCGGTTGCAGTACCTGCGGCTCCAGGTACTCGATAACCTCCGACTCAAAGGGAAAAAAGGTGACTTTTTTAAGCGTCGTGGTGAGTCCTTCGGGAGGCGCAAGAAACAGCTGGATTTTCTCGGGAGTCGAGGTCACCCCGACCTGCCAGCCCAGGTCACTTACTGGGAGTCGATTCCTAAAATGCTCGAATTTTTCCGCCAGGGCGGCATCGAGTGTCGGGGCATCCGCCCGGACCGGCAGTGTGAGAATCAGGCTGGCGTCACCGGGGATGCATTCTTCTTTACAGACCAGCCAGTCGGCCCGGGCTGCCAGGGTCACCGTGCCATCCGTGGGCAGCGTCTCAGGCACCTGAATGGTGACCGGCAGGATGACTTCATCTTCATACCCGAGACTGACCAGCGGACCCAGCGGTATCGAGATGGGGTAGGGCCATTGCAGCTCCCCGGCGCTAAAGCCCTCCGGTAGCGACCAGCCAAGCGAAGGGGAGAGTCCGGAATCGCCCGGATTCCGCCAGTAGACATGCCAGTGTGGATCGAGCCGAAACTGGAGGCCGACCGTAAGTGGTTGCCCCGGCATTACGCTCTGTTGCGGGGTAATCAGATCAACTTCCAGCGGACCAACACGCTGCGGCGCAGCCAGCGCGACTGTCGAGCTGGCCAGCAGTGCCACGAGGGTCAGTATCGCAAGAATGCCGGGCCGAAAGCGCATGGGCGCTGTTCCTTTATCGCCGTAGATACGGCAGCGTTCAGGCAGTACTACCCTACCGCAACCACGAACAGGCTGATGCTATTGCAGCCCGCTAGTTTCCCTCCGGGAACAATAGGCGACAAGTCACCGGAGCGCTTACACTAAACCCCCCGCCTGGCAAGCCAGGCGGGGGGCAGACCGGGTAGTACGTGCAGTAAGACCGCGAATCCGGACACAGGTTCAGTCTCGCGGCAAGAATTTTTCAGCGGTCCCGAAGCCGCCCCCGGGGATCCACGACTTCCCGCAGCACCTGTAACTCCCTTGCCGTGGGAAGGGGGTACTCCTGGAGCTTGGCTGGGCGCTCCACGCTGAAGCCCGTACGCTCAGCAATCTGCCCAAAGGTCACGCCCTGAAAAGGAGCCCGAAGCCGCATGCGGCGATCAGGCCACGGATAGTCGAACACCCCCAGTTCCGTCACGCAAGCCACCGGACCGCCGCCCGGCAGTCCGAGACGCTCCCGGTGCGATCCCCCATCGCCCCATCCGACTGTCGTGCGGAACGCCAGCTCCGGGACGAAGGTCCGGGGCTGATGGTCTGCCGCGAAGAGGACATACCGCCGCGCGTGCGCGGTCATGGTCACCGTCCCAATCGGACCGGGACCGAACACGGTCCGGGCCGCAAAGCGCTCCGCGACTGGCAACTCCGCAGGACCGATGCCGAGCAGATTCGTGTTGCCCCAGGGGTCGATCTGCATCCCGCCGACTACGAAAAAATCGACATCCTGCGCGTGGTCAAAGAACCGTTCCAGCGTCTGATGCCCGGTCGCTTCCGCCGCGCCACCGGATAGGCTGAGGAAATCGGGAGTTGGGGAGGGGAGGGTCCGGACTTCCGCCATCCCTAAAAAAAGCGTCGAATGCGGTGCATGGGTCAGTTTGGCCAGCATCGCACCGGCCCGAGCCGCCGGGAGATTGGTCCCGATTGACACCCGGTCCCCATCCCGGATCAGACGGGCGATCGCCAGGGTCAGCCACTCGGTGCGCGACAGCGTCATGCGACCCGTAGTGTAGTTGGGTCAGGAGAGCCCAGCGGCGAAGTCGAGAATGCGGCGTTTGATCTCATTCCGGACTTCCGCGTACACCGCCATCACTTCCTGCTCATTTCCCTGAGCCATCGCCGGATCAGGCAACCCCCAATGCTCCACCCGGGCCGCCACCGGCAACGTCGGACAGGTTTCCGAGGCGTGGCCGCAGAGCGTGATGATGATGTCCATCTCCTGCCAGGGAACTGCGTCTACGGTTTTGGAATATTGCCCGGTGATGTCGACACCATCTGCTGTCATGACCGTGATGGTACGCGGATTCATGCCATGCGCCTCAATGCCCGCAGAGTAAATCTCCCAGTCCTGAGGGAGGTGCCGGCGGCCATACCCTTCCGCCATTTGGCTGCGACAGCTGTTGCCGGTGCAGAGAAAGAGGAGCTTCATACGTCTGGCAGTATGCGCCAGCCGTCCTGCCGGAGCATTGCGCCTCCGTTACAATCCTGCGCTGGCCACATCGATCGGCCAGAGCGAGGCATTCATGGCAAGCACTCTCGCGCATCGCATGGCCCGGCTGGGCGGCGAGGCGGCGTTCGAACTCCTGATCGTCATCCGGGCCCTCGAAGAGCAGGGGAAGCGGGTCATTCGCCTCAATATCGGCGAACCTGACTTCAACACCCCCGAACACATCATCGATGCGGCGGTCACCGCCCTCCGGTCCGAGGACACGCACTACACGCCTTCCCCCGGACGCAAGGAAGCCCGGGAAGCGGTCGCCCGCTTTGTGGCGAAAACCCGGGGAGTCACGCCTTCCTGGGAACAGGTCACGATCTTCCCGGGGGCCAAGCCCGCCATCTTCCTCAGTATGCTTGCGACCCTCAACGATGGCGACGAAGTGGTCTATCCCGATCCCGGTTACCCCACCTACGCGTCGGTCGCCAGTTTCCTGGGAGCCAAGTGCACGCCCTATGTGCTCCAGGAGTCGCTGGGCTTCCGGACCCAGCTCGATGATCTCGCGCAGCTAGTGACCTCCAACACCCGGATGCTGGTCCTCAACAGCCCCCAGAATCCCACCGGCGGCGTTTTCACCCGGGCCGATCTGGAAGCCATCGCTGACATCGTCCGGGGTAAGGATGTCTTTGTCCTGACCGACGAGATCTACATGCAGATCGCTTACGGCACGGACTGTCCCAGCTTCTACAGCATCCCTGGCATGGCCGACCAGACCATCCTCCTCGATGGCTGGAGCAAGGCCTACGCTATGACCGGCTGGCGACTCGGCTTTACAGTCACCAGTCTTCCACTGGCCCGGGGGCTCGGACTCCTGATGACCAACTCCAACTCCTGTGCTGCGGCTTTCACCCAAACCGCCGGTATCAGCGCCCTGGAAGGGGACCTTGCCCCGATCAAGGCAATGGTGCAGGAGTTTCAGGCGCGTCGCGACCTGCTGGTGGCCGGACTCAACGCCATCCCTGGCATCAAGTGCCACCTGCCCGAAGGGGCGTTCTACGTCTTCCCCAACATCAGCAGCTTCGGGTACTCCTCAAAACAGATCCAGGACTACCTGCTCAAAGGGGCAGGCGAGGCGGGTGTCCGCTCGGCATCAGGCATCGATGGCGTCGCCGCACTCGCCGGGACTGCTTTTGGCCCGCAGGGCGAGGGCTACCTCCGGCTCTCCTACGCCAACAGCCAGGAAAATCTGGAACTGGCGCTGGAATTCCTCCGCGAGGCCTTCGGACGCATTCACGACGTGCTGGGCGCTCCTGCCACAGCGGTCGCCTGACGCGCATGAGCAATGCTGCCCCAGCACCGGTACTCCTGGCTGATGGGCGGGTCGCCCTGCAGTTCGAGTGCTTCCCCGGCTGGACCCTGGCGCACCTGCTGACCGACCTCGATGGGGGAACCGCCAGCGACATCCGCGATGCGCTCCTGCAGGCGATCCTCCCCTCCACTGCCGGGCATCTGGTGCTCGATCTCACCGCCACGCCGTTTCTGGATTCTGCCGGGCTTGGGGCGATCGTCGCGGTCTACCGACAACTACGCCAGGTCTCCGATGGCGCCCGGCAGGTCATCCTGATCGGACCCTCCCGTGTTATGCAGGAACTGCTGCAACTCACCCATCTGGAACGCTATCTTCCCTGGTTTCCGACTCGGCAGGACGCGGCGGCGGCGCATCCCTGGCTGACCCCAGCAGGCAATGCCTGACCCCCGTTCAGTTTGATGTACCCCGACCAGCCAGAATGCCACTCGAAATCAGGAAAATAGTACACTGGCGCAACCAGCAGTCCGTAACCGTGTCTTAGCTGTCAGTCGCCTCGCATCAGGGATCAGACCCACAGGGAAAGGGGCCGCAGCCCGAATGTCTACACCCTTCGACATGATGTCCCCGGTGGCACTGGGATTCTGCATCATGATGGGCATCAGTCTCGCCGCCGTGGCGGGTCTCCGGGCATTTCTGCCGCTCTGCGTGGTCGGTTGGCTGGCCCACGAAAACCTCCTCCCCCTGTCATCCGCCTACAGCTGGCTGGGGAGTGATGTGGCGGTCCTCATTTTCACGGTTGCAGCGATCATCGAAGTCGCCGCCGATAAAATCCCGGTGCTGGACAACGTGCTGGACAGCGTCGCCGACTGGGTGAAGCCAGTCGCCGGCACAATCCTTGTCAGCGGCTTCATCGAGCAGTGGGATCCCCTCTGGGCGACCATCTTCGGCCTCCTCGCGGGGGGCTCGGTCGCTTCGCTCTTCCATCAGGCTAAGAAGATCACCCGACTCTCCAGCACGGGCTTTACCCTGGGGATGGGCAATCCCGTGATCAGCATCATCGAGGATGCTGCGAGCGTCCTCGGGATACTGGCGGGCATCCTGATCACCCCTCTGGCTTTTGCCTTTGTCTGTTTCGTCGGCTGGCTCATCTGGCGGAGCGGTCAGCGCCTCTGGTTGCTGGTCCGGACCCGTTTCTCGACCCTCTCCTCCCCGGCTCCGTCTTAGCACCCCTCCGAATCCCCTTGGCGTGATCTGTGCTGCAACGCAGTGCGGAGGTTACGCATGTCCTGGTCACTGGTCGTGTTGCAGGGAGGCCCCTCGCCTGAGCAGCACATTTCCCGTCAGAGTGGAGCCGCGATGGCAGCCGCGCTCCGTGAACGGGGACATCGGGTCACCGTGCTCGAACTCACCCGCGACCTGACCGTACAGCTGATGGCTCACCAGCCGGACTGCGTGGTGCTCGCCCTGCATGGGGTCCCGGGGGAGGATGGCTCCGTCCAGGGACTTCTCGAACTCCTTGGCTATCCCTACACCGGCAGCGGCATTACCGCCTCCGCCGTGGCGATTGACAAGTGCCTCACGCGACGGGTCGCCATGAGCCTGGGTATGCAGGTGGCCCGGGCCGTGGAAGTCCGGGACCCGGCCCCCGAGGTCGCCCACGCTGCCATCGCAGAAGCAGATCTGGCGTGGCCGCTGATTGTGAAGGGGAACACTGCCGGCAGTACGCTGGGGCTGACGCTTGTCACGGAGCCCGCTTTGCTGGCTCCAGCACTCCACACCGCGCTGGCGGTGTCACCAGTGGCGCTAATCGAAGAACGGGTCATCGGTGTTGAAATCTCAGTCTGTCGCCTCGGAGCGCATCGACTCCCGGTGCCGCAAATCATTTCCAGCAATGAACTCTTCGATTACGAGGCGAAGTACACCGCCGGACTGGCCCAGCATCGGTTCCCGCCGGATCTTGCAGCACCGGTCCTGGCAGAATGCGAACGGCAGGCGCACCTGCTGTATGACACGCTGGGCTGTCAGGGGTGTGGACGGGTCGACATGATCGTGACCCCCGCTGGCCTTCCGGTCCTGCTGGAGGTCAACACGCTTCCGGGAATGACCGATCTCTCTCTGGTCCCGGAAGCGGCTAGCCACATCGGCCTGAGCTTCGCCGATGTTTGCGAGCTCCTGGTCCGGGAAGCGCTGGCGCAGCACCGTCCTGCGCTGCTCCCCCACTAATCTGAGCTCCCGGCCAGATGCCCGGTGACCTCCACCGTCGAGGCAGCACCGGGGTCCCGGACTGGCACCTGCATTGTCACCATCGCCCCAGGCGGCAGTCGCTCCGGACCGTTCAGCACGATCGTGCGTGGTGGCATCCTGCGGGTGACCGGGTTGTCGATGATGATGATCTTGAGCTGTTCCAGCGGCATCCCGAGGGTATTGCACAGCTGAATCGTCAGGGTCATGCCGCTACCAGCCCGGGAAGCCGTGACCGCTAACCCTCCAGATTCTCGCAATCGTTCAGTCAGATCATCCGGCTGCACGGCCGGGGAAACCACGAGCGCTTGTGGCTCGTGGAGTACAGAATTCGTGGGAGCTGCTCCGGACTCACAGGCCATGGATGCAGCCAGCGACACCGCGGCCAACAGTGCCCAAAGGTGGGGTCGCATGGGCGGATACCTCCGCAACAGGTAGGTACTCGCTGGTGACGACCCGGTGCAGGAGTTAACACAATGTCGACAATTCCCGGCAAAAATGCCTTATCGACGTCAACCGGACTGCATCTCTCGTGAGGCGATCCTGCCTATCTCGTGTGCGCCCGCAGCTCCCAGCGGATGCCCAGGGGATCGTGCACCGCCACAAAGGGGAGTCCTCTGGGGGTCATCCCCTGTTCAGCCTCCAGGCCCGCGGCTTTGAGCTGCTGCGCCACCGTCTCGACAGACAGGCCCTCGGGGAGACGCACCGGGAGGCCTTCCTCCGGCACGTTGGGGGGGATAGGGCGCTGACTCTCGCGCACCCGCACCTCGCCGCCAAAGTACTGAAAGGTCAGCTGCAGCCTCCCATTGATTCGGCTTTCCTTCGGGGGTTCCAGATAGCAATGCGACGTGTAGAACGATGCCAGCGCCTGCGGATCAGTCGTGAAGAGGATGTAGAGATTGCTGGACATCGATGCCTCGTCGGGGTGTCTGTTTAAGGACCGTGCTCGCCGTATCTTAGCGAGTTACGGTGATCGCGACACCGGGCCAGGCCGCCGGATAGACCCCCCAGGACCGTTGCGCCGGCAGTTCCAGGAGGAGCGAACTTTCCGCCTCCGGCGCATCCAGGGGCCGGTACCACAACTGCTGCTGGGTGATCCAGAAGAGATGATTGGGCTCTGTCAGCCACGCGATCTGCGCATCTACGTTGTGGACCTTCCGAAATCCCGCGGCATCGTGGAGATAGATAGCTCCCTCCGGGTCATTGGCGGCATCCGGACGTGCCGGGATAGCCACCACGCAATGCGCCTCCGTGGTGACCGGCGGCCAGCCGGGGGGTACCAGCCCCAGATTCCCCTTCCCAGCGAAGGCATACACCGCTTCGGGAACAGCTCCTTCGGCCCAGCGGAACAGCCGCACGTCTGCCGAAGTTCCCCGATCGAACGTCAGGGCATACCCCGCCAGTGCTCCTGTAATGGGACCAGTCAGCAATGCACTCTCCAGGTCTCCTGTCGGGAAGGACGCAAGAATCCGACTCTCGCCGCTCTTCAGATGCAGCAGCCGCAAATCGCTCCCAGCCCCCGAAGTCGTGGCGTAGAGCACGGACTCGGTCGGCAGCAGCCCGAACACCCGGTGGAGCGGCTGATCCTGCGGCAACGTAATCACCGGCGCAGGCGGATCCTGGAAGCGGAGGCTGAATGCCGGACGTCCCGCCATTTCCATCTGCCCGAGCAGAAGGACCGGCGGCGCGAAATGTGTGACCCGCCAGGGCTCATCGCTGATGACTTCCCCAATGGCTTTGCGGGTCCGGCCACTCTGCAGATCCATCGTCTGCAGGGTGCCCCGGGGCTCCCCCTGGATGCCAGCGGTAAGGAGAAACCCGGCGGGGTCGATACCCACCGGCGCAATTTCGCCAGTCCGCAATTGACCGAAATCGAGAGCCAGCAGGGGAGTCGCCTGACGATTGCCGATCGTGATGCCCCAGAGCGTGTCAAGATTCTCCGCCCGGATCGAGGCGACATACAGCAATGGCTGAGCACCGGTCAGCGGAGTGGTGACCCGCTTCACTTGTTGCAGGTCGGTGGCCGCCGGACGCAGGGTAGGGCCCCCCAGACACCCGGTCAGCGTGCCGAAGAGGGCCAGAAAGAGAGCCCAATGCCAGGAAAAACAGCGCGGCATCAGAAGTTGGTGAAGAGTCGGGCCGGATCGCCCCCCGTCCCGGCAAAAGCTTCCCTGCAGGCGACAAGCATCGCCTCCATGCCGCTCAGGTAGCCGATAGTCGAGGTTGGAGCGGTTACTCGTTCCGGCAGGTGATCCTGCACATACCCGGCGGCATAGGAGTCCGTCGGCGCTTCCAGGCCGCTCAGAGTCACGCAGACCTCCACGCCCGCTGCGCGCCAGATTTCCGTTTCTTCCCAAAAGGCAACACGCTGAGGCGTCCGCTCGCCATACACCAGCCGCAAGCTCCCGGACCCGGCGGGCCGCCTGAGTAACGACTGCAGGACCGGCCGGATCGCCGCGATGCCGCTCCCCGCTGCCAGCAGCAGGACATCGTGGTCCGCCGCCTCCTGGACCGGAAAGCCCTTCCCCTGCGGCGGGGCCACCTGCACCTCGCTGCCGACTGGCAGACTCCGCAACGCCGCGGTCAGCGGGGAAGCCTCCTTGATCAGGAGTTCTAACGAATCCCCACCCGGGGCATTGGCGATGACAAAAAATCCAGGCTTGTCGTCATCGGTAATCGCCACCTTCACATACTGACCCGGTGTGGTCCAGGCGCTCTGCCAGTCGGCGGGGAGCGGGATTCGAAGCAGCGTCTGCAGCTCCGCCAAATCCTGTGAATCAGCGAGGGGAAGGGACATGAAGCCCTGCAGCATGGGAGACCTCCGGTGGTGGAACGCTGGCGGGATTCTACCGGAGCCCTGAGTTTTGCCCCGCGTATCGCGCCGCCGTATCTATAATGGCGTGTTCGCAACCACTCGTCCCTCCTGGAGGCCTCTGGGCTCATGCGCGTCACGCTGTTCTGGATCGCAACACTCGTACTGCTGCTGACAAGTCTGGCGTGCGGCGGCTCGCAGCCAGCGCCCAAGGCGGCTCCCTCCGGCGGCGGGGCAGCAGCATCTGATGACACCGCGCCGGCCATGCCTACTGGACAACTCACCGCCGGGGCCCGCGATGCCAGCAAGCGTCAGCTCGATGCTGTCCACGAAGCCGAGATGGAAGCCCTCCGCAAGCAGCAGGAAGCTGAAGCTGCGGCACGCGGCGAGACCCTGCCCGCACCGGGCGATGAAGTCGCGACTGATGACGGCGCCTCACTGATTCCAGGGCAGGCTCCCATTGCTCCTTTCGAGAGCCGCGATGCCGTCGACATGGACAACAAGATTGGCGTCATGCGGACCACCGCGGGGGACATCTGGTTCTACTTCTATCCCAAAGATGCCCCGCTCCATGTGAAGAACTTCATCTACCTGGCGGCGAAGGGCTTCTATCGCGATGTCCGATTCCATCGCATCGTCCCCGGCTTCGTGATTCAGGGTGGCGAAGCGCGCCCCGACTGGAGCGAGCCCGATGTCGCCATCAAGCTCGAAGCCAATATGAAGCGGATTCACATTCCCGGAGCCCTGGCAGCGGCCCGGACCAATGACCCCAACAGCGCATCGACTCAGTTCTACTTCTGCATCACCCGGGAAGCGACCCAGGGCCTCGATGGCCAGTACACCGTCTACGGCCAGGCGTTCCGGGGACAGGATGTCATTAACGACATCGGGGCCAGCGAAGCCAATCAAAACAGCGCGAAGGTCATCGATTGCCAGATTTTCGACGCTACCCCGTACATGGAAGAGATCGCCGCGTACAAGTCCAATCGCAGCATCGCGGACTAGCTCCCGGTTACTGGCAGCAAGCGGCGATAGCAATCCGGGGCCATCCGGCATCTAAACCGAGTGCGGTCGTTGCACGGGCTCCCGTTGCCGGGTCAGCCTCCCTTCGACCTGCCTGCTGGAGTACCTCGTGACCGCTGCCCTCCCGGTGCCGGAGCCCCCCGGACTGCCCTCGTCGGCAGGGCCGACGCTCCTGCCCGCGGACCTGCTGCTCGCCGCCCGGACCTGGTTCGCCACGGCGGACCTCCTCCTGGTCGCAGGACCACCCGAAGCCCAGGCGCTCCCCCTCCTCGCTGGCTGGGGCGCTGCTCCGCTCCCGGCGATTCTCCCCCTGGCCCCGGACCATCCCCTCCGGACACTCTGGCGCGATGGTGGGCATCTGGTCCTCGACCTCGCCACCACGCCCGCCCCGCTCCTCTCCCTCCCGGGCGATCCGGTGATCGAACTGGCGGCGGTCCGGCTCAATCACGAGACCTTCCTGCTGCGCGGGGCACGGACCCCAGGACATCGGCTCCCACAGGCCGAGCGACTCCTGTTGGAACTTCTCGGTGCGAGTGGCGGCTCTACTACCCCTCTGAGTGGTCTCGCCGACTGGCGGGGCGATCTTGCGACACATCTCCTGCATGCCACTGACGAGCCGCAGCTGCTCCAGTCCGCACTGGAAGCGCTGGCTCAGTTGTTTCCCGGGGGGACCTGCGTGCTCTGGGAGCTCGATGACTCAGACCGAAGGCTTCGGAGCCTGGGGAGCCTGCATAGCCATGCCGAATCCACCAGTGCCGGTGACTGGCAGCCGGTGTCGGGGCGACTGCTGGATGCCCTGCTGCTGGATCGTCCCCTGACCGATCTGCAGCCCGCCCGCGATCAATGGCTCGCTGAAGCAGCGCATCACTGGCCGGTCCCCCGCGACCCCAACGTCTTCCTCTGGCCGTGCGGCTGGCTGGGCGACTCCCGGCTCTACTTGTTGCTCGGTCAGGCCGCTCCCTATCCCTGGCTGGGGATTGCCGGGCCATTACAGGACTGGTCCGTTCTGGTGCGCCGGGCGATTACCCAGCATCGACAACTGACACAACTGCGACAGGAAGCCTCGCAACGGGCGCAGGAACTCTCGCTCGCTGCCACGATCCAGCGGAGCCTGCTTCCCGCCGATGCCGAAATCGATGGCTGGAATCTGGCGGTCTACCACACCACCGACAGCGAACTCGCCGGGGACTTTGTGCTCGCCGAGCGCTCCGCCGATCTGCTCCATCTGGCAGTCGGGGATGTCGCCGGACGGGGCGTGCCGGCCAGTCTCACGATGATGGCGGCGTACAGCCTGCTGTTGTCACGACTGGGACGCAGCACCTCACTGGCGGAGGTCCTCACTGACTGGAGTGCTGAACTGAATCGCCTCACCGAGCGGAATCAGGAGCGCGGGGGCGACCTCAGCTACACCACCCTCTTGCTGGTGCGTCTCGACCTCGACACGGGGCAGGTGCAGTTCGGCAAAGCAGGCCATCCGTATCCCCTCCACTATCACGGGGCTACGGGGGAGGTCTCCACCTGGGATGCCATGGGGTTTCCGGCAGGACTCTTCGAAGAACAGGAGTTTGAGACGCCCGACCAGGTGCTCTTACACGGCGACTCATTGGTGCTCTACACCGATGGATTTTCCGAAGCCGGGGAGTCCCTGGGGCATTTCGGAGTGGAGCGGATGACCGCGATCCTTCAGACGTTCGGTGACTTCCCGGCGCCGATCATCCGCGAACAACTCCTCGAAGCTCTCCACGCCCATCTGCGGGGCCATCCGGTCGGCGATGACACCACCCTGGTGGTGCTTTCCCGAAACGCCGGAGTCTGGCAGCAGCGGGCGCAGGTCCCCCTCGAGAAGCTCGCTGACGTCCTGCAGCCTGCTGCCACCTGGGCGGCGCATGACCTCGGTGCCCGGCAGGAGGTCGAGGCCGCTCTCGGTCAGCTGCCGCTCATCCTCCCCGAGTGGCTGGGATCACAGCAGCCCACCGGAGGCTACACCTTCCGGGTTTGCCACAACGACCTCCTCTGGCACGGAGCGCTGGCCCTTCCCGGACTTACGTCACGCATTCCGGCGGGCGACACCCCGTCCCGGTGCATGGCGTATCTCCTCGATGATGGGCAGCCCTGGCGCCCCTTCGCGCAGGCAATGGACTTCCTCTGGGTGAATCCACATTCCAGCGAACTGCATTTCATCCGACGGGCCAACACCGAACCGCGGCAGCGCCACGGCTAATCCACCGTGACCGCGCTCCCCCGCAAGGCCCCGGCGAGCACCTGATCCAGCACCGCAAAAGCGTCCAGCGCCCGACGCTCCAGGAGCGGCAGGACTGTCGCGTACCGCTCCTCCCAGCGCGTGTCTTCCAGGACATCGAGCATCCCGTCGACCATCGTCCTCCACCCCAGCAGCGGACGCCGTGCCACGGGCTGCAAATCGAACTCCGCGCAGGCGGCGTCCATCTTCGGGTCGTAGCTGATCGCCGCGAAGGGGACCCGGCGATTCGCCGCGAAAATCAGCGGATGCAGCCGACCCGCCAGCACCAGTGCTGCCTGGCCATAGAGTCCGAGCATCTCCTGCGGTGTCAGCGTGTCGGGGAGCAGCAATTGCGGACTCTGCAGCTCTCGCTGCAGCATCGTGGTGAAGCCCCGGTCCATCGTGGGGAAAAACGGCGCGAGGATGATCGACCCCCCGATCTCCATCGCCAGCGCATTAAGCCCTTCGATCCACGCCTGACGTTCTGTCGGATGCTTCGTGCTTCCTTTTGCCGAGACAAACACCCACGGACGCGGCACATCCGCCAGTCCGGAGGTTTCCGTTAGCCACTCGATTCTTTGGGGATCAGCGGGCTCCAGCAGGAAGACCGGATCCGCTGTCAGCCGGATCGGCAGGTCGTGGGGGAGATTCCCCAGCGCCCACGCCAGCGATGCGGTGTCCCGGAGCGTCAACGCCGCGCCATGGACCAGCGTCTCCCGGGTCAGGTAATGCAACCAGCCCCGCTGAATGGGACCGATGCCCTGGCTGAGCAACATCCAGGGAGTCCCGGCGATCCGTGCATGAAGCAACTGCGCCAGATAGAACAGCGGACTCCGCCAGCTCGTGGCGTCCTGAATGAGACTCCCCCCGCCCTGCACGAAGAGATCGGCCCGCGCCAGTGCGCCGGTCACCGGACCCAGGGCGGTCCGCTTCAGCGCCCGACAGCCATGGACCTCGCTGGTCCAGGCCGGATTGCTGGAGAGGACCACCGTCTCCACTTCACGGAGTCGCAGCTGATCTAGGATCGCGGCAAGAATCGCCTCATCCCCGAGGTTGCCGTAGCCGTAATACCCGGACAGCACCAGTCGCTTCATGAAGCCTCTATGGCCGTGTCACCCGACACCGGCGCGTCCGGAAGCAGGAACCAGCGCGCTGCCAGATGAATCACGATAGCCCCGAGTCCGCCAAGCACCACGCCCATTCCCATCGCGAGGAAAGTCCGTGCGAGGCTGATTGAAAGTGGCGTGTGGAGATGCTGGAACGTGTTGATGAAGCTGGTAGTGCCGAGGAGTCCCAGCACCAGGAGCGGGAAAGCCCACGGACGAAGGATGCGTCGCGACTGAAACAGCAGGTAACACCCCAGGACCAGTGCGGGGTGTCCGATGAGGAACTCCTTCGTGCGGGGGCGTACATCCAGCAGGTCCCCGAGAAACGCGCGGAAGGCAAGCTCAATTGGCGACACCCCACCAACCGGCTCATTGCCGCTCCGCAGCACGACGATCATGGCGGCGAGCAGGACAATGCCTCCGGCTGCCAGATGCTTGACATGGACCGGGAAGTCCCCCAGGAGGGCCGCCTGCTCCCAGATCCGGACAGGGGGATTTGCCACCAGAATCCGCACCCAGAGCACCGCTGACAAGGCGACCGGTCCCAGGAGCGCCAGGGTGACGCCACTGAACGACCGCGTCTGCAGCATGTAATGCGATTCCGACAACAGGGCCGCTACCAGGAGCGCTGCCGCCAGTCCCCAGCCCCAGACCCAGAGGATCGCGATGGCACCCGCCCCGAAGCCATCGCCCCGGTCGGCGCGGTCCAGAAATGTGGGGAGGCGGGTCGCCAGCAGCGACACGGCCAGCAGTGGGGCGAAAAACGCGACCAGCAGCGCCGCCAGATTCTGCAGTGGCGAGGGGGGCGGTACGAAGTCCTGCACCGGCCACGGACCCAACCCATTGCGGATGGTTCCGTTGTCGATGGAACTAACCGCAAAACCTGCGCCTTCAAGAGCGGTCCGGACTCGTCCGAAGTACTCCGTGTTGAACTGACGCAGGCTCACTCCCTGTAGCTCCATATGGAAGGGCTTGAGGTAAATCGCCCGGACATTCCGCTCAGTCGCTGCCAGCAGATAGCGTCGCAACGCCCGCTCCGGCGTGTAAATCTCCATTTCCTCGTCGCTGATGGAATGGACCCGCACGATGTGCGGCACCATCTGGTCCGCTATCGACTTGTCCCCCGTTTGTTTGGCGAACTCCACGAAGCCGAAGAGCCAGGGCTGGGCTTGCAGCGCTTCTGTCGTTTCGGGCATCGCCTTCGGAAAGCCCAGCACCTCATCCCCTTCGAAGATCAGCAGTCCTGGTCCGGGCGACTGCACCTTCCAGGCCTCCCGCAGGATCGCCTGGACATGGGTCGTGACCGGCAATCCGCGCTGATTGCGGAGTCGTGGTACGAGAGCGAACCCCCGACCCTTGAGCTCCCGATACGTCGGCGTGACATACCCCAGCCCGAGCTTCACCAGGTCTTCGACATCTCCCCGGAGGCTCACCACCACGACACCGTCAGCGGGGCGATCCTCAATGGTCACCCGCGCCGCACCGAGCCGCATTTCAGCGGCCCGGGCCACAAGTACAGCCGTGAGATTCCCCCCCCCGGGTTCCTGCGGGAACAGCAGATGCAGATCGCCATGGGACAACTGCAAAAATTGGGCTGCCAGCTTGTCCTCGGGGATGAACGAAAACTCCGGCTTCTCTTTCGCCTTCTGCGCCTTTTGCTGTTCCGGCGTCAGCAGTGGCTGAAAGCCTTCTTTGTGCAAATCTTTCTGGGGGACTGACTTCGTAACCAGGAAGCCCTCGACCACCGTGCAGTACCCCCGCTGCTCCAGCCACAGTGGGTTGTCCTCGCTCAGCGCCAGATGGTCGAATCCGGCCAGTTTCAGCTCATCGAGCCAGTCTTCAATGGGGAAGCCTTCATCCTGCGCGCGGGTAAACATCTGTTGAAAATCGAGAATGATGGCGACTTGCCGATGCGCCTGCTCCGCCTGCCACCGGGGCACCAGCCGGATCAGGACCCCCAGCAGCGTCAGAAAGCCCAGGACTCCTGCGAGCAGCCAGGCGGACCGGGTGAACATGCAAGGGATGATGCCACACCCCCGCCGCCGGGCCGTGGGAAACAGACGGCCAGTAGCGACATTCGACTCCTCTCAGGTACCCTGAGAGTCGGACCGGTACGGTCGGAGGTTGCTGCATGCGTCACTGGCTCCGGGCTCTGAGCCTCTGCTCCCTGCTCCTGATCATACCCACGAGCGCTCGCGCTGACCAGGCGGTGAATGCTCCCCGCACGATGCCCGAGCGGATCGCAAGCGCCTGGCATCGGGCCCGGGGACCTGAGGGGGCGAACCTGCTCTACATCCGGGCAGCGGGGGAAAAGTTCAATGTCCCCCCCAGTTCCCTGGCCGCTGCCTTCCTGGTCGAGGTCCTGACCCACCACAAAGACTGGGAAGCATGGGCAGCCGCGAATCCCAGCGTTCGTTCTGAAGGGACCCTGGTCCACATCAGCCCAGCCAGCGCCCTCTCAGAGGGGCTGTTACGCAGCGACTTAGTCCTCCCGGATGCCCGGCGCATCTTCGACCGCAAGAGCAACGACATTAACTATGTGCTGAACCCACAGCCCGGCGTCGACCACTGGTACCAGAGCTGTCTGGAAGCCGCCGGCGACCTCATGACCGACGATGGCGTCCTGATTGGCCTCCTCGCCCGTCAGCTGCGTCGCACCGCCGATACCACCGTGGTCTGGTCGCGCAAGCTGAACGATCCCTTCGCACGCCCCTCCCCGGACCAGGTACGACGTCTGTTGTCGCAGGCCCGGGCCTGGCCGGAAGATGGCAACTTTGGCTGGGAGACCCTGCAGCCCGGCCGGTCCCCGTGGCCGATGCCGGCGTTCTCCTGGGTCTATGGCCGGTACCGGATGCGCGCCTTCGATGCGGAGCCCCACGATGAGCTCCTGGCTATCGCCGCACAAGTCTGGCAGTGGCTGGAAGAGAATCCCGCAGCGCTGGCCGAACTGGCCCCTGATCCCGACGCGCCCCCGCTCGTGGCGTATCGGGACACGGCAGAGGACTACTCTTTTCGCTAAGTCCTCTGCAATCGGCCGGCAGGACTGCTCTACAATGCCCTCCGGCTTTGCCCCGGGGTTTTAACCCGGGGCCTGCAACGTAACCTCAGGCCAGCGAGCCTGTTCAAGGAGTCGGTCCACCGCATGTCCACGCCCGCGACCACCACCCCGACCGCTGCACCGGTCGATGGGATCTACGAATCAACACTCCGTCAGTTCGAACTGGCGGCCGATGCGCTGGGCATGGATGAGCACTGGCGAACGGTCCTCAAAACGCCGTTCCGGGAAATGTCCGTCCAGATTCCCCTCCGCAAAGATGACGGGACGCTGGAGGTCTTTCACGGCTACCGCGTGCAGCACAACGGCTCCCGCGGTCCCATGAAGGGAGGCATCCGCTATCACCCCCATGTTGACCTCAACGAGGTCCGGGCGCTGGCTGCCCTCATGGCCTGGAAAACCGCTCTGGTCGACCTGCCCTTCGGCGGGGCCAAGGGGGGCGTCAACTGTGATGCCTCCACCCTGAGCCCGTCGGAACTCCAGCGCCTCACCCGCAAGTACGTGAGCCGGATTGGCCTCATCCTCGGCCCTTATCGCGACATCCCGGCGCCGGATATGAACACCACGCCGCAGATCATGGCCTGGGTTCTGGATGAGTACTCTGGCCGCAATGGATACAGCCCGGCGGTCGTGACCGGCAAGCCGGTCAGCATGGGTGGGTCCCTCGGACGCGAAGCCGCCACTGGTCGTGGCGTGATGATCATCACCTTCAAGACCCTGGAAAGCCTCGGCATCAGCCGGGAGCATCCCCGGGTGGTCATTCAGGGCTTCGGCAATGTCGGATCCAACACCGCCCGCCTCCTGACTGCCCACGGCTCCAAAGTCATTGGTATCAGCGACATCTCGGGGGCCTACTACAACGCCAGCGGCCTCAACATCGCTGATGCGCTGGAGTACAGCAAAAACAACCGTGACCTCTCCGGCTGGACCGGGGGCGACAAGATTTCCAACGACGATTTGCTGGAGCTCGAGTGCGATGTCCTCATCCCCGCAGCGCTCGGGGACGTCATCACCGAGCGCAACGCCGGCAACATCCGCGCCCGGGTCATTGTGGAAGCCGCCAACGCGCCGGTCAGCTTTGGGGCGGATGCCATCCTGGCCGATAAGGGCATCCCGGTGGTGCCGGATATTCTGGCCAACTCCGGCGGTGTCATCGTCTCCTACTTCGAGTGGGTCCAGAATCTCCAGCAGTTCCGCTGGGATGAGCAGGATGTCAACGCGAAGCTCGAGAAGCTCATCACCGCCGGCTACGAGCAGATGGTGGCCCTGGCGCAGGGACGCAATGTGCCGTTCCGCATGGCCGCCTTCATGATCGGCCTCAAGCGCGTCATGGAAGCCGAGATCATGCGCGGGACCTAGCGCACGCTTCGCCGCGCTGATACTTTCCGACCGCGCCGGGGCCGGCGTATCCGCCACCCGGCGCTCTCTGTTCCCCTGTCGCTCTTGCACGAAAGGACCTGCCGATGTCCGCGCCGGAGACCATGCCCCCACCCGCCCCAGAATCCTTCGACGGGCTGCCGCCAGAACTGGTACCCACTCCCCTGACTCCAGAGCAGGATGCTGCGATCACCGCCCATCTGGCAGCCCATGGAGTGCTCCCGTTCGATGACGCCGAGGGTCCCCAGCGCTTCTATGGCTGGGTACGGGAACTCCTGGGACCGGAACGCTGTGCAAAGGTGGAAGAACTCCGGCAACGTCGCGGACGAGAGGGGGCGGCGCGCTACACCGATGATGTGGCGTTCTACGAGACCTTCAGCGATGCCAACACCGCCAGAGCGCTCCTGAGCACCCGGTACGACTACCTGCGACAGACCGGTCCCCGGGTCGTAGAGCATCTCCCCCCCGAAGGGACCATCGTCGACATCGGCTGCTGCACCGGGATGCTGACCAACTTTTACGCGCAGCAGCGACCCGACCTGCAGTTTCTCGGCCTCGACCGGGTCCCCGCGACCCTCAAGACTGCCCGTCGGGATGCCCAGGCCCTGGGACTGAAAAATGTCCGCTTCGACACCGCCGATGTACTGCGGCTGATTCCCGTCCGCAACGCCGCCGGGGCTGTCAGCACCACTGCGTTCTGGCGCATCATCGCCATGACCAATGAAATGCGGGTGCAGTACAACGCGCTGGAAGCGCAGGTCGACCGCGCCCGCTTCCTGCAGCGTAGCCATGCGATGCGCTACAACGCCGCGGTCCTCTACACCCTGATGCAGTCGATTCGTCCCGGCGGGACGCTGATCCTGATGGAGCGCCTTCCGGATCAGGTCAACGCCGAAGCCCTCCGGATCCTGCAGGCCCTCGCGGGCTTCAAAGAACTGGCCTTCGTGCCGGTCGTGGCCCGGGATGAAGGCGTGCGGCAGGTCTATGGCATGTTGGTACTGGAACGGGGCGAGCCCCCGCGCCGGGAAGAGGAGGTCCTCAGCGAACTCGCCAGCCATGCCCCTGGGGCAGAGCCCGAAGCAGCCGCTGAGGCCACATCCTCCGAGTAAACGTACAGGCCCCCGGGATCCGGGGGCCTGCTCACAGCAGTCAGGCAGCGCAGGATGGAGTCGACTAGTCGTCGTCGTCGTCATCCTCATCGTCGTCGTCGTCGTCATCCTCATCGTCGTCGTCGTGACCACCGTGGTCATCGTCATCTGCCCCCTCATCGCCACCGTTGTCGTCGCCCGGGCCGTCATCTGCCCCCTGGTCGCCCCCGTTGTCGTCGCCCGGGCCGTCATCAGCCCCCTGTCCGCCGCCGTTGTCGTCGCCGCCGGGCTGCCCAGCACCGGGCGCTTCACTCGAAATCTGGAAGCCGGAAAAACTCAGCGACAAGGTGTCATGGCGCTCCCGGCGCTCGCCGTTGCGATCGATGGTCCAGCGAGTCCGTACCCGGCTCAGGGTGCCGTCCACTCGATTCGCCGTCACGCTGTTGGTGGTGATGCTGGCCGACATGGTCCAGCGAATTTCACGGCCCTTGTCAGGCTCGATGCGGACAATTTCGCGGGTGCCATTCCAGGTCGGCACTTCGGCCGACAAATCCTCAAACCCAGGAATGGTGATCGACTCATTTCGCTCGTAGGCAGTCAGGGTCATCAGGGCATCGCCCTCAGTGCCGGATGGCGGGCAGGTGTTGAGGAGGAACGTCCCCGGCAGATCGCCGATTTCATCACGGTGCTCCGGAGGCACGATGATGCTGACTTCAAAGAGAGAGTTGCACGGATCACCGGGCAGCACCTGCGCCGAATGCACAGGATTGTTCGCCGGGGCGAGGGGGCTGGTCGTGGCACCGGAGCAGGCCGCCAGGCCGAGGGTGGTCACCAGGGCTGTCAGCAGGAGGGGGAAGCGCGTCATGGGAAGGTGTCCTTGGGTCGTCGATGCAGCAGGGCTGCTTGATGTCCATAGCTTCGTGGCTCAACGCGCTTCTGTCGGCTCCCAGCAGGGGACCAGTCGCAGGGTGCCAGCCAGACTGGTCCCCTGCATTGACAGATGCGCTGGTCCCCTCCCCCTTGCGTGTCCTGGCCACAAACAGAAGCACCGCGCTGGCAAGCAGCGCGGTGCAGACGTCACACAGCCGGGCACGGAAGATCCCTAGAGGTCCTTACACTTCTTGGGTTCCTGCTCAGGAGTCGGAACGCCCGTGAACGTCGCGACCAGCTCATCGTTACTCTGCGACAGGCTGCCATCACGATTCAGGAACCAACGGGTCCGGAGCCTGGTCACCGACCCGTTCGTTCGGACGTAGGGATGCACGCTGTGATTGGTGACCCGGGCATCGATCTCCCACATCACCAGGGAGGCCTGGGAGTCGCCCCCTTTGCCAGCGAGCTTGCGCCCGACATAGTGGCGCTCGGTCTCGGTGGAGTCCTCCTGCTTGTGCATCCGGACATTCACCCCGCGGTTCACATCGGGGAGCCGGACCCGCATCTCGCCATCGTGGTCCGCAAAGGGCGAGACACAGGGATTGACCCGGAGCCGGCCATGGCCGTACCAGTCTGGACGGTCGCCGGTGCCAGCGACGAAGAGATCCAGCTTGAACTTGTGCTCGCAGGCGGGGTCAGCGCTTCCCAAATCTCCGCCAGCGCCGGTGCGATCGCTGTCAGAATCGGCAGGGAGGTCATCAAGGAAGGGGTTGTCGCTAATGGGAGCGTCGGCGGGCGTCGGACGCAGCGCGGGGGTTTCATTGGAGGTCGGGGGTTGAGAGGAGCCGGCGCAGGCGCTCAACAGGAGCGCGGTCGCGAGGGCGCAGCAGACTGGTCGGACGCTTGACATAGGCTGGAGCTCCTGACACGAGTCGCGGGATGCAGTGCTATGGCTAATATCTGACGGGTGACACAATGGAACTGCTGGGCTATTTAGCGGCCCTGAATGTAGCTTACAGGTCCTGTGTAAATGTTTGACACATATCTGGCAGATCTCTGGCGTACTGCGCGCTGCAAGTGCCAGAGCCCAAAAGCAGAGCATCCCCGACGATGCGTCGGGGATGCCGGGACTGACGATCGGTGATGGCGTCAGTCAGGAGTCTGCGCGTGCGAGATTAGCCGTTACCGGGACCACCACTGTCACCACCACCATCACCCGGAGGCGGCGGCGGCGGGGGTGGGGGAGGCGGCGGAGCCGCGCCAGGGCGTCCCTGGAACTGCAGCACCAGTCGATCGAAGTCCTCATGCTTCTCGCCGTTCGGCCGGGTGAACCAGCGGGTGCGGTTCCGGATCAGTTCCCCCATCACTCGGGGACCCTGGTTCGTTTCGCGAATGCTGAAGGCGGTGTTCCAGACAATCCGGACCCCCCGCTCGTCGTTCCCCCGCTCCTCGAGCCGATGCCCACGGAAGCATTCGCCGTTCGCGCCCTCCGGGCAGTCCACGCTGATCCCCGGAATCCGGAGGATGTGATCCCCCTCCCGAAGCTTGAAGGCGATGGCGGCGTGATTCGGCTCGTTCGGATTGACACAGGCATCCACCATCAGATGCCCGGGGTGGGTGATGGGGTCCGGTCCCGGCCCCCGATGAGACAGGATGATGTCGAAGAAGCGGGGACAGCCCCGGGGCGGCTGGGGCGGAGAGCCGCCACCGGCTTCCGTGGCGCTACGGTCCAGATCGGTCGCGACCGGGGTCGAGCCCCCAGAACAGCCAGCCAGCGCGACTGTCAGCACCAGCAGCGGCAGGCCGCAGAGAAATCGGCGCATGGGGAGTACTCCTTTGTGCTCCAAAAGAGATGGGTTTTGAAAGAAGCGCGCTCAGGGAACGCGTCGAAGCTGCCAGCGGGAGCGCCAGTAATCCCGTTAGTGGCAGGTTTGACGTCGCTCACAGGCCAAAGTTCCCGACTTGTGCGAACCACGTTTGCCCTTGACATCCTTCGGCACCGTAGGGGACCATAACGCTGCACGTCCTGGCAGAACTGCCTTTTCCCACCTCCATTCGCTATCTGGGAGCGTTCACATGTGGACCGCCATCTCCCGTCTCATGCTCGCCGTCTGTTTGCTGGCGTTCATGCTCAGTGCCTGTAGCAGGCAGAAGTCACCTGCTGTACCGGCGACACCCCAGCAGGCCGATCCGCCTCAAAGCTCGATGTGGGGAGCCTATGAGCTGGCCCTGGATGCCACTGGCAGCCCGGTGCTGCAGGCGATCGATGAACGGACCGGTCAGCTGGTAGTCGACCCCTACGTCCAGGTCGACCTGCTGGAGACGAACTACGATCCGGTGACCCGCATCTGGGACATCCATGCGCGTTTCACCAACAAAACCCGGTACACCGCCTTTGGACTCTGGGTAGCGTTTTACAACCTGAACGGCAACCGGATTCTGGGTCCCGATGGCTTCGCGACCCCCGAGCGGGGGGGCGATTATCCGGCGGCTCCTGGCTTCGGGCAGCGCAAGCCGGTCGTGGCCATCGGTAAGGATCAGGAACGACGTCGCTTCCTTGGTGGGTCATCGCTGGAAGGGCAGATTCGGATCCAGTGGCCCCAGGGAGCTACGAACTTTGGTGGACTCCGGTTCTACCTCGATGCGTCGTTCCCGACCGCCCGACAGGAACCGATTGTTGAAAATCTGACCCTCGAAGGCACCACCATTTCCGCACTGGTCATCGACTGGCAGGCCAACAATGTCCCGCTGCAGGTGAATGCCTTTTTCCCTGGGTCCCCACTGCCGGTGCTCTACTCAATGAACGACATCGGGGAAGCGCCGGATGCCATCGCTGGCGACAACATCTGGAGCGGCACCATCCCTGGCAGCGGCCCGCAGGACCGGCTGGTGGTCCGCGCTGATGACTCGGCGGGCTTCCACTTCGAGAATGAAATCGGCTTTAACTCGACCCCCGAACCCTGTTCCGATGGTGCCGGTGGTGCTCCTTTCCGACCGCTGGTCGATGGGCAGCACTCCGCGATTCAGCAGGGCCGGGAACAGCTGATCACGAACCCCGCCGAATGGCAGCAGCTCTGGGCGGAACATCAGCCGGGCTCTGCCCCGCCGCCGGTGAACTTCCAGTGCTTCAACGTCTACGCTGCCTTCATGGGGAGTCGGCCCACAAGCGGCTATGCCGTGCTGCCGTCGCTCATGCCCCATTCCAGCCTCCTGCCGGAACTTTGCTACTCGACTGTGAGTCCAGGCGCTGGATGCGGTGTACAGACCGTCATGACCTCCCCGTTCCGGATGTGGCTGGGACCGAAGTGGAACGCCGTCGCCTGGCGGCAGTCCCAGCGGATCACTGAGTGCGGGCTGGGCAACGTTCCGTTCCAGACGCTCTTCCATGGCACCACGCCGGCTGCCGGTCAGCCCCCGCGGGAATTGATGCTCCAGCAGCCAGGACAGTTGCAGGAACTCTGGCAGGTGCTGCAGGTCCCCGGACCGGTCCCCTGCGTCGACTTCGCCACCGAAAGGGTGCTGGTGGTCTCCGTCGGGTCCGCCTCACGTCAGGGCTATAACGCCAACATCATCGAGCTCAAGGCGAATCCCACGCCGGGTCCTGGGATTCCACTGGAGCGGGTTGATGTCGGCTGGGAGGGCGTAGCGCCGGGTGCCAACTGCGAGACCCCGCAGATCATCAACACGCCGGTACATATCGGAGTGATCCCCTTCACGCCCGCCGCGACTTTCGATCGACGGGATCGCCAGGCTCCGCCCTGCGAGCCCCAGGCGTGTGAACCGTTCCAGTTGCTGATCCAGAATCAACCCCATTTCAAAGAAGGGGCGTATCAGCAGCTCATCACCAACATTGTGCAGTGGGAGCAGTACTGGCTTCAGGCGTTCCCCAATGTCCCGCGACCGCCGGTGAATTTCGAGCAGCAGAGTGTGGTCGCCATGGGAGTCGCGAGTCCCGGACGCCGCGTAGTGATCGACTGCATCCGGCGGACCCCCAACGGCGTAGGTGGCGTGGACCTCGAAGTGGTTTACACCATCATCTCCGCTGGCGAGAACTGCCCGCCCTTCGTGAATCAGCAGTATGCCGTCGCAGCCTTCAATCGCTTCAACGGCAATGTCCGCTGGACAGTCCGGGAGGAGCAGGGCGCGCCCTGTCCGCCTCCCGCCTGTGAGCCCTTCGAGGTCGTCGTCGACCGGCAAGTCTCCTACAAGGATGGGCCGTACCGCCTGCTGATTACGAATCAGGAGCAGTGGAACCTCTTCTGGCAGGAGGCGTATCCCAACGAGCCGCCAGCGCCGGAGATCAATTTCCAGACCCGCTCGTTGCTGGCGATTTCTCCTGGTGCCGTGAGCCTCAACCCGCATCAGATCCGGATTGACTGCATCCAACGACCTGCCACACCCCAGCTCATCGTGGAGTACACCCAGATCTTCCCGGGGGCGAACTGCGGGACGCCGGGCTTCTGGCGACCCCTCAAAGTGGTGTCGATCAACAAGTTTGCCGGGGAGGTCGAGTGGCGGGAGTCGATGACCACCGCGCCGCCCTGTCCCCCCCTCTGCACGGATTTCCGCCTCCTCTCTGATGGCCGCCAGTCCGAGCAGTTCGGGCCCGCTGAGGTGGTCATCCGCGATGGCAGCCACTGGCAGCAGTACTGGACTTCCCGGTACCCCGGCTCCGCCCCGCCCCCGGTGAACTTCGAGCAGGAGATGGTCCTGGCCATTAACGTGGGAGTTCTGGCTATCACGCGCCAGCCGGTAATCGACTGTGTCAAACTGCCGGAACCTGGCACTGAAAAGCCGGTCCGGGTCGACTGGCACCGGGACTTCTACAACGCAGAGTGCCCCTTTGATGACGGCAACTGGAGCATCGTGGTCGCGATCCCCCGAGTCGCGGCAGATGTCGAGTTCATCCAGGCCGATGACCAGGAGTACCACTGCCCTTAAGCCGGGCTACTGCCACTTGCCCTGAACAGCGTTGGCCCCCCAAAGTCTGCTTTGGGGGGCTTTTGCTGGACGGCTGTCAGGATGGCCCGGCGACTGCTAAGAAGTTGACGCGGTACCATCTCGTCACTCTTCGGTCCCCAGGAGCTACGCCGTCCATGACCTCCCGCATCCTTCCCGCTGCTCTCTTCTTCCTCCTCCTCGCTGGCTGCGGCACCCCCCCGGCAGAGCAGGGCAAGTCACCGCAGGCCGCAGGTGACCCGCCGCCGGCTCAGGGAGTGCAGGCAGCGGGAGCGCCGCAGGCGGACGCCCCAGCGACTCCCCCGGCAGCGGCCGATCCGGATGAAGTCAAAACCTTCGATGTGACTTCGGGGGACGTCCTCTCCGTCCACAACAGCATGGGCGACCGGATCAATCTCGAAAAAATCACCTGGCCCCCTATCCTGGGGCCAAACTCCTGGGAAATCAGCTTCAAGGCAGCTGCGAACGCACCGATGGAGATCGGGGATCACCTGGGGCTCGAAATCTCCCGGGTTAATGCAGGGGAGAATCCGCCGTCCATCAACAGCAGCTACAGCGGAGGCATGAGCGGCGGGACTTTCCTCTGGGAACCCACCATTGCGGGCACCTATGAGGTCAGGGTCTTCGCCCTCCGCAAGCGTCAGCAAACTGGACCCATCATCTTTCGCATTGCCGTTCCGGAAGCCTAAACTTCGCTGGCTGCACCTGGCTCTGGCGGGTTACTCGCCCGGATAGAGCTGGATCCGAAAGTGGGTCCCCTGCTGCCGTACCTCTGCGGTTTCCCCAGAGTCGAGCTGATAGCGGGTGACCTCTTCCTGGGGGATGGGGTACCGCGGCGACATCGCCAGATACGGTCCCACCTGGACCTGCTGCACGTTTTCGCGGGGGCCGAAACCGAAATCCTGTGCTCGACGTGGTCGTGACTTCGAGGCCGGGGAGTAATCAAAGACCACGACCGCGTAGTTGCGATACGCCATCTCCCCAGTCACGGCACTCATGACGCCTCTTCCCAGCGGGATGTAGATCAGTTCCCCTGGCTCCCGCAGGTACCGGGGACCGATGTACCGCGCCAGGAGCTCCAGGTCGACCTTGTTGCCGTTGAGCGACACCAGCGGCAACTCGACCTGCTGCGCGACGACCTCTTGCGGCACATCCCCGACCCAACGCCAGTACTGCTCCACAAACGTCAGCCCCTGCGACCGGAGCTGCTTCAGAATCGGCTGCAACGATTGCTGGTAGCCCCCCATGCCGCGTCCAAAGTACATCCCATGATCTACCAGATGAAAGAGTGCTTCGTGCGGGAGATTCTCTGCTGCGGCCATGGAGTGGATCCTGACAGGAAGAGTCGACAGACGCACCGGCATCAGCGCCCCGGACAGCAGCCCCATCAGGGCCAGGGCGAGGAGGACTGCTTCAGGTCCGAGGAGTCGGAGGGTGGTCATGAGCCTCCAGTTGGCATGCGAGACTTGGCTGCACAGTAGTTTCTCAAAGATACTAGCTTTCGCTGTGGATGGTGCCAGCACGACCAGCCTCGCTGTATGTGTACATTTGTTTACAGCAGGTCATCGATCGGGTCCCTTCCGGTCGATGCCTCAAGTCCCATCAACCCCTGGGGGCATCTGGGCACGACTCTATCATTAGAGCACGGAGTTTCCTCCCCCTCCGCAGGTTCGCACTATAGCGTAATACAGTATACCGTATCTGGCGGGTGTCGCCTCTTGGACACACCGCCGTATGTCACGTATCCCGCTTGTTATGCGGGATTCAGCAACAGGTGAGGGCCAGCAGCCGGGCCGGAATCAGGTAAAGTTATTCCAGCGGACAGCCCCAGTCTCGGGGAGTTGCCACGCGGCTTGCCAAGGGGAGGACCATCATGCGTCACGACTACGATCCCTTCGACGAATTCTTGCTCCACTGCTCAAGCGAGCAGGAAGAGGCCGGGCGTCTGCCCCGGACTCCGGAAGCTTGGCAACCAACGATCTGCCCTGACTGCCAGGAAGAGATCAAAGCGCACTTCCGCTTTTGCTCGAACTGCGGTGCTTCTGTAACGCAACCCGATGGCGAGGGGAATCCCTACGACCTGCCACGTCGTGAGCGTGGGCGCCTGTTCGAGGTCACACTTGTCGGCATCAGTCAGGATGTTATTTCCAATGGTGAGAGTCGCGACGAAGAGGACGACGAAGGCGACACGGAGACCCGGCTCACTGTAGTCCACCTCCGGGTTCGCAATCGCACCTCTGAACGACTCTGCCTCAGCCTCACTTTTGCACCATCGGTCCTCATCGACCTGACCGGCCAGCAGCACCTGCCGGTCCTCAGGGAAGAAGGCGACCCGGACAGCATGTTTGACGGCTGGTTCTACCTCTATCCCGGTACCTGGGTGGAGGGCACCCTGGTCTTTCCCGACCCAGGCGTGCCGCTGCAGCAGATGTACATCAGCTGCCAGCCCCAGGATCGGGAAGAGGATCTCTTCCATTTCCCGCTGCGCTAGGCCGGCTTCCTGAGCCCGGTCTGGACCACCGGGGGAGAAGGCAGGGCACCGCGTCCCATGAGTCCCTATGGCATCGCCGCGTCTTACTGGGTTCTCGCCCTCTCGTTGGGGACCCTGGGCCTGCTCTTCATCTTTACGGCTATGGATGGGCTGGTGAGGGGGAAGGGGGACCCCCCCAGCATTGTCATGGGGGCCTTCTTCGGCATCGCCGGCCTGACACTCCTCTTTTTCTCCGTGAACGGCCTCTGGGAGTTCTCGTTCGGTCAGACCGCGACTCTGGACCGCGTGGTCAGAGGCTGGGTCGAGATGGCGACCCTCACCAACAAGTTCTGGCGACTCATCCGCCTCTCCTGATGCCATCTCTCATTCGGAAAGCAACTCTCCCGGGCACGCCGCATGGCGTGCACGTTTGTTTGTCCCTTCAGATGATCAGGACCAGCGACGTCGCAGGTGCAGGCGAATCGCCAACTGATGCTCCAGCTCGTTCCAGCGCGCAAAGTACTCGTTGATCACCCAGGTCCGCCGATGCTCCGGCGACCAGTCGCCCTGATCAAAGGTCACCTCGGCCCGCCAGCTGGCTCCCTGACGATGCAGCACCAGCCGGACAACCGGGGGGGCACCGACATTTCCGAAGGCCACCCTGATGGCCCCCCGAATGGCATCCGCAGTGAGGTGGGTCTGTCCGGCGGTATGGCCCACCGGCAGGGTCTGTGGCATGAACATGACTTAATGTCCACGCCAGATGCGATCTGATTAACCAGCCGGCGCGATCTCCGGAGCGGCTCCCCCCTCGGGAAGATCAAAGGTGAGCGGCTGCGCTTCGGTAACGGGTTCCCGCAGGCGCATCAGGGCGGTCACCACCAGATAGAGCGCGAGGCAGATCAGGACCAGCGACACCGTGCCGTTGGCAATCCCGATAGGATCCAGCCCGGCCCCCGGCGTTGGGATGAGCGAACCCAGGGTCAGCTTGGTGAGCGCCCAGAGCGTAATAGTTAGCACGAAGCACATCGGGAGCAAGGTGAAGGCGATCCGCTTCCGCGCGCGGTGGAGCCAGACTGAAATCGACAGCAGTGTCAGAGCGGCCAGCAGCTGATTGGAGGCTCCAAAGAGGGTCCAGAACTTCAGATAGCCCCCTTCAGGCGAGGTCAGCAGAAAAACAGTCGCTGGGAGGACTGTCGCCAGGGTCGCTATGAAGGCCCCGGTTGTGCCCTTCCAGCCAGTCAGTTCCTGAATCAGATAGCGCCCCAGGCGGGTACAGACATCCAGTGTGTCGAAGATGAAGGTCGAGAAGGCCATCGCACCGAAGGTGATGGCGAAGATCAGATTTTCCTTCCCGATGATCAGGGCCATGAACTCCCCGATCCCGTTGCCGTAGATCGCCCCCGGCTTCGCCAGTTCCGCGATCCTGTCATCGGACAGCATCATCACCGTCACGAGGGCCATGAACGCCACGAACCCTTCAGCCAGCATGGCCCCATAGCCGACTGAATGACAATGCCCCTCCCGGTCGATCTGCTTCGAAGTCGTGCCGGAGCAGACCAGTCCGTGGAAGCCTGAGCAGGCGCCGCAGGCGATGGTGACAAAGAGCATGGGGAAGAGGGTGGCGGTCGCCGAGGTCCCGGCGATCGTACCGGCGGTCCAGGTCTTGAACGGGGCCTGCTGGATGGTGAACTGGCCGGAGAAAATCCCAATGACTCCCAGGGCCAGCGCCAGATAGAGCACAAAGCCCCCCAGATACCCCCGGGGCTGCAACAGCAACCAGACCGGAGTCAGGCTGGCCGCCAGGCAGTAGACCATGATGACCACCGCCCACGCCTTATGCGGATGCAGGAAGAGGGGGAGCGTCGAAATCTGCGTCCCCAGCCAGACCACCCCCAGGGTGGCCGGGACAAAGATCACCGTGCTGAGCCAGAGAGGCGGCTTCAAAAAACGCTCCACCACGCCCAGCAGCAACGACAGCGCGAGATACATGATCGCGGCCGCCGCCACCGCGCCCCCCCGGTTGAAGCTGACATTCAGTCCTTCCAGTTCTTCGGTCTTGCCCACGAACGTCCCGGCCGTGATGTCAGCGAACGCGACAATCACATAGATCAGCGCCAGCCAGATGAACGCCATCATGGCCCGACCAGCGTTGTGCCCCAGCAGGTCCCCCGCGACCTCGGCGATCGAGGTCCCCTGGCGGCGTACCGATGCCACCAGGCTCGAGAAATCGTGGACCGCCCCGATCAGCACCACTCCCAGGGCGATCCAGAGGAGGCAGGGGAGCCACCCGAACTGTTGCGCTGCCAGGATCGGCCCGGCAATGGGACCCGCCGCTGCAATGGCGGAGAAGTGCTGTCCGAAGAGATAGAACGGATTGGTGGGGACAAAGTCCACGCCATCGTTAAGTCGATGGGCGGGCGTGGTCGTGTTGTCGTTCAGCTCGAACTGCCGGGCAACCCAGCGACCGTACCAGCGGTAGGCCACCGCCAGCAGAATCAGAAAGGCGAGGGCCAGGGGCGTGAGGCTCATGGGACAGCGGCTCCGTCAGACGTGAGGTTAGCGGGGATGGTAGCAGCGACGCAGAGCCACATCGATAAAAAGAACGCCTCCCGGTTTCCCGGGAGGCGAGGAACTTTGGACAGACTCGACAGCGGCAATTACGCCTTGCCGAGGGTCTCCGCACCTTCGTTCCAGTTGACCGGGCACAGTTCGCCGGACTGGAACGCCTTGAGGAGGCGCAGGGTCTCATCGGTGTTGCGACCAACAGTCAGGTTGTTGATCTGGCAGGACTGCACCTTGCCCTCGGGGTCGATGATGAAGGTGCCGCGCAGGGAAATGCCGGCTTCTTCCAGCAGCACGCCAAACTTGCGGCAGACTTCCTTGGTGACATCGGCCAGGAGCGGGAACTTCAGCTTGCCGCCGAAGTCGCGCTGAATCCAGGCGCTGTGGCTGTAGGCCGAGTCGATGCTCGCGCCGAGAACCTTGGCACCCGCCGCTTCAAAGGCGTCGTTCATTTCGTTGTACGCCTTGATCTCCGTCGGGCAGACGAAGGTGAAGTCGAGGGGGTAGAAGAAGAGGACGAGCCACTTCCCCTTGTAATCGCTGAGAGAGACTTCCCGGATCTCCCCGCCATCAGTAGCCTTGGCGGTGAAATCGGGTGCTTGCTTGCCCACGAGGACAGCCATGTGCGTGCGACCTCCTGAAGTTAGGAACAGTTCCTAGTTTACTGGGAAACCGTATCACACCCCGCCAGCAAATGACAAGTCTGACGCAGGACCCTACGAATCAGCGACCGGGAAGTATCCAACGTTTCAGCACAGACCGCATCCACGTTGCAGAGGATCGCCCTATGGGCCTGCCTGGCCCTGTACCACCGGCTGAACAATCTAGACCCCTCGCACGCAGTGCCTCCGCCAAAGGAGTCGATGCCGCGGACCTGTTCCTCATCGATCTGGCACAGGGAGTCACTGCGGGTGGTGTCGGCTACCTGCTGGTTCTGGGCATTCTCCACGCCACTGCGCCCCCGCCGATGATGGCGCTGATGGTGGCCGGAGCCCTCTGGGCTGCCTGGAGCGCCTGGCACCTGGCGTGGCGTGATGCCATGCTCGCCTTCGGGCTGGTCCTGGGGGTCGCCTCAAATCTGTTGACCCCGGTCCTCCTTTTTCTCCTTTATCTGGCCGGGTGGTCCCGACCTCAACGAGCCCTGACACTTCCCTGGGTAGCTCTGGGACTGGCCTGTTTCGCGTTAGGTGCAGCGTTTGTTCGGCCGGAAATGCTGGCAGAGCTGCAGAAGCCCCAGATCGAAACGCTCTACTACTACTACCTCGTCCCGGTCAGCTTCGGGGCCCTGTCCTGCGCCACCGTCAGCCACTTCACGGTCTCGCTGGCTCGCGATGGTGAACTCGCAACCAGTCGCCGTCTGTTGGGACTGCAATGGGTGAGTCTCCTGGCCGTGGTTTGTGCGTTCTGCGGTGTCGGCGGTGCAGTGCTGCGCTACTCCGGGTGGTAAGTCGCTTCAACGGATGCGGTTAAAGGACGACGGACGGGTGGCAACACCCGTCCGTCTGACTTTGAGAAATCTGCACCTTCCCAGAACAGCAAGATCGTGTTGGGCATGATCCCCACTACCCTGACCGGGTATGATCCTTCCGCCGATCGGGGGCATCCTAATCGGACCAGCCACATGTCGACTGCCACACCACCGCCAGCCCGATCCCCTCGTCCCACAGGCCTGACCTGGGCCTGGACCTGGGTGGCCTTTCTGGTCCTGGGGCTGGTGTTTCTCGCGCAGTTCACCCCTCAGCCCTATCGGCTTGGGGCAGGCTGGGCGGTCCTTGCCGGATTCCTCTTGCTGCCGCTGATGATGTTCTACGACTTTGAGCGTCGGGCCAACAACCGGGTGGTATTGCTCCCTGGGGCGGCCCGTCTGCGGCCCGCGATGCGCCAGCTGAAACTGGGGAATCCGGTCTGGACCGTCCTGCTGCGGATGTCAGTGATCGCGCTGCTGATCCTCGGCGCGGCACGTCCGCAACAGGCCGCCGGCGAGGAGAAAAGCGTCTCCGAAGGTATCGACATTGTCCTGACTCTGGATGTCTCGGGATCGATGCTTGCGAACGACATGCTCCCCGACCGACTGACGGTCGCGAAACGGGTGGTGGGGGATTTCGTCGCCCAGCAAACCAGTAATCGCCTGGGGCTTGTCGCCTTCGCCGGTCGCTCTCTCACCCAGACTCCCATCACCACCGACTACGCTGTTGTGAAGGCGGCTGTAGACAATCTGAGCATCCGGACAGTCTGGTTTAACGGTACGGCCATCGGTGATGCCATCGGCAGCTCGATCAACAAGTTCAAAGACCCCAAAGCCAAAAGCAAAGTCATCATTCTGCTCACTGATGGCGAAAACAACGAGGGGAGTCTGGACCCCCGTGACGCCGCAAAATTCGCTCAGGAACGGGGCATTCGCATCTACTGCATTGGAGTCGGGACCCCTGAAGGGGTCGTGCTGCAGGACCCCTTGGGCCGGACCTACATCACCCGCCTCGACATCCCCCTCATGGAGGAAATCGCCGCCCGTACGATGGGGCGCTTTTTCCTCGCCACCGATGAACGAGCCCTGCGGGCAGCCTATGCCGAGATCGCCCGCCTCGAAAAGCACGAGGTGGAGGTCCACACCAGCAAGCGGTACACCGAACTCTTCCCCTGGGTCGCCCTGCCAGCCTTCCTCCTGCTCCTGCTGGAAGTCGGACTGGGCGCGACCCGCTACAGGAGCTTCGTGTGATGGACTTCGGCGCGCCCTGGTTCCTGCTGCTGCTGCCGGCAGTCGCCTTCCTGGGGTGGCTGATGGTCTGGATGCGCGAGCAACGACGCATCGCGCAGGTACGCTTCGCCGATCCCTCGCTGCTCAAAGCGGTAGCGAGCACCGAGCGTCCGGGCTACGCCATCGCGCACATCGTGCTGGTCTGCCTGGCGGCAGCGCTGCTGGTCATCGGGCTGGCGCGACCCCGCGGCGGCAGTGTCGAGGAAGAGCTGACAGGCGAGGGGATCGACATCGTCTTTGCCATGGACATCAGCCGCTCCATGGGTGTTGATGACCTCCCGCCATCGCGACTGGAAGTCATGAAGGCGGTGGCCAAAGCCATCACCGACAAAAACCCCACCGACCGCATCGGGGTCGTGGCCTTCGCGGGTGAAGCCTTCGTCCTGTGCCCCCTGACGCTGGATCACTCTACCGTCAAGACCTTCATCGATGCCCAGGGCTTCGAGCCGGATATCCGGCAGGGGACCGCCATCGGTGATGCCATCACCACTTCTCTCGACCGCTTCGACAGCACAAACGCCCGGGTACTGATTCTCTTCACCGATGGCGAGAGCAATAAGGGTGTTGACCCCATCCAGGCCGCCCGGGCAGCCGCAGAACGGGGGATTCGGATCTACACCGTCGGCATCGGCAGCGAGCAAGGCGCGCAACTTTACGAAGAGGGAATGGGCTTTCACAACATCCCGCGCCCCCAGGTTCATCAGGGATCGCCAGTGATCGTTGGTATCGATGAGACGACCCTGCGGGAAGTGGCAAAGATTACCGGCGGCAGCTACATCAGCATCAAGGACCCGTCGGAAGTCACCGCCGCGTTCCTGCAACTCGACAAGAGCGCGAAGCAGGCCTTTTCGATGGGCGCCAGGAGCGTAAAGGCCGAGCTCGGTCCCTGGTTCCTCGCGGCTGCTGCACTCCTCCTCTGGATCGACTTCCTGGTGGAACTCTATCGTGTCAGTCCCCTGGGATTCGATTGGGTCCGGGGGCGAAGCCGGGCGACTGCCGGCGGCCACCTCACTGGTTCTCCCGCCAGGCAGCAGGCCTCCTGATCTGCCATCCCCCATGAGTCCAGTGAGAGAAGCGGGGCCGTCTACAATCCCCCCGTGTCCTTCCATGTCTTTCACGGAACCGACTACTTTCGCCTCGACCGGGCGTACCGGTCACTCCTCCAGGAGCTGGGAGTCTCCCGGGATGAACTGACAGTTTTCGATGGTTCATCGCAGGCACCGAAAGTCACGGAGGTCTATCACGCTGCCTTTTCAGGCTCGCTCTTCGGACCCGCTCCGGGAGTAGTGATTCAGCACGCGGCGACATGGATCAAAAGCGCCTTTCGGGCCGGTGACAAAGGGAAAATCGACCCCGCGGAAATCAGCACCCTCCGCGACATCACACATGCCCCAGAGGACATCCTCGTCATCCTGGTCGAGATGAATGGCCTGCTCCCCAAGACTCCGCCGACAGTCTGGAAGGAGATTCAGGGTGGGGCAGGACAGCGACTGGTGCAGATCGATCAGCTGAAGTTCATCCCCTTCGGGGCAAATCCGGAACTGGAGCGCATCATCAAAGAGATGGCGAAGGAGCGGGGGATTGCCCCCGATGCCAAGGCCATCAGCACGCTTGCCTGGCGCTGCGGCAGTGACCTGGGGCTCCTCTGGGCGGAGCTTGGCAAGTACGCCGACTGGGTCGCCGCCCATCCGATTGAGCGACTGACACCGGAGCTTATCGAGCGGGAAACGATCCCCGCTGCTGAGATTTATATCTTCGACCTCATCGATGCCATCGCTGCCCGGAAACTGCCCCAGGCCCTGCGACTCATGCACCTGGTCCTCCAGGGGGGCGAGCCGGCGGTGAAGGTACTGACCCTCGTGCACCGACAGTACCGTCAGCTCTTCAGCGTCATGCTCGCCGAGGGCGGCGACGTCCCCGGGATGGCCCCCTGGATGGCCCGGAAGCTCCGCGACACCGCGAGGGGGTATCGACCCGCGCAATTGCCGCAGGTGCTGCGCTATCTGATCGAGACCGATCGGGCGCTCAAGACCTCGCAACTCCCCCCCGACCTCGCCATGGAAATGCTGGTCATGCGTCTCTGTACGCTCTAAGTCCCGACCTCAGCATCGTGGTGGCTGGCCGCCCGCTCTTATACTGATCTGTATGGCGCTTCGGCTGCGACGAGTCCTGGTGGGGTTCGTCCTGTTCATCCTGGTGCTGGTGCTAGCGCTCTGGTGGGGCTCCTGGCTCGCTGTGTCGCTGAACGCTGCCGGAATCGCGACCGCCATCGAAATGCAGCTGGGACCGGGATTCGAAGTTGGTGAAGTGAGCGGCGACCTCTTCCGGGGACTCGAACTCAAGGGCGTCGCTGCGGGACCGGACCCAGCACAGGATCCCGATGGCGCTCCGATACTACAGGCCGCCACATGCCTCTTGCTGCCAGACTACATCGCGATGCTTCAGGGGACCGGCGCGATCCGGGAGATCCAGTTCCACGATGTCAATCTGACCCTGCGCCGCTCTTCAGATGGGGCGATGCTCTGGCCGCCATTCATTGCCAGGGCCGCGACCGCCCAGGGGGCAAGCTGGAATCTGTCAGCCTTTCGCTGGGTCCTGCACCGGGCGCAGGTGGACTATCACCCCCTCGCTGGCAGCAAAGCAGTCAGGACACAGATCCCGCTGGCCCGTGGATCGTTCTCGCCAAACGAGGACTTCCGCATCGAGCAGTGCCGGGGGACTCTGGGAGATGCCAGTTGGGAACTGGCCATCACCCTGAATCAGCAGTCGAAGTCGCTCAATGGTCTCCTCCGGCTCAAAGAAGCCGGCATCTGGACACTCACTCAGGCTTTCACCAGTCACCGGTCCCAGTCCCTCGATGCCGCGGCACTCCCTACGGGCCTCCTCTCCGGAACGCTGAACATCGGTGGCACGCTGACCGATCCGGTATTGAGCGGGCGTGTCGACTGGCGTGATGGGAGCCTGCGTCACTTCAGGGTTGAGCAGGGGGACCTCCGCCTGAAGTGGAGACCGGGATTGCTGGAATTGGAAGAAGGGGTCGCGAAGGCCTACAACGGACGTCTCGCCGCCACCGGGAAGATCGACTTCCGGACAGCCCCGCCGCGCTATCACTTCGAGGCGAGCACCGAGCAGATGCAGCTGGGCCAGTATCTCGATGATGCCGGCTTCGGCAAAATCCGGCTATCCGGAAACTTCGCTGGTTCAATCACTGGTGATGGAAGTCTGGATGCGGTCGACAGCCTCACCGCGTCGGGGCAGGTGACCGCCAAGGATGGAGAAACCCTGAATCCCCTCTATGACCCCCAGGTCAGCGGAAGCAAGCAACTCATCAAATACACCACGCTCGCGACAGCGTTCAGCATTCGGCGCAGTCGGCTGCTGCTCTCGGAAGCTGAATTGTCCGCCACCGACCTCAAAATGGCTGGTACCGGACAGGTCGCCTTTGATGGTGCGCTAAATCTGGCAGGAACGCTGGTCGCACCCGGACGTCAGTTCGCTTCACATCCGCAGTTTGGCCCAGCGGTCGATTTCCTCGATCTGCACGATGAGCCCATCGGCCTGCGTCTCACCGTCCTGGGGACCCTGGAGCGACCCGAAGTTGCAGCGACCGTTGATCCAGCGACCATCCAGCAGGCAGCGAAGCAAGGACTCTTTGGAAAGCTGCGCGATTTGCTCAGGGGGAACAGTTCAGGAAGTCCTGGGAACGAATGAGGTATCGCCAGTCAGCCCGAAGAGCGAGGGCTGAAGCTCCAGTTCCCGGCCCCTGGTGACACAGATGTCAGCCAGCGGACAGGCATCGCAGGCGGGATGATGATGCGTACAGAAAGTCGCCCCGAAGTCCATCAGCGCCTGGTTCAGTACAAAACCCTGCCCCTCGGGAATGATGGCTGTCGCCTGCTCCCAGAGCCACCGCTCCCGTCCGGCAGGAGAAACACCCTCCGGTGCTCCCAGCGACCGGGTCAGAACCCGCACCACGTTGGTATCGACAATCGGAGCATCCTCGCAAAACGCGAAGCTCATGATCGCGCCGGCGGTGTAACGTCCGACGCCCGGCAGCGCCTGTAAAGCCTCCAGCGAGCGGGGGAACTCGCCATCATGCTGGTAGAGGATGGCCTGCGCGGTACGGTGAAGATTACGGGCCCGGTTGTAGTACCCCAGACCTCGCCAGACCGCCAGTACTTCGCTCTCTGGCGCTTCCGCCAGCGATCTAACTGTGGGAAACCGCTCCAGGAAAGCGAAATAGAAACTGAGCACCCGCTCGACCTGGGTCTGCTGGAGCATGATTTCGCTGATCAGGATGCGGTAGGGGTCGGTGGTGCGACGCCAGGGGAGGTCCCGCCCGTGGACCTGGTACCAGCGGATGAGTCGCCCGGCGATGGTTGGCAACCGGCTCACAGCAGGAGTGTAGCGAGGCTGGACACTTTTTTCCCAATCCCCCTTGTTCAACCTGTTGTAGAACGGATAGCTTCCGTTACAGGTCGCACGAGCGACAAACAGACACGCGTACTGAGGGTTATCCGCACGGGGGCAGTTTGCCCGTGCGGTCTTCTTTTGGGGAAAGCATCACCGAGCAGACCAGCCTTCCTCCGGTGGTCCGGGTGATACCATTGCTGCCAATGTTCCACTTCCCCCGCCATTTCACGCTGGAGGAAGCCCGGGAGATGCTCCCCTGGGTCCGGGAACGTATGCGCCGACTCATGGCCTGCCTGCGGGCCCTGGAAGAACGGGGCTTTCAGGTGTTCGGTAGCGGTCCGATTCAAATCAGTCAGGACCACCTCTACTTCACAAAGAACGGCGATGGCAGCCATCTCTTTCCCAGGGAGTACCTGGATATCCTGACGCTGCTTGAAGAAATCGATGATGCCGGGGTCCAGATCAAGAATGCTGCCGAGGGGCTGATCGATTTTCCCGCGATCGCCCCCTGGGGCGAGGAAGTGCTCCTCTGCTACCTCGAGGGCGAGGACGACATCCGGTACTGGCATTCGCTGGAGGGGGGCTTTCGGGGACGGCGTCCAGTGGAGGGTGTCTTTCTCAATCCTGGCAGCCCCAGCGGCAGCGCCAGCTCCTGAGTCATTAGCATCCTCCACGTTCGTGCTGCCCTCGTACAATGACGCTGGTGATGTCACGACTCCTCCTGGTCCTGATGCTGTTCCTCTTCCCATCCCCGGGATGGACCGATGGGCCATCGGTGGCGGAGCGGTATCGCCAGGCGAGCCCGTTCTATATACAGAGCGCGATACCCGACGATCCAGGCTCCATTGAGATCGAACTGGCGACTGGCGCGAAGCACACACTCGGCTTTATGGGGACCGCCCAGCTTTCCCGCGTGACGCCACCTGCGACACCGCGTCAGGCACTCTTTATCTCAACCCCCGGAGAGAAGTGGAACTGCGGATTGGCCTTTTATCAGGGGACGAGTTTCAGTCTTGGGATGCCGCGCCGTTACGCCATCTCCGCCAGCAATCGGTTCCGCTCGGAGGTCGATGCCTACGGCTCTATCCGGGTGGTGCTTTGGTCAGGCAAGCAGCGCTACGAGATCGAGACTGGGGAAATCCAAATCCGCAAATTCCGGGACCAGGGGCGGCAGGGCGACTTCCGCATCTGGTGGGTGGAGGGGTCATTTACTGGGCGCTTTGAACGGATGGGAAAGGCCGAGAGCAACGCTCCTCCCTTTCTGCGGGTGAACAAAGCAAACTTCGCCTGCAGCCTCATCGAGGACCGCAACCCGGTCCCGAACCGACTGGAACTGGCGTTCGACTCCTACTATATACCGACCCTTTCACTGCCTGTCCGCGCGGAGTTTGATCCGGCGGACACAGTCCAGGCGTTTCAGCTCCATGCCTTTCGTACGCCGGAGCAGGGGCGCTACATCACGCATCAGTTCCTGTTTCAGGTCCGACATGGCGCGAACGTGAGCTGGCCACCAGCCGGGGAATACCTGCTGAATTCCTCGACTGTCGATCCCCCGGACATCTTTTTTCCGCAGGCTCCCGGCACGAAGCCGCTGGTCATGAGCCTCATCTTTCGCCCGCAGCTGGATGTCGAACTTCACTATCTCCCAACGAGTGGCAAGCTGATTTTCAGTAGTGCTCAGTTGCTGGCAGCCAACGACACCCAGGAGGTCTGGCGGGTAACGGGCTCGTTCAGTGGCACGTTCAAGCTGGATGACCGGAAGATTGGCATTGGCAGCGCTGGCTGGACCAATCTCGCGATCCACCCGGCTATCGATCTGGAAGTCGTCAAAGTCACGCAGGCAACTTTCGACATCCGGGTGCGACGTCCTGCGGTCCCCCGACCCGCCTGGCAACAGCGATTCCCCGGCATCGACCCCAATGCCGGACTGGAGCTCCCCCGTGTTTGATCACCGACTGCTGGTAGTTGTCATGCTGTTCTGCCTCCCAGTCGTTGGCTGTCAGCGACCGGCTCCGCCGCCACCCCCACCAGCCCCCGGAGCGCAGGCACCAGCTCCAGCCGAGGATGTCGCGCCACCGATTGACGAGGGGGCTGACCTGCCTGTCAGTGATGCGCCCCTGGCAGCGCCAGACAATCGGCCTCCCGGTTCCCTCTCCTGCACCACGGATGGGGCATTCCAGGAAGACATCCGGGTTCCAGTGAAAGCGACCTTTGATCCCAACAGCGACTTTGTTCGCTTTAGCCTCGACTCTGCCACCTCCGGACTCTGGCGCTGCTCCCTCGTCATCACGCACTACAGCGGCGTGCCGGAGATGGGGCGCTTCATCGAGGCCTTTACCCCAATCGAACTGCTGGAGGGGGCTCCTGAAGCAAAGGCCTTTTTCATCGTAGAGTCAGACTCGGAACGCTGGGTTGCTGATTCACTGGCCGTGGACATCACTCTTAGTGAAGACGAGGTGAAGGGGGAGTTTTCCGGCAGTCTGACCAACGCCGCGACAGGTGCAGCCATTCAGATCGCAAACGGACTCTTCACAGCCCCACTACGACGACTGATATCGGTCGCACCGACTCCCTCGACTGAAGAGCCGATTGTGGAATCCGGGGGCGAAGAGTGAGCGGACGAATACGTTCCCCTGGTTTCTGGTGGACGCGATCGCGGTGCTTCTGCCACACCACGCAACGCCGGTACCGCTGCCAGCAATGCCCGCTCGATCCCCAGTCGCATCGTGACCGCTGAGGCAGGACACCCGACACAGTGTCCGCTGAAGCCAATGAGCGCTATCCCCTCAGGTGTCACTTCCACAACCGTGGCATCGCCGCCATCGCCCTGCAACACCGGACGCAGCGGCTGCAGGGCGGCCTCTGCAGCCTCCCGGAGTACGGAGCGCGCAGCTTCTTCGAGTGGGGGAGTGGCATCGGCGGACATAGCCCTGCCACTATACGTCGCGACCTACGGCACCGCGAGGGTGATCCAGGCCTGGTCCGATCGCGACTGACAATTGTCGGTGACCGTCACCAGCCGGAGAATGGGTCCAATCGGACCACTCGGAGTGCCCGTGATTCGTCCGTCTGATTCAAAGGTCAGCCCCGACGGCAGAGGTTCATTGATCGTGAAGGTCAGCGGACGGGTCCCGAATTCCGTCTGAATCACAGCGGTCGAGGGGACATTCCGGGGAATCAGCACACTGGTGTTCGTGATGCGGGGTGTTTTGTCAGCGCAGCCATCCCCCGGACGAACATCGACTTCCTTCGGGCCACGGGTCACCGACCCGACTCCCTGACCCTTCTCTGCCTGGGTCAGAGTCAGCCGGAGCCAGACCCGGGCTTCGACATCCTGCTTCAGGTCAGCGTCGCGATCCCACTTAATGGTGAACGGCGACGTGACCCCCACCGGGAAGGCAATGGGGTCTGAGAGCGAAATGCCAGGTGCCAGTAGAAGGGTCGCAGGCTTAAACGTCGTTTCAGTCCCCACGGCGTACTCCAGCGAGACCCGGTAGCGCTCCACTGTCCCGATGGCATCCCCGTTAAAGACATCCGGACGAATCGTGCCGGACATCACCACAACCCGGTCGCGGAGCTTCGCCGCCGTCCCGAGGTCCAGCGTGACATCCGCATTGCGATTCCGGTTGGAACTGCTGCCGAAGGGGTCGATAGCCACCGAACTGCAGCCGCTGAGTAGCAGCAACAGCAGGCTGGCGAGTGCGGTGAAGTAGCGACCGGCTAATGCGTGCGAGTGGGGCACCGGCATTCCCTCCCTGGGACGGATGTTGGGGACAGTTCTTCCTGATAGATGACCCTTCAGGCCACAGTCTGGTTGAACCGCCAGACTAATTGCCCACGACCAGCAACAACTGTTCCGTTTCCTTCTGTTTGGTGCTGCACTGATCTTCCACCCTGACCCTGAACGGATAGAACCCGGCGGACCCATCCACCGGCGTTCCCTGCAGGAACCCGGTCGGTGTCAGGCTGACGCCGGTGGGGAGGCGGGAACCGCTTTCCAGCGTCCAGGTCAGCACCCCCTTGCCATCCGACAGCAACAACGGACGGAGATTCTGGTTGTACTCCCGTCCTACTGTCCCCGGAGGAATCGTCAGCTCAGTCCCAAAAGAAAGGCTCTCGCACTCCGGCGGGATGACGCGGAGCCGGACCAGCGCGAAGTCACGTCGCGGCCCGGTTGAACAGGTATCGCGAACTGTGAAAAGCAGCACTCCATCGAACACGGTTGGGGTCCCGGTGAGCGCTCCAGAAGGATCAAGCGTCAGTGACCCAGGTAATGCGCCATTGACACTCCAGACCAGCGGCAGGTCGCCACCAGCCGACAGCATCTGTGCGTTGACCGGCTTCCCGGCTTCCAGTGTCAGTTCCTTCCCCGACTGATAGCTGGGAGCGTTGACCACGCAGCCGCCAGTGGGAGACCAATTTACCTGGAAGGTGATCTGATTCGAGAAATTGAGGCCGGGACCCCGGGCCTGTTCCGCCCGGACCCGGAGCACCACATCGATTTCCCGGGACTCGGCTCCCGCCAGTCGCAAATCGCTCTCGGCATCCCAGAAGAAGCTCAGGCGGGTCGTGAGATCCAGTGGTGTCGACTGCGGAATCCCCCGTTGCTTTCCTGTGCCAGTAGCGCGCAACTCAGTGACGTTGTTCCAGACTCCGCCCGCGTTGAGCGAATACTCCACCGTCAGAATCGTATCGACCGCCGGGCCGGGTGCAGCCCCGACAGCTTCCGGACGGACTTCGATGTTCAGGAGAATTGCCCGATCCCGCAGGGTGGTCGTGCTGCTGCTCAGTGATGCCACATAGAGCACCGGGAGTTCGTCTTTGGGAACCGGCTTAGGATCAGGAGTGGTGCCGCCTCCGCCTCCGCCGCATCCTGTTGGCAGGACCATCAGGAGCATGACGAGCAGCTGGCTGAGTTTGGGCATAGCCGACAGGCCTCCGGAGCGCTGAACTGTCGCGATTGTACTTTGCTGCTACTGGACTTAAGCGTCAGGCTTCCCGTTGTGCGCGACGCGCCTGTGCCGTCGCCAGCAGGAGCCCGAGCTCCCGGCGATCCAGGGGCTTGGTCCGGTGCAGGTCAAAGCCTGCTTCCTGGGCCAGTCGCTCATCTTCTTCCTGACCATAACCAGTCAGTGCCACCAGCAGCATTCCCCGACGGCAGGAAAGTGATTGCAACCGACGAGCCAGCGTGTAGCCATCGAGCCCCGGCATCCCGATGTCCAGCAGCACCAGGTCCGGCGAGACTTCAGCAATGGCGGCTTCGGCCAGGGTGCTGTCGCTCAGTGTCGTGACGCGGTGTCCCTGGAACGCGATCAGCCGTGACATGGTCTGGCCGACATCCACGTTGTCATCAACGACCACCACCTCCATCGGCAGGTCTGTGACTCTGTCGGAATCAGGTGGTGTCGCAGTCTCCGTGGGAGCTCCGGAGAGGGGAAGACGAATCGTAAAAGTGCTGCCCAGTCCCGGCCCAGGGCTCGCGGCAGTCACCGCTCCGCCGTGTAGCTCGACCAGCATCCGCACCAGTGTCAGACCAATGCCCAAGCCACCCTTGCTGCGGGCCAGCCCGCGTTCAGCCTGAAAGAACATTTCAAACAGATGCGGCACCAGATGCGGTTCCAGGCCCATGCCGTCATCGGTCACGCTGAAAAGCGCTTCGGCAGATTGCAACTCGATGGTCAGTTCGAGCGTGATGTGCCCATGTCCCGGTGTGTATTTGGCGGCATTGTTGAGCAGGTTACTGACGATCTGCTCCAGGCGTGTCGCATCCCCCTGAATCCAGACAGGATCTGCAGGCAGCAACACCTGCAACTCGTGACCACGATCTTCGATCGCCAGTCGGTGCGCTTTTTCGGCATGGGTTACCACGGTCCGCAGATCGAGCACCTCCAGTCGAAGCTTCACCTTTCCCTCATTGATACGCGAAACATCCATCAGGTCTTCCAGTAGTCGCCCGATATGCTCGCCCTGACGCTCTATCAGCTCAACCGCATACTCCCGCATTGCGTCGTCGGATTCGGGAATCCTCAGCAACTGTGCGGCACTCAGGATCGCTGCTGACGGATTCCTTAGCTCATGCGCCAGGGTCGCGAGGAACGCCTCCTTGCGCTGATCTGCCAGCTGCAGGGCGTGATACAGCCGCGCATTGTCCACCGCCAACGCGGTCCGACGTGCAATCTCTTCTGCGGTGTCGCGAATCGTGGGATGCAACGTACCCCGCTCCGACGTGTTAATGAGTGTCAGCACGCCACGGACCTCCCCCCGCAGGATCAGGGGGACCAGGAGCCCGGAGTGACCATCCGTAAGTTCCTGTAGTCGTGGTTCCAGGGGCGCGAGGTTCAGTGCACTGTCCGGTGTCAGACTGTTTTCAATCATCAGGGTCTGCTTTGTTGCAGATACCCACGCCAGGCCTCCGGACACCAGATAGTCAGCCGCAGTCGCTGGGAGCAGATCCATGAGCTGCTGACGCAGACTAAAGTCCTGATGTGCCAGCGCGAGACGTCGCAGTTCCTTCGCTTCAACAGCGGGGTCATCGGTCTGGTAATCGAGCAGACAGAGATCGCACAATTCCGGGACACACTGCTGAACCAGGCGTATCAGCGATGACTCGACATCCGGACTCCCGGTGAGTACACCCCCCAGTCGTGAGAGAAGTCGCTGCATGTCCTCGGTCACTTTGCGGCCGGTGATGTCCAGGCAGGAGCCGATGAACCCAAGGAAGCGGCCATCACCGCCGTACCGGGGAGCGCCGCTGTCCAGCAGCCAGTGCCATGACCCATCCGCAAACCGCAGTCGATAGTCCATCTGGTACTGCTCAGGCTGCCGCAACGACTGCTGGTAGCGCTCCATGACGTTGCCGATGTCATCCTGGTGGACCCGGTCGAGCCAGCCAAGCCCCAGTAATGCAGTCTGGCTGCTGCCGGTGGCTTCCAGCCAGCGGACATTCACATACTCCCGCTTTCCCTCGGCATCATCGAGATAAATCAGTGCCGGGGAACTGTCCGCCAGGAGCCGGAAGCGTTCTTCCCGCTCCCGGATTTCTTCGCTGGCCCGGACCCGTTCTGTGACATCCAGAGTCGTGCCCTGAATCATGATCGGCGCGCCTCCGGGGTCACGAATGATCTCGCACTGCTCGTTGGCCCAGCGAATGGCTCCGTTGGAGTGGACCACACGATGCACGACATCGAATGGCTTGCCGCCCTCCAGGGCCTGGGCAAACGCAACGCGGACCATCTCGGCATCTTCAGGATGAACTGCAGCAAAGAAGGTTGCCCGGGAAGGAGTGGTGGTTTCGGGATCGTAACCAAAGATGTGAAAGGTCTCCTCCGACCAGACCTGCGTCCCGGTGATCAGGTCCCACTCCCAGCTCCCCAGGTGTGCGATGGTCTGAGCCAGCGCCAGGGTCGCTTCGCGTTTACGGAGCTCCTCTTCGGCCCGATGCTGCTCGGTCCGGTCGGTCATGGAGCCGAAGGCACGCAGGGGAGATCCATCAGCGCCATAGATGAAGAAACCCTGGTCAGCGATGTGCAGATAGTGTCCATCGCTGTGGCGCAGGCGGTAGTTGCAGGACCAGGTAGGACGTCCCGCTTTGAGGGTTGTTTCCCAGGACTCATAGAGGAGCGCGACATCCTGCGGATGGGTCCGTTCAATCCAGTAGTCGCCGGAGGTCGATTCTTCCTGGGGGGACATCCCCAACATTTCCCAGACCGCGCGATTGCGGAAGACTTCGCCCGTTCGAAAGTCGTATTCCCAGAGTCCTTCCTGGGAACTCTTCAGCATGAATTGCAGCTTTTCCGTGGTCCGTTCGAGTTGTTCTTCGATCTTCCGATGCTCGGAGAGGTCGAGCATGGATCCCACCATCCGGATCACTTCGCCCCGCTCATTCCGCACCAGATGCCCGCGATCCACCACTTCCACCCAGGAGCCGTCATCACGCATGAAGCGATAAGAATCCGTCCAGTTCTCGTCTGCCCGGATGGCAGCTTCCAGGCTGTGGGTGACCCGGTCCCGATCCTCAGGGTGGATCCGTTCACTCCACCAGGCGAACGCTTCCGCCGGAGGAGGCCAGCCGCCGGGTGCCACGAGCCGCATGGATTCGCCAAAGGTGAGCTCATTGGTCAGCAGATTCCAGTCCCAGATGTAGTCCCGGGTCGCCTGTGCGGCCAGTCGCAGCCGCTCTTCGTTCTCGCGAAGGGACTCTTCCTGCAGCCGACGTTCATGGATGTCCCGTCCCAGCGAGATCAGTTCTGTCAGTTCGCCCTGGGCATTAAACAGTCCATGGGTAGTCCACTCGGTCCAGCGCCAGCTCCCATCCCGGCGCACCACACGGCTGACCGTAGTCGCCTGCGGATGCTCGGCAGAGATCCGGCTCAATCGTGCCTCGACTTCCGGCAGGTCTTCAGGCATTACCAGGGGGTTATAGATCTGGCCTTCCAGCTCGGCGGCAGACTTATTGAAGAAGCTGCAGAACGCCGGATTGACATACACCACTGTGTGGTCCGGCAAAAAGCGACAGACCATCTCCGGGAGTCCATCGATCAGGAGCCGGAATCTCGTCTCCTCGGCAAGTTGCGTCGCGGTCAGCGCCCGGATCATGGACTTGTCACGCACGGTCAGGAGCGTGAAGTCGGGGAGGACTCGCTGCACCTGGAGATCCAGGGCGCGATCCAGGCCTGAACGGAGTGTGACTCGTCGGGAGAGTGTGAGGACGCCAGTTCCCTGCAACAGGTCATTCAGTGTCCGGGCGGCTACAGCATCAGCCAGACTCAGGAATTGAGTGAGGGGCTTTCCCAGCATCGATGCAGGTTCAATTCCGCAAAGCAACCCACCCGCCTGATTCACCGCCAAAATCTCTCCGGCGCCATCGAGGACAAAGCAGGCGTCGAAAGATTGCTCCACCAGGGCGAGTAACAACTGATGCTGCACCGACGTGTCCAGTCGTGACACGGCCACCCAACCGCTTTGTCCGGCATCCTCCGGTGCTGTCCGGTCCATCACGTTGCCCCTCCAATCCGACGAGCGTTCAGCACCCCGGCCTTTGGCGGCCCTGGCATAAGTCAGCTATCGGGAGAAGAGTCCTCCGAGGCAGCCTTTACGGGCCTCCAGGGCTTCCTGTTCCTTCGCTTTCTGCTTCTCAGCAGCTGTCTCGCCCGGAAAATGATGCGCGATTTCTTCACCGGTCGTCAGATTGAACACATTCGCGCCGAGGAGGGCACCCAGTTCCCGGGCGAGTTCGAAGGTCGTTTTCAGTTCGCCCCCCTCAGGTGCGCGGACCACCAGTCGCTCTGGCAGCAGCCGGGGGTGATAGACCACTTCAGTAAAGATGATGCCTTCCCCCCCCATGATTTCCCAGGCATAGTCCTCAGGATGCATTTCGAGTCTGGGAGAACGGACCAGCCCCACTGAGCCCGCGCTGGCTTCCAGTTCGATCCCCTGCATGGGATAGGGGTCCGGGGTATCCACCCGATCTCCCCGGACCAGCACCAGCTCCATCACCGCCATGCGTCTGCCTCCCTGTTGATTGTCCGGTGCCCGTGCTGTTTAGTCTGCATCACGAGTCAGGATTGGGTGTAGGTCTGTAACTGAAGGAGCCTAGATTTGCTCCAGCAACGAGATCAGCTCCAGGGCGGTGAGTGCCGCACTGCTTCCCTGATTCCCCGCCTTGCCCCCGGCCCGCTCGATGGCCTGCTCCAGCGTGTGACAGGTCAGGACTCCAAACACCACCGGAATCTCCGATTCGAGCGCGACCTGCGCCAGACCGGTAGCCGCTTCCCGGGCGACATGGTCGTAATGGTCGGTCCCTCCGCGAATGACACATCCCAGGGCGAGAACGGCATCGAAGCTCCCTTTGTTCACTACCCGGCGGCAGACCATCGGCAATTCCCAGGCTCCCGGCACCCGGAAGAGAGAGATGGCATCGGCATCGACCCCATGACGCACCAGCGTGTCCTGTGCGCCGGAGATCAGGCGGTCGACGATGATGCTGTTGAACCGGCTCGCCACGATGGCGATGGACTTCCCGGTCCCGTCCAGCATCCCGGAAATGGTGCTTGTCATGGCATGTGTACCCTTCGCGGGGAGAGTGCAACAGCGGCTGTAGTGAAGCCGTTAAGCGAGTATAGCAACGCCCCGGTTCGGTTCAGGGCTATGTTGCACGGGGTAGACTATGCGCCATGAACCAGATGCTCCGACTCCTGGGCGGGCTTCCCCTTGCCCTCCTGTTGCTCCTGACCGGTTGTGATGGCGACACCTTCCGCTTGCTGGCTACAGTCCAACTGGTCAACCGAACCGGTTTCACCGTCGAGGTGCTCATTAACGATACGCTCAAGGTCTCCCGACTTCCCAATGGGGGAACGGCGGAGTTCGAGACGACCAGCGGACATCGTCCGCTCCTGGTCCGGGATCTGGGATCGGGTCTCACCATCATCGAAGAGCAGTACCGCTTCCGTGATGACGTCACTAACCGCATTGATCTGTCCGATGCCCGGGCGGTCCTGGAACTGACCCAGACCGCCGACTGCTGTCTCCGCATTCGGGTGGATGGGCGTCAGGTCGCGGAAGTCGGCGGCGTCTCTACCAGGGAAGTGCTGGTTCCCGCCGGCACCCGGAGCGTGGATGTGCTCTCCTGCGCCGGAGTGCTCCGACGCAACGAGTCGCGGGTGTTTCTGACAGGGGGCCGTACGGCCGTGAATCTGACCGCTGCCGATTGCCCCGACTAGCCGGCCTGCATTTCGCTCTCAGTGGTCATCAGATGCCCCATCTTCGACTGCTTGGTCGAGAGATACCGCGCATTGCTCGGATTCGACTCGATGATGAGGGGCACCCGTTCGACCGCCTCCAGCCCGTAGCCTTTCAGCCGACTCAGTTTGTGCGGGTTGTTCGTGAGAATCCGAATCTTGCGCAGTCCCAGATCCTTCAGAATCTGAGCACCGATGCCGTAATCCCGCTTGTCTGCTGAAAAGCCAAGATGCACATTGGCCTCTACGGTGTCGAGGCCGGCATCCTGGAGCTCATACGCCCGGAGCTTGTTCCCCAGCCCGATGCCACGACCCTCCTGCCGCAAATACAGGATGACACCGCGCCCCTCCGCTGCCACCTGTCGCATCGCCCGTTCGAGTTGCTCCCGGCAGTCGCAGCGGAGGCTGTGAAAGACCTCGCCAGTCAGACACTCGGAGTGGACCCGCACCAGTACCGGCTCTTCGGGATCAAACGGATCGCCCATCACCAGCGCGACATGCTCTTCCGAGGGCTGAAGCCGGTTTCGATACGCCACGATCCGGAACTCGCCGAATTCCGTGGGTAGCAGGGGACCGGCGATGCGTTCCACCAGGGATTCCTGCTCCATCCGCGCCCGGATCAGCTGCTGAATGGAGAAGAGACGCAGCTGATGCCGCTGTGAAAACTCTTCCAGATCGGGCAATCGAGCCATGCTGCCATCGGCCCGCTTGATTTCACACAGGACCGCCCCCGGCTGCAATCCCGCGAGTCGCATCAGATCGATCCCCGCCTCGGTATGTCCCGCCCGTACCAGGACCCCACCCTCCCGGTAAATCAGCGGATGCACATGTCCGGGACGCAGAAAGTCCTCCGGACGCGCATCCGGATGGACCAGCTGACGGATGGTCAGCGCCTGATCCGCCGCTGAGATGCCGGTGGTCGTGCCCTGGGCAAAGTCCACCGTTTGCGTAAATGCGGTCCCATGACGTTCCGTGGAGTTTTCCACCATCAGCGACAGGCGAAGCGTCTGGCAGCGGGCGGGCTCCAGTGGCACGACAATCCAGCCCCGGGCGTGGGTTTCCATGAAGTTCACGGCTTCCGGCGTGATGAGCTCGGCTGCCATCACCAGATCGCCTTCATTTTCCCGGTGCTCGTCATCAGTCAAAACAATGAATTTGCCCGCCCGTAAATCCTGCAGGACTTCGTCCAATGAGGCGAATTGAGGAGTCGAAGCAGGAGCAGCAGTGGTGTCGTTGGCGGTGGACATAGGCGAAGCGAGTATACCCGTCAGCCTGCTGCGCGGAGGGACGTCAGCGGCGCGGCATCCCCGGCCTGATTAAGTCACCCCAAATCGGCCATAAAGAGGCTAAGCCCAATGTTCACCCCCGCCGGACATTGTTGACGGACTGCACAGCACCTGTACCCGTTCCTGGAGGCCCTTACATGAAGCGCATGTCGCTTATCGCCCTGACCCTGAGTCTGACTGCCCTGATTGCCTGGGGTTGTAACTCGGGGCATAACGGTCCCGTCGGCCATGTCACCCCTGAACTGGCTCCCGCCGATGATGTCTTTAACCCCGGTTATCAGACTCCTGATGCCGTGCCCCCCGGAGCTTCAGACGACTCCGACAACACCCTGCAGCTGGGTGGCGGCACCCCGCCGACCCCCACCCCCGACTCCGGCCTGACCGGCGATCCCGATGTTTCTGGCACCGGTGACAAGGAAATCTCTGGTGTCAAGCGGAACTGCGATGGTCGTGTGGTGTTCGTCCCGAAGAACGCGACGGACTATGTCCTGAAGTTCAACAAGACCAACGCCAACGCCAACAACGTGAATCGGACGTTTGACATCGAGCACCCGACCTACGGCGCGGTGCCTCTCACCATCGAGGCAGGCTCCTGGCTCGGCAAGACCGCAGTTCTCCCCAATGGCGGTCAGTTCACCTTCTCCGCAGAGGGAACCTGGGAGTACAACGAAAAACAGATCCCGTACAGCACCGAGATCACCCTCAACTGGAACTACAGCAAGTCCACATGCGCCCTGATCAACATGATCGTGATGCAGCACAAGGGCCCGGCTGGCAACATCAATCGGGTGCTGGTGTTCCACGATGGCCTCCGCCTCACCACGAACAGCTACGCCCCCATCGAGGGTGAGCGGAGTGGGACGCAGGGGACCGACAGCTTCGGTGGGATGTCGGCTTACTGGGTGGTCCAGACGGAATCTGTTGAAACCATCTTTGGCAAGGACTACACCACCTTCGCCATCACCGATCCGGAAAGTGGCTTTACGCTCCGCCTTGTCTGGAACAACACCTACGGTGTCGTGGCGGTGGAAGATCCGTACATCATCGGGCGGGACGGCGAGAATCGCTTCACATTCCCGGGATATCCGAGCCGCTAGCCGCTTTGTTCGGCACTGCACTCTCATCCGCCCCCGGCTCGTCCGGGGGCGGTGCATTTTCGGGTCCCAATGCCTGGGGGGTCAAGCGAAGCGATGCTGGAAAATAGAGCCGGAAGGTGGTGCCGACCCCCACGGCCGACTCCACGGTTGCCTGGCCGCCATGCTCCAGCATGATTTGCTGCACCATCGCGAGCCCCAGACCCGAGCCCTCTTCCTTGGTCGTGTAGTACATGGTGAAGAGTCGCGGCTGTGCCTCTTCGGAAATCCCCGGACCAGTGTCCGTCACCGACAGCACCAGCCCGCCGTCCGGTTGCTCCTCCACCCGCAGCACGATGCCCGGCTCTCCACTTGCACCGTCCTGCAGGGCCTCTGCGGCATTTTTCAGCAGATTAACCAGGACCTGCGACAGCTTTTCGGCATCCAGGGCATAGGGGGGCAGGTTGGGGACCGGCTCAAGTGTCATGGGAATGCCTGGCCACTGGGGCTGCATCAGTTCTATGGCATGGCACAGGAGCGGTTCGACCGGGCAGGGGGCGAGCATTGGCAGCGGCATCCGGGCGAAGTTGCTGAAATCATCGGCCAGATGCTTGAGCCGCTCAACTTCAATCAGGATGAGTTCGGCGGCCTCTGGGACCTGAGCGGCGACCGCATCCGGATTTCGCTTCGCGATGCGCGCCAGCAATTCAATGTGCAGCCGGATCGGCTGCAGCGGATTCTTGATCTCGTGGGCGAGCTTTTGCGCGATGTCACGCCAGACCGCCAGCTTCTCCGCCCGGATACGACGGGCATCCGCTTCCTGGCGCTGCACCACCATGGCATTGAATGCCTGCCCCAGCGACTCCAGCTCATCCCGGGTTGGCGGCACCGGGATTTGCGGGATCTCCTGTTCGCCCCGGGCGTAGCGCTCCACAGCCGCTGTCAACGTGGTCATTGGCCGCGACAACTGCAGTGCCAACAGTGGTGAGAGAAGAAAGGACGACAGAATGATCCCGATGGCGAGTGAGGTGACCCCTTCCCGAAAGTCGCTCAGCAGCATCGAAGACCGATTTTCCGGCTGCATCGCAATGAGGAGCGGTGCCCCAGCCTTCCACTGCGGTGCCTGCTCCGGAATTCCCCCCAGGTCCACGACGCTCACGAGATGGGTCGTGCCACCCACGGACGACCAATACGGTCTGATCGTCGGCTGGAGCATGTCCTGGGCGCGAAAATCAGCAAGGAGGCGGTCCGGATCGGCAGTCGGCGACAGCGTGCTCCAGATCAGACTCCCATCCTGATGCCCCAGCAGCACTTGCATGGGCTCCCCTTCGGAACTCGCTACCATGCTTCCCAACGAAGTCGCAACCAGCCGACGCCCACCAACAATGCAGCCGGCGTAGCGCCAGCGCTGTCCTGTCAGATCCGGCAGATAGACCGGGCCCCCCACCATGAGAAAAGGGCCGCTTCCTTCTGGTGACGATGGGGGATGGTGCTCCAGCCCCCAGGTCCAGGAGGGACGCGGGCGTTGCGCCTGTTCTGGGGCGTAGGTCGACAAGGAGAGTTGTCGCAGGAGGGACCCGGACGGGATCGGTGTGTTGTACGTTTCCGCACCCCCATGGGCGAGGTACAGATCTCCCTGCGGCCCCACCAGCGCCAGGTAATCCAGGACCGACACAATCTGGCTTTCGACTATGGCCTTCTGAAGTTCCAGCTGATTGCTCCCCGCGAAACTCTCATCAATCGCTTCTCGCCAGGCACTCCAGTTCCGTTCTACAGAGCGCGTCATCGTGACACCCTGGACGCTCGCTTCGATGCCCCGGGCCTGCTCCCCCAGGAGCCGGGCAAACGCGCCTGCACTCTCCTGCAACTGCAGTTCCTGTTGCTCACCAATGAGTCGGTTGATCCGATTCAGACTTTCCAGTGGGATGTAGAGAAACAGCATCACCAGCACGCCGAACGCGCCGGTGAACTTCACCCAGATCGGGATCCTCCATGTCGGGGGCAACCAGGACCACATGGTGTTTAGCGCTCCCACCAGGCGGCAGCCCAGCCAGGCTGCGCCTGCTGCGGTCCGAGCCAGCCCCGCAGCGCCGGATCTCTGAGCCATAACTGCCGCGGGTGCCCCAACGGACGCCACCAGCCCTGACGCAGCAGCTCGGCTTCCAGCCCATACGCGGGGGTCCCCGGACTCACCGCTCCCCCCCACTGAGTCCAGAGCGCTCTGAACTCCAGCGCTTCTGTCAGCACGGGCTGTGGCAGTCCGCCGAATTCCCAAAGCGCCAGGTCCCAGTCTGGCCGACGAGTCAGCAGGTCGCGCACTGGCAGTTGCACCAGATGCACCTGCCACCGGGAATCCTTGCTTTCCAGTTCGGTTCGGATACGTACTCCCGCCGCGTAGAGATCAGGATGATGAGACGGGACCAATACTCGCAGGGGGCCGGGAGTCACCGCCGCTGCCCGGGCAGCCTGAGCCGCAGGGAGCCCCAGGCGATCGGCAAAGTGCCCCCGCGCCGGTGCGACCAGGCCACCCAGGGTCACTTCACGCAAGGCTTCCAGATTCGGAGAAGCCAGCAAGCCCTGACGTGTTGGCAGGTCACGACTCCACCGGGGACTGGCAGGATTCACCAGCAGCCCCAGGGTCGCCGAACTGACGAAGCTCAACTGTTGCCGCGCCATGTCCTGGCGGACTGCAAAAGTGGACCACTCGCCAGCGGGGACACTGGCGACATCCAGACGACCCGCCAGATAGGTGCGATGGACCGCCTCCTGGCGACTGAGTAAATCGATGCGCCATTGTGTGAGTGGCGGGAGCCCCGCACTGTGTCCTGGCTGGCGGGCCAGTTCCAGGGTCTGCTCCTGGAGTCGGACGGGCTGGAATGGGCCGGTTCCCTGGCGATACGACACCGAGACGCCCCCACCCTGCAGGACCTTCCGGTCGCCCCGCACCAGCGCGAAGACCGGGTCCGCCAGATAGCTGTCGAATCGCAGCTCCGGTTGAGTAAGACGCAAACGAAGACGGGAACTGTCGATGACATCGATACCCGAAATGCCGGTGGCAGGTCCCTGACGAAACTCCCGGTACCCCACCAGCAGGCTCATCGCCGGCGCTCCCAGCGGATGGGCGCGAGCTGTCCGTTCCCAGCCTGCCCGGAGCGCCTCTGCAGTGACAGCGCTGCCATCGGGCCAGCGGAGTCCCTTCTGCAACTCGAGTTCCCACACATCTCCTGCTGAATTGCGACTGATCTGTACGGCTGCGAGGGGCCAGGTCTTGCCATCCGGCAACAACTGCGCCGGAGTGTCGTAGAGCGCGCTTGTCAGACGGCGCTCATCCGGGGTCAGCGCTCCTTCGGGTGTCAGATCAAGTCGATCAGTCGCGAGTCCCAGCCGCCCGACCCCTCCAGGAGTCGGCCACCCCGATGCCTGGGAGGACCTGCCGGGAGCCGACCATCCCTCCTGTGGCACCTGCACGAGGAGCTGATCTCCGCCAGGTCGTGTCACCAGCGCCCAAAGCATGTCGTTCGCCTGCCAGAGGGCCACTGGCCAGCCTGGCAGCTGCACCGACCGTTGTCCTGCATCCTGTGGACGTCCCTCGGCATTCCGGGGATATCGCATCACGGCCTGACCGGTCGCGGCATACAGCATCGTGGAAGTCAGCAGCACGGGACCGCTAAAGCCCCCCGCTCTGGTTTCAGCGCGCGTGCCATCAGGTTGGGTCAGTCGCAACGTGCCGGTGCCATCAACCCCAACCTGCACCGACGCATCCGCTACCACTCCCCGCAACGGCGACAGGAGGGCTGTCGCATACGCGGCAGGCCGATGAAAGCGACCAGCACCGCTTCCATCCTGCGCTGTGCTGACTGTATCCATGCCGTGAGGCGCCGGGAGCGGAATCCCTTCGAATTCCCGTTCCCACCGCACAGTCGAACCGGTCCAGCGCCAGAGTTGCCCGGCACCGCCCTGGCCACGATGCACCAGGAGGAGGTCGCCCTCTCTGGAAGGCACCCAGCGAAGCAGACCCGCTCCTTGCCTTCCATACGGTGGTTCCTGGGGCAGGTCGAGCGGCCAGTGCCCGGTCACCGACAGCCGCGCATGTTCCAGGCGGAGCCGGATCAGGCTCACCGGGGTCAGACACCAGAAGCTGTCATCTGGAGCTGAAGGCGCGGAGTCGGTGCAGTCGCAGATCGGTGTCGGAAGCCGATAGGAAACCGCCCCTTGCAGGGACTCCCCGGCCCAGGAGGAGCCGGGCAACGCATCGTAGAGGGGTGTCAGGCGGACATCGCGCAGGGGCAGAGCGAGTCGCAGCGGCGGCTGCGAGTCGACATAGGCCGATGACCAGCGCAGCAGCAATCCGCCAGCCTCCGGAGTCACCAGGAGTTGTTCGGTGGCAGGGAGTTGCACCAGCGCAGGGTGCGATGGCACCTGATCTGGCAGAGCATCCGGCGGCGACTGCGAAGTGAGGGGAATCGGGACAGTCGCCAGTAACTGGTCATAGAGATGATGTGTGAGTCGCCAGTGTTCGACCAGCGGCGCGAGTTCGGCGGGCGGGGGTGTCCAGACCACCGCCAGAGCACGACCTGTCAGTACCCGCAGCGCGGGCGCGAAGGTCGGCACTGCTGTCGGATCCCCATCAAAAAGGGCCTCCACGACACCTTCAGTAGTTCTCATCACCCGGATTGTTGTGAGAGCGTCGGGTCGGGGCTGCGTGGCTTGCGGTCCCAGCAGAATGGTCCCCGGCGGATAAATCGCGAAGAGATCCCCTGGCTGAACTCCCGGCACTTCTTCCAGATAGAGGCGGTCCTCACGGACCTGCAGGACCCTGGTCGCGCAGGGGCCATACAGCGGCGCGAGATACGGCACGACCGGCGCAAATCGGGCGGCGAGGTCGGCGGGAGGCGCAGGCAATGGCGCACTCGCTCCCTTGGCCGGGGCCAGCAGCAACAGAGCGAACAGTAGGATGCAGGCCCCGCAAGCGGAGCCCCGAAGGAGGGTCATGCCAGGGTTACAGATGTTTAGTATGATGCGTCCCCGAGTCCACCGGCAGAAGGTAGCGTAACACGCGACCTCCTCACCGCGTCACTGCAGGGAAGCCTGACTGGTAGACTCGCAGATTGGCCAACAGGCTGCCAAAAGGGGACCGCAGACATGACACCGGGTAAGCAGGTCATTTCGGTACGGGGGGCGCGGCAGCACAACCTCAAAAACGTCGATGTCGATATCCCCCGCGACCAGCTGGTCGTCATCACCGGACTTTCGGGGTCCGGCAAGTCCTCCCTGGCGTTCGACACCATCTATGCGGAGGGCCAGCGGCGCTATGTCGAGTCCCTCTCTTCCTACGCCCGGCAGTTTTTGGGGCAGATGGACAAGCCGGATGTCGATTTCATCGATGGGCTCTCACCGGCGATTTCCATTGACCAAAAAGCCTCCAGCCGGAACCCCCGCTCGACAGTCGGGACCGTCACCGAGATCTACGACTATCTCCGCCTGTTGTTCGCCAGAGTAGGGGACCCACACTGCCCGGCCTGTCAGCGACCGATCACGCCCCAGAGTCCGCAGGAAATCGTGGACCACATTCTCACGATGCCCCTCGATACGAAGGTGCTGATTCTGGCCCCGGTGGTCCGTGCTCGTAAGGGAAACTACACACAGCTCCTGCAGGACCTCACCAAAGAGGGCTTCTCCCGGGTCCGGGTCGACGGTAAAATCCATCATCTGTCCGATGACATCAAGATCGACCGTTATGCCATCCATGACATCGAAATCGTGGTGGATCGTCTCTCGCTGAACGCCGAGCAGCAACAGCGACTCACCGAGTCGGTCGAGACCGCCCTGAAGTACGGTGAGGGACTGCTCTATGTCCATCTCGTCGATGAGGGACGGGATGTGGTCTATTCCGAGCAGTTCGCCTGCCCCTCCTGCAATCTGAGCTTCGGGGAAATCACGCCGAAGCTCTTTTCGTTCAACTCTCCCTACGGTGCCTGCGAGACCTGTAAAGGCCTCGGGAGCCTGCAGGAAATCGACCCCGAACTGGTGTTCGACCGGAGTCGCTCCCTCAGTCAGGGGGGCTTCCTCCCCTGGAAAGGGAGCGCTGGGAGCTACCTGCAGTCGCTGATCGAAGCGGCGGGTGAAGTCATCGGCATCGATCCCCAGACCCCCCTCGACAACGTGCCGGAGGAGTCCTTCCAGCGACTCTGCTACGGCCTCGATGAACCGGTCCGGGTGAAGTTCACCTACCTGAATGCCGCAGGGCAACGGCGTCGGGGGCTCCACCTGTTCGAGGGGGTCATCGCTTATCTGAATCAGCGTTTTCTGGAAACCTCCAGTGACTACATTCGGGGAGTGCTGGAGCAGTACATGGCAGACAAGCCATGCCCTGCCTGTCTGGGAACCCGCCTGAAGCCCCTCCCCCTCGCGGTGCGTGTGGGAGGCCTCAACATCGATGAAATGACCCGCAGCACCATTGGGGAGCTCCTGGCGTTCGTGAATACCCTCCAGCTCCCCTCGATGAAGATGCAGATCGCGTCGCAGGTGATGAAGGAAATCCGCGACCGCATTGCTTTCCTCAATGATGTCGGCCTCGACTACATCACCCTCCATCGCAACGCCACCACACTCTCCGGCGGGGAAGCGCAGCGGATCCGCCTCGCGACCCAAATTGGGTCCAACCTCACCGGCGTGCTCTACATCCTGGATGAACCGACAATCGGGCTCCATCAACGGGATAACGACCGGCTCATCCGGACCCTGAAGAATCTCCGCGACCTGGGAAACACGGTCATTGTCGTGGAGCACGATGAGGACACGATCCTCGCTGCCGACCATCTCATCGACCTGGGACCGGCGGCGGGTGAGCATGGCGGTCGGATTGTCGGCGCGGGGACGCCCACGGAACTGATGGGGATCCCGGAGTCGCCCACCGGACGGTTCCTCAATCTCAAGTACGGCAAGGGGATTCGCGACCTCTACCGGCAGACCTACCGCAAACCCCAGGGCTGGATCACCATCAAAGGGGCGTCGCACAACAACCTCGCACAGGTCACGGCGAAGTTTCCCCTCAAAGTGTTGTGTGCGGTCACTGGGGTGTCCGGGTCCGGCAAATCCTCCCTGGTCAACGAAACCCTCTACCGCTCCGTGGCGCACCACTTCGGACTCCGGACCGATCGTCCGGGGGCGCACAAAAAGCTCGAAGGACTGGAGCAGCTGGATGGCGTGATTGTCGTGGACCAATCGCCCATCGGCCGTACCCCCCGGTCAAATCCGGCGACCTACACCAAAGTCTTCGACAAAATCCGCGACCTCTTCACCAACACCCGGGAGGCCAAGGTCCGGGGCTATGCCCCCGGGCGGTTCAGCTTCAACGTCAAGGGCGGTCGTTGCGAGACCTGCGAAGGCGATGGGGTGCTCCGCATCGAGATGCACTTCCTCCCCGATGTCTATGTCGTCTGCGAATCCTGCCAGGGGAAGCGCTACAACCGGGAAACCCTGGAAGTGAAGTACCGGGGCAAGAGCATTGCCGAGGTCCTGGCGCTGACCGTGGATGAAGCAGTGGAGTTCTTCAGCACGATCCCGGCGATTGCCAAGAAGTTCCAGGTCATCAGCGATGTGGGGCTCGGCTATATCCGTCTGGGACAACCCGCCACGACCCTCTCCGGTGGCGAAGCCCAGCGGGTGAAGCTTGCTTTCGAGCTAAGCAAGGTCAAGACCGGCGACATCCTCTACGTCCTCGATGAGCCCACCACCGGACTCCACTACTTCGATGTCCAGAAGCTCCTGGGCGTGATGGATCGTCTGGTGGATCGCGGCAACAGTGTTGTGGTCATCGAGCACAACCTCGATGTCATCGCCAATGCCGACCATGTCATTGATCTTGGGCCAGAAGGTGGGGCCGGCGGCGGACAGATCATCGCCACCGGCACGCCACGTCAGGTGGCCGAAGTCGATGGCAGCTACACCGGCCACTACCTGAAGCTCATTTTCAACAACGAGGCGCTCTTTACTGGCGACCTGGTCCCGGAACCTGGCGAGGTGGCACCAGCGACGAACGGGGTCGCGAAAGTCGCCAAAAAAGCCGCACTGGAAAAAGCCGCGCTGAAGAAAGCCGCAGCGAAATCAGGAACTGCGAAACAACCTGTCGCGAAGGCGAAAGCGCCTGCAACCAAAGCGACTGCCACAGCCAGGAGGAAACCAGCCGGGAAGGCCGCGCCAAGGAAGTCCTGATTCCCACAGCGCAGCACACTTCCACTGGAGGATGACCATGACGCCGACCACGCTCACCTGCCGGACCCTGACACCCCCGCCTGGAGCGCGCCATCCGCTCGCGTCGCAGTTGCTCATCATGGGCAGCTGGCACGGGCCTCTGGAGTGGTGCGGAGCCATCCTGGGGCCTGCAGGCTTCCTGGTCTTCGCCTTTGCTGATCAGTCGCAGTCCCAGGCCGAGGCCCACCTGCTGGAGCAGCTCAACCGACGACTTCCTGGCTGGACCGTCGGCCCACTGGCAGCACCCGAGGCTCACGTTTCAGCATCGTTCGCGCAGGCCCAGGCGGCATTTGCCCGCTTCGGAACTGGCGTACCTGAGCCGTTTCACTTGCCGCTCGATTACCAGCTGGGGACACCGTTCCAGCAGCAGGTCTGGCAGACCCTGAAGCAGATCCCCTGGGGAACGACCGTCAGCTATGGCGAACTCGCTTCCCGCATCGGGCGCCCCCAGGCGGCCCGGGCGGTGGGCAACGCAAACGGCGCGAACGTGCTCGCGCCGGTGGTTCCCTGCCATCGCGTCATTCAGGCCGATGGCACGCTGGGAGGCTATGGGGGGGGGCTGCCGCTGAAACAGCGTCTGCTCCGCGCAGAAGGTGTCCGCTGGCAGGAGTGAGGCGCGCACTAGGGGGCTGGTGCGCGTCCTCCCGCCAGATTCATGAGGACCGAGATCAGCAGCAGGACCAGGAAGATGTAGAAGAGCAGTTGCGCGATGTTGGCTGCCGCCCCTGCGATTCCGGCGAAGCCGAAGATGGCGGCGACGATGGCGAGGATGAAAAAGATCAGCGCGTAGCGGAGCATCAATACCCTCCTGAGTGACCGGGTGATGGGACATCCAGCGGTGGATACCCAGAATTGCAATATATGACCCACTCTTTACAGGGAGGGTTCACCCGTCCCGAGACCTCAGGCGGTTTCTCGGTACACTACTTCTATGGTCGAGGAGTTATCAGGCACCACCATCTGGACTCCGGAGTCCGTCGCCGAAGATCCCGCAGCAGGCGCGGCGGCCCCCCGGCAGATCTTCGTGCTCACGGGGATGTCCGGGGCAGGGAAATCGAGTGCCCTGCGCATTTTCGAGGACCTCGGCTACTTCTGTGTCGACAATCTCCCGCTCCCGCTCATCGACAAATTTCTCGAACTCGCGTTCCAGGCAGGCTCCGCCATTCAGGGTGTCGCCCTGGGCATCGACATCCGTGGCCGGGAATTTTTCCAGGATGCCATGCGGGTAATCCGCGAACTGAGGGAGGCGGGATACGACGTCCGGGTCCTGTTCCTCGATGCCCAGGAAGATGTCCTGGTCCGGCGCTTTAAGGAAGCGCGGCGTCCCCATCCCCTGGCACCAGACCGGAGCCTCCCGGAAGCGATCCAGATGGAACGCGAGCTGCTGCAGGAGCTGCGCGCCGAAGCCGCCCTCACCATCGACACCACCGACAAAACGCTGGCCGGTCTGCGGGGTGAAATCCTCCCGCTCCTCCGACCCGACCAGCCGACGATCCCGCTGGTGGTCCGGCTGGTCTCCTTCGGCTTCAAAGCAGGCATTCCCCGGGATGCCGACCTGGTATTCGATGTCCGGACCCTCCCCAATCCCCACTACAACGAAGAACTGCGGCCCTTTACAGGGGCCGATGACGCTGTCCAGGACTACGTCATGCGGGACCCGGTGGCGCAGGAGTACCTCCGTCATCTCTCCGAGTTCATCACTTTCCTGATGCCCCAGTTCATCGCCGAAGGGCGCTTCAGCCTGACCGTTGCCATCGGCTGTACGGGAGGGAGACACCGGGCTCCCACCATGACCCGGATGCTGCAGCAGGCCCTCACCAGAATCGGTGCACAGACGGTCCTGATGGATCGCGACCTCACCAAAGAGGATGAGCGGTACCGGCAATAGGCCTTTGCTAAGATGAAAATGCGGTCGATTCAGACGGCCCGCTACAGGGGGTAACGACAGTGCGTGTCTTCGTCAACGGTATGGGGCGGATCGGGCGGCTGGCCCTGCGGCAGTTGGCGTTCCATCCCGGGGTCGACATCGTGGGCGTCAACGATCTCTCCGACTACGAGCAGATCCTGCATCTCATCCGCTACGACTCCAACTACGGCACGTTCCCCGATATCAGCGGAACACGCGACAGTCATACGCAAATCGGGCGACATCAGGTCCGGCATTTTGTAGCCCGCAACATCCTCGACCTCCCCCTGGGCGAGCTGGGCATCGACCTCGTGCTGGAATGCACCGGTGCGTTCAACAGCCGCGACAAAGTGGAGCCGTACCTCCAGGCGGGTGCCCGGCGGGTTCTCATCAGCGCGCCTGCGAAGGGTGTCGACTTTTCAATGGTTCCAGGCATCAATCACGAAGGTTTCCGGCCGGATCAGCACTTCCTGGTGAGCGCTGCCAGTTGCACCACCAACTGTGCCGTGCCGGTGATGGCAGCACTCGACAGCGCGTTTGGAGTCGAAGCCGGCAACCTCACGACTGTCCATGCCTACACCAACGACCAGATGATCCTGGATCGCCGCCACAGCAAAGACTGGCGTCGCGCCCGCAATGCCGCCACGAACATCATCCCGACCTCGTCCGGGGCCGGCAAAGCGGTAGCGGAAATCCTGCCGCACCTCGCGGGCAAGCTCCATGCGACTGCGTTGCGGGTGCCGGTCCAGACCTGCTCGGCCCTTGACTGCACCATCCGGTTACGGGAACCCGTGGAGTCGCCGTCGCAGATCAACGATGCGTTCCGGGATAAGGCGCATGGAACCTGGCAATCATTCTTCGAACTCAACGAAGATCCGATTGTCTCCAGCGATGTCCGGGGGAGCGACAAGGCGGCGGTGGTGGATGCCCTGTCGACCAGCATCATCGATCCGCATCTCGTCTACTGCCTCGCCTGGTACGACAACGAGTGGGGCTACACGGCGCAGCTAATCCGGGCACTGGAACACATCCAACGTGTGGAGCAGGCACTCTCTTCCAGTGCTCCTGCGGCGGCCTCCTGAGCACCATGACCCTGACACTCACCGAATGGGGTCTGGCGTTCGCGGTCGCGCACGACCTGGAAGTCCGACCCGGCAACGAAGGGGAAGTCGGCCCTTCCCGGGGCTTCAGCCTGCATGTCCGTGGGCTGGAGCAGGGGATGGTGTTTCGGTATGACCCGGAGGGTCGGCCCCCGGCGCTCCTGACCTGGATGAAGTCGCTCGACAGCGCCATGGAGCCTGTGATGCTGCTGGTGGATGATGCCGAGCGAGGCTTCCTGCCGGGTCCAGAAATCGCGGGGTATTGCACGCGGCAATGGAAAGGGCAGGATCGGTCGCCGTTGATTGCGGTGCTGGAGCATGTGGTGGCGCTTACGCAGGCGGCCGCCATCCCCCTGATGCCGGAATAGCGCTCCCTCCGCTGGACTGCCACGCCAGCACCGTCGTCCATTACGACATGAATCTCTAATCTCTTGACCCGGTCCTGACTGCAATCTGCTACGCTCCCCCACGCCATGTGGACCGACCCTGCAACCCTTGCCCTTCACGGACAGCGCGTCTTCCTCCGCGCCGACCTCAACGTCCCGCTCAGCGATGGGGTCATCACCGATGACACCCGTATTACCTCCTCGCTCCGGACCCTCCGGGCCCTCCGTGACCAGGGCTGCCAGGTCGTCCTCGCCAGTCATCTCGGACGCCCCAAGGGGGTGGACCCGACCCTATCCCTCGCCCCGGTCGCCGCCCATCTCGCGACTCTCCTGGGATGTGAGGTCCCCCTCATCACCGATTATGTGGATGCTGATCCGTTCGCCGAGGGTTTTCCCGCGAGCGGGATCGTCCTGCTCGAAAATCTCCGCTTTCATCCGGGTGAAGAGAAGAACGATCCCGCCTTCGCCGCGCTCCTGGCGCGACTCGCCACTGCCTATGTCAATGATGCGTTCGGCACCGCCCATCGACCCGCCGCGTCGATTGTCGGCATCGCCCATCTGCTGCCCTCATACCCCGGCTTTCTGCTCTTCGACGAAGTTGAGCAGCTCTCGCGCCTGCTGAACCTCGGCGTGGAAGATCGCCCGTTTGTGGCGCTGGTCGGTGGATCCAAAGTTTCAGACAAGCTCCCGATTCTCCGCAATCTGTTGATCCGTGCAGACCAGCTTCTCATCGGGGGAGCGATGGCTTTCACTTTCATAAAGGCCGAGGGGGGGGCGGTCGGCAAGAGCCTGGTCGAAGCCGATGCCCTCGAGGATGCCATGGCGTTTCTGAACGAGAGTGAGATGCGGGGCAAGCTGATCTTCCTGCCAGATGACGCAGTCTGCGGGACCTCCCTCAAAGAACCCGCCGTCGGCGTCCACCCGGCGGACCAGATCCCGGATTCCCTCGCCGGCTTCGACATCGGGCCTGAGACGATCGAAAAGTTTTCCGACATCCTCTCGGAAGCCACGACGATTTTCTGGAACGGCCCAGTGGGTGTCTTTGAGAATCCCCAGTACGCGGAAGGGACCCTGGAACTGGCGCGACGTATCGCTGATGGTGATGCGACCGCTGTTGCAGGCGGCGGGGACAGCCTTGCGGCGATCCATCAGGCGGGGGTCGCCGATGGCTTCACCCATCTTTCGACCGGCGGCGGCGCGTCGCTCGAACTCCTCGCCGGACTCGAGCTTCCCGGCATCGCAGCGCTCAAAGCTGGCGGCTAGCCAGTCACCCCCGCGCGACTCTGCCCATATACTCGGGGCATGACTGCTCCAACTGCTCCAGCGCTGCCCGACTACCGCTTCACTCCCGGCCAGGGGACCGCTCCCGAACAGGTCGATGGCCGGCTCCTCCGGCCCCTGCGAGGCGCGACTCCCCCCTCCACCAAAACCGATCTGCGCTACAAAGATCTGCGGGACTTCCTGAAGCTGCTGGAAGCCGAGGGAGAACTGGTCCGCATCACAGCACCAGTTTCCAACGACCTGGAAATCACGGCAATCACCGACCTGATGAACAAGCGCGGGGAGGCGAGCAAAGCCCTCCTTTTTGAGAATGTCCCGGGCTACGACATGCCGGTGCTGATGAACACCTTTGGAAACTCCCGCCGGATGAACTGGGCGCTCGGCACCACCGACATGAACGAGATCGCTGCCGAGATCCAGGGAATGCTGGTCCCCGACCTGCCCAAAGGTTTCCTCGAAAAGCTCAAGATGCTTCCGAAGCTGGCGCAGATGGCGCAGTTCCCGCCCAAGCTTGTCAAAGATGGGCCGGTGAAAGAAGTCATCGACTCCAAGCCCGACCTCCTGCGGCTGCCGGTGCTGAAATGCTGGCCCGAAGATGGCGGACGCTTTATCACGTTCGGCGGCATCTACAGTCACGACCCGGCCAGCGGCCATCGCAATGTCGGGCTCTACCGGATGCAGGTCTACGATGGTCAGACGACGGGGATGCACTGGCATCGGCACAAGGGAGGCGCGGAGCAATACCGCTCCCTGCGCGAGCTGGGCAAAGATCGCATGGAGGTCGCCTGTGTCATCGGCGGCGACCCCGCCACCATTTACTCCGCCTCAGCGCCCCTCCCCAATGGCATCGATGAACTCCTGCTGGCGGGTTTCATTCGCAAGTCGCCGGTGGAGCTCGTGAAGTGCGCGACGATCGATGTCGAGGTCCCAGCCCATGCCGAAATGGTGCTGGAAGGCTATGTAAGTCTCGATGAAGAGCGTATCGAAGGGCCCTTCGGCGACCACACCGGCTACTACACCCTGCCGGAGCCCTATCCGGTCTTTCATGTCACTGGCATCATGCGGCGCAAAGACCCCATCTACCTCAGTACAGTCGTGGGCAAGCCCCCCATGGAGGACTGCTGGCTGGGCAAAGCCACCGAGCGGATTTTCCTGCCGCTCCTGCGGGTCCAGTTGCCTGAAGTCGTCGATATGCACCTCCCCTGGGAAGGGGTGTTCCACAACTTCGTCTTCGTCAGCATTAAGAAGGCCTACCCCGGGCACGCCAAAAAGGTCATGAGCTGCCTCTGGGGACTTGGGCAGATGATGTTCTCGAAGTACATCGTCGTGGTGGACGCTGACTGCGATGTCCAGGACATCAGCGAGGTCCTCTTTCGCATTGGGGCACATACCTCTCCCGGTCGTGACGCCATGATCATCGAGGGACCCCTCGATGTCCTCGACCATGCCGCGCCGTACTTTGGCCTCGGGACCAAAATGGGCATCGATGCCACCAACAAATGGCCAGGGGAGGGAGTGGTCCGTGACTGGCCCGCGCCAATGACCCTGCCACCCGCCGCCCGCGCCAAAGCGGAAGCGTTGCTGCGGGACCTGGGGCTCTAGAGTCGCTACTTCCGGGCGAACATGAAGCCCAGCAGTCGCTGCATCATGACCGGACCCCGTTCGGCAGTCGCCACATTGTCATCCTCTTCCGGATCAACGACCTCGACCTGTGTCTGAGTCGGGGTCGCAAAGCCGAACATCCGTCCAAGACGCTTTCGATCCGCCCGTAAATCCCGTGCGAGTTCCTGCGCCACGGATGGCGTAAATCGCAGTGCTTCCACGGTCTCCGAGCAGGGGGGATAAAACTCCCCGTCGACCCCTGCACCGACCCCCTCGTGGATCACGACGCTGTCCGCCAGATGGATCAGACGGGCCGCCAGTCGAGGCTCCGGACCCCGCTCCGGCAGGTGATGCCACCGGACGGCAGTCACGATCTCATCCGGGATCCCCCAGGACTCCAGCAGCACCGCCCCAACCTCCGCGTGATCGATCCCCAGCACCATCCGCTCAGCTTCATCAAACGTCAGACGCTCCGCTTCTGCCAGGTGACGAATCGCCACTCCATCCACGTCCATCCAGGTCCCCAACACCATCTTGCCGATGTTGTGCAGGAGGCCGGCGGTGAAGACCGCCGGCGCAACCGGGGTCCCCAGGAGCTTCCCCAGCGCGACCGCGCCCCGTGCCACCAGCATCGAATGCTCCAGGAGTTCGCCTGGGGCGAGGCCATAGCCGACAAGTGGTTTTTGCGCTCCCGGTCCGAGGCCCGCCCGGACGAGCACCTGACGGACCCGCTCATTCCCTAAGCGGAGCAACCCATCCCGCAGGACCGTACATTCCCGCTGCCCGGCAAAAGCCGCGGAGTTCGCGACTCGCAGAATCGCGGCGGTCAGTCCAGGATCATGAGCCAGCGTCGGGACCACGGCATCCACGGAGTTGTCGGGGTCCTGCAGCGCTTTCAGTGCTTCGATGGCGGCCACCGGCAGGCGTGGCACCTGCGTGATTTTTTTCAGGATGTCTGCCCGCCGACTCATGCCCGCCTCCGCTGTCGCGTATCACTACAACATCGACTCCCAGTGGGCTCCTCGCTTAAGCACCCTTAATGCACCCTAGCCTTTCGCGCACCCTGCTACACTCATTTCTGCACATGGCTCTCACGTCGACCAACCAGGCCCCCACCGATGTTGCGCGGAACCTCCAGAAGGCCGACAGCGACATTGAGGCGATGTTCGACCGGGTTGCCCCCCGGTACGACTTCCTCAACCGGGTCCTCTCCGGTTCGCTGGATGTCGCCTGGCGACGTCGCCTCGTGGAACTTGCGGCAGTCGGCGAAACGGGGCAGGTCCTGGACTGCGCTACCGGCACCGGGGATGTCCTGTTCGAGTTCATGCGCCAGACCGCCTACACCCTCCGGGGAGTCGGCATTGACTTCTCAGCGGCCATGCTGGATCGGGCGACTCAGAAAGCCGGACAACTCGGCTACACCGACCGGACAGAGTTCGTAAAGGCAAATCTGCTGGAACTTCCCTTCGCCGACAACACATTCGAAGCCGTGTCTGTCGCGTTTGGGATCCGGAACGTCTCAGACACCGCCCGGGGAGTCGCGGAAATGGCCCGGGTCTGTCGGCCTGGCGGACATGTCTGCATCCTCGAATTCATGCGCCAGCCCCGCACCTTCCGCCGTCGTTGCACCGACCTCTATACCCACCACATCCTGCCGGTCATCGCCCGACTGGTCGCGCCTGATGCCGGAGCCTATCGCTACCTCTCCGCCTCGGTGGAGTCGTTCCTCAGCCCCCAGGAGCTGGGGCAGCTGATGGAGCAGGCCGGCCTTGTGGAGCTTCAGATCGAAGACCAGTTCCTCGGAGTCGCCACGCTCCATGTCGGGCGCAAACCCGACGCGCACTATGTGCCGCCCGCCGTCAGCGAGGCGATGTTGTCATGAGCCAGGCCCGACGGCTCGTGGTGGGGATCACTGGCGCGTCCGGCAGTATCTATGCCGCCCGCTTCATGCGTGCCCTCGCAGATTGCTACGACGGTGAAATTCATCTGATCCTGAGCACGGTCGGCGAGCAGGTCCTCGCCTACGAGTGTTCGCCGGAACACCAGCGCTGGATTTACGACTATCCCCGTCTGCTGACTCACAAACCAGGCAACATGTGGGCCGGTCCGTCATCAGGGTCCTTTGAAGCCGAAGGCATGGTGGTGATTCCCTGCAGCATGGGACATGTGGGGCAGATCGCGGCCGGCATCAGCGCGGATCTCATCGGACGCGCTGCGGATGTCATGCTCAAAGAGCAGCGCCCCCTGATTCTGGTCCCCCGGGAAACGCCCTTCAACAAAATCCATCTGCGCAATCTGCTGACCCTGGCGGAGGCCGGTGCCACCATTGTCCCGGCCGCCCCGGGGTTCTATCACCATCCGGAGTCCATCGATGACCTCGCGGACACCATCGTGGCCCGGGTGCTCGACCTCCTGAGGCTGCCGCATCAGATCGGCCGACGCTGGCGGGATGTCCCGCCGCAGGAATGAGCCGGAACGCGCTACACAGTGTCTGAGTGCCTGACAGGAGGTGCCCCATGATCCGGATCGCAACAGCCTTGGGCAGGACAGGTCGACTGACCCTCTTGCTGCTCTGCAGCCTGCTGGTGCTGGTGCCATCTGCCGAAGCGAAAAGCCTGGTCGGGAAAGGCGAGGTTCGTGCCGCCGGTCGCGATGCGGCGAAGGAAATCGAGAAAAAAGAGGGTCTTTACCCCAACGCCCAGGCGCAGGCCCGGGTGCGTCGCATCGGCGACAGGCTGGCAAAGCTCGCGAAGTACCAGGAAGGGACCGTCTTCGCCTTTCAGGTCCTGGACATGGAGGAAATCAACGCTTTTGCACTCCCCAGCGGCCACATCTACGTCACCCGGGGGCTGCTGGATGCCGTGGGGAAAAACGATGATTTGCTGGCGGCGGTGATTGGCCACGAGCTCGGCCACCTGTCAGAGCTTCACGCCTTCCGGCGTGTCGAAAAGGTGCTGCGACAGGCTCTTGCATTCACAGCCCTCGACCTGCTGTTCGGCAAGCGGCTTGGGAAGGATGCGCAGTATGTCGCGGCCCTCACGGAGAGTTACCTCACCGCAGACTACTCGCAGGATCAGGAAACCGAGGCCGATCGCTATGGCGTGATTCTCGCCACGGAAGCTGGCTATGACCCCGACGCCATGGCTGACTTCCTGCGCCTCCTAGCCGAAAAGGAAAAGAGTCTCGGAATCCTGAAGTACCTGCACTCGCACCCGCCATCGAAAGACCGGGCGAAACGTGTCGATGCCTTCGTGGCGAACTATGACCAGGAGTCGCTGGTCCGCTTCCTCAATCCGACTCCGCCTGAGTCCGCCTTCACTTACCAGTACCCGGATTTCATGGAACTCGAGCGTCAGGCCCGCAAGTCGGCTGAACAGTCGAAGAAGGACTCCGCCGCGAAGAAGAAGAAAGACAAAGCCAGTGACAAGGAACCGACCCGCAAAGCCGGAGTCTGATCGTTACTCGCTCGTCGCCACCCGGAGACGGACATCCACCGCCCGGCTGCTTGCCGCCTGGTCGGTCAGCATGAACGGATTCAGGTCCAGTTCCACAATCTCCGGGCAGACTTCCAGCAGGGCGCTGACCCGTAACAGGAGTTCCTCGGCAAAGTCCAGGTCCGTCGGAGTCCGGCCCCGGAACCCGGTGAGCAGAGGAAGTCCCTGAATCTCCCGGACCATCTTGGCTGCCTGCAGGGTCGTGAGGGGATGCAGCCGGAAGACGACATCCTTCAGGACTTCGACCGTAGTCCCCCCCAGCCCAAACATGATCAGATGCCCCAGCGAGTCTTCCCGACTGACACCGATGATGATCTCTTCGCCGCCGGGTACCTGCTCCTGTTCCAGAATCCGGTAGTCCGCCGGCTGGAGGCCCGCCTGCCGCAAGCGTTCGTGCATGGCCGCTAATGCGGTGGTCCAGTGCGCGGCATCGGCAATTCCCACTACGACTCCCCCCGCGTCGGACTTGTGCTGTAACTTGGGGCTGATGGTTTTCAGCACCACGGTATACGCTCCCTCGGGCGGTGGCGCAGCCTCCCGGTCCACGAACCGGGACCGAACCGTCGGAATACCGATAAGGCCCAGTAACTCCATGGCGAGATCAAACGGCAGCCAGCCATCGGGTGCCGCCTGCGCCAGCAGGGCTTTGAGCGCCGGGACATCAAAGTCGAAAGCCCGACGCTCTCCTGCAGGCTGGGACAGATAGTCGGCGTACCAGGTCAGACTTGCCAGCGCCCGGGCTGCCGACTCCGGGAAGCGATAGTTGGGGATCCCGGCCTGTTGCAGCCGACGCACCGCGTCTTCGCCCTGCCGTTCGTTCATAAAGACAGTCACCACGGGCTTGTCGGTGACTCCCGCGCCCTGCACGATATAGTCCGCCACTTCGGCCGCATTTAGCATCACCGGACTGATGAAGACAACCATGAGGATGTCGATAAGCGGGTCCTGCAGCAGCGCTTCGATGGCGAGGCGGAAATGCTGCGAAGTCGCGCCAGCGGTGAGGTCGACGGGATTATTCAGCGAGGCCCCTGTCGGGACCCGCAGACGCAGATTGTCCCGGGTCCGGGGACTCAGCGGCGAGACCTGGAGGCCGTTTGCGATGAGGGCGTCGGTAGCCAGAATCCCGGGACCACCACTGTTTGTCACGATCCCGACCCGATTCCCCCGGGGGAGGGGCTGACTCACCAGCAGCATCCCGATGTCGAAGAGTTCCTCCATCCGCTCTGCCCGTAGTACGCCGCACTGCTCGAACAGATGGACTCGTCCGACGTCACTGCCCGCCAGACTCCCGGTATGCGAGGCTACCGCCCGGGCCCCCTGGGGGGAGCGTCCGGCCTTCACCACCACCACCGGCTTGTGGCGTGTCACCTGACTCGCGATGTCGATGAAGCGATGCGGCTCACTCAGCTGCTCGAGATACATCATCACGAGCCGGATGTCGGGATTTTTGCCCCAGTACTCCAGCAGCTCCAGCCCATCGACATCGGCCATGTTGCCGAGACTGACAAACTGGGCCAGTCCCAGGCCCAGATCTTCCGCGACATTCAGAATCGTTTCGCCGAGCGCTCCGGACTGCGACATAAAGCCCACCGCACCCGGGGTCGGGACGGCTTTGGCAAACGATGCATTCAGCCCGATGGCGGGGTCCATGTTCAGAATCCCCATGCAGTTCGGACCAATCAGCCGGATGCCATATTCCGCCGCGATCGCCAGCAGTTCCTCTTCCCGGGCGATGCCCTCGCCTCCCACCTCTTTGAAGCCGTTGGAGATAATCACTGCCCCCCGGATCCCCTGCTGCCCGCATTCGCGCAATACGCCCGGGACATGGACGCATGGCACCACGATGATGGCGAGATCCACCGGGTCGGGAATGGTGGTCACGGAGGGGTAGCACTTGAGGCTGTTGACCCAGGGAGCCTTGGGATTCACCGGGAAAATCGGTCCCTGGAATCCCGCGCCAATCAGATTCTCCAGAATCTCCCGACCGATGGTGTGTTCTTCGCGGGAAGCGCCGATGATGGCGACTCCCCGGGGGGCAAAGAGGGCATCGAGACCGGTCGGGGCAGGGCGTTCACTCATAACGCCCTAGCCTAGCAGAGCCGCTCCCAGGCTCCCCAACTCCCAGAGTCAGCGCACCATGAGCATCGCGACCTGATCCAGCGGGGTGTGGCCCGGATTGACGCCGAAGTAAACCCCCAGCATCACCAGCCCCAGCAACGTCAGACCGGCAAAAATCACCCGCAGGACCCGTCCCTGCTGCCCCGGAACTCCCGCAATCTCCAGCAGCAGCCAGAGGGTGCCCCCCATCGCCAGCAGCGTCCAGCCCACCCCATGCAACCAGGCCCAGCGCGGATCGCCCATCACCCGATTCTACCGGGAAGCCGGGGGGAGCACTGGCCAGTCACAGGCATTCTCGAAGTGGGGGAGTGACCGGTCCGCCACCCGCAGGACCCCATCCGAACAGAGGGCGAAAGTCCGCAGTCCGGTGCGGTTGCGCGGTGGCGGGAGCGCGACAATCGTGTAGGTCGCAGGACGCACCCTCGTCCGGGAGCGCCAGGGCGTCCCCGGAGCCACCGACGCCGGACTCATCCCACTGTCGACCCAGAGCGCAGGCCACGCGTTCCAGTAGGCCAGACTGTATCCGCCGCTCCGTAAGTCCCGAATCGCTGGCTCCGGAAACAGCCCGGCGATCCGCAAGCCTTCCCGCGAGGCGTAGCTCTGTTCCGCGCGCCGTGACGCATACGCCTCCTGCGCGGCACCCAGCGAGCGGAGTCCGGCCAGCGCCTGTTGTTCGGCTGAGGAGACCCGACGTGTTTGCCAGACCGGTAGCCGCATCAGCAAGGGCAACGCTATGAGCACGCTCAGTGTCAGCAATCCGCCCCAGAGCATCGATGGCGCGATGCGCGGCGCGGGACGCAACACCAGCTCCAGCGGAATCTCCGGCTCGGCATCCTCGGTGGTCGCGACCGGGTCGCCCGGCGGCAACGCGCGGGGCGTAATTTCTTCGGCTGCCGCCGCATAGTCCATCGGGTCCGGCGGCGGTGCCTGCGTCATTCCCCGCTCCGGAGGAGAGCTGCAAGCTGATCCAGTAGTTCCTGCTCACGCGGATGTCCCAGGGGGGGACGCAGGAGGTCCTTCATCAACGGAAAAAGCTGACGATCCCCCACCTGCCGCAATCCCTGGATCTCGGCCCGTCGCGACAACCAATACGGCCAGCGTCGGAAGACCGCCTGCAGCGCCAGGAGTCGTCCCTGTCCCCGCTCCGTCTGATTCCCTTCGCCCAGGAGCGACTCCTTCACGAGCCGTTTGCTGCTTTCCTCGATGCGGGACATTCCTTCCGCGAGCGATT